>NZ_JAAHHS010000145.1 GCF_010692395.1 Moorena sp. SIO3H5
CTGCCATCAACAGATACACTGGAGCACTCCGAAAGGAGAGGATACCTAGGAGCCGTGTGAGGGGAAACTTTCATGCACGGTTCTGAATCGGAGGTGCCCCGGATAATACCGGGCATCGACCGTTCCTGGGTTAACGGATTAACTTTCTGGGGGGCTTTGCCCCCTGGCAAAACCATCGAGTCTGCTCCCATGGGAGTAGGTCCCGATCGGGTTGAAAACGGAATCAGATAAGGTCATTTTATAGCCGTGGATAGTATTTCTGCGGCTATTTTTTTGTAAGTATTCAGCTATCAGCTATCAGCTATCAGCTAATTCATCCCAGGTTCTAAGCCTGTGCCACGAGTCATGGAATTTTCCCCAGACTTTCAGTTCTGATTAATCTGGAACTATTAGGTGAGATCCGTGGCGAATTTAATTCTTAATGGTAAGAGCGCACTTAACAGGGAATCAACGTAAAAGAAAACTGTACCTCATAACTTCGAGAAACGCTATAGTATTATAGATCTATAGCAGTCCTATATGATTCGTGAAATATATTGGCCAAAGTGAACGCTAAAACCCTTGCCCAGCAATAATCCCAGATTTTGCTGATTTTACAAATGATTTAGCATTGCTATATAGATTAAATAGTAAATATAATTCATCATGGCTGATTCTAGTTCGTTAAATAAACCAACTGTCTACTCTTCTGATGCTCCAAGCTGTGATGAGTCCGTAGTTCATCTAGATAATGTGTGGCAGGTCCAGAGTAAGGTTCTAGCAACGGAAAAAGCCCAACAGATGGCAGAGTTTTTTAGCGTTCTTTCCGACCCCCATCGGCTAAAGTTGCTTTCAGCACTCGCACAGCAAGAGCTTTGTGTCTGCGACTTAGCAGCGATAGTAAAAATGGGGGAATCGGCAGTATCTCATCAGTTAAGAGTTTTGCGATCGCAAAAACTAGTAAAATATCGCCGTCAAGGTCGCAACGTTTACTACAGTCTTGCCGATGAACATATTGTGACTTTATATCGAGAGGTAGCTCAACACCTTGATCAAAGTTGATTATTCAGCAGATATATAGCAAATCTACAACTTTTGAGGTACAAATATTTAGGTTTTAGGGAGCAGGGAGCAGGCAAGAGGCAAGAGGCAAGAGGCAAGAGGAACCCACCCCTAACCCCTCCCAGGAGGGGAAGGCAAGAGGCAAGAGGCAAGAGGGAAAAAATCTTGTGTACCTCATAGCTATGATAAACCCTATAAATAAGTCTATCTACTTAAATACTTGTAACAGTATTTACAATACAGCCAGATAATTTTAAATATGTGAGGTACATATTTCTGGGTTTTAGGGACTATTAAGCATGGTATATGGGAACAAATAAAAAAAAATTGTACCTCATAATTATGTAAAAATTTGTAAATAATTTATTTTGCACAGCTGCTTACTATATAATTTGAATAATCTTTTGTCTGAATAGTCTTTCAGATATTCAGGAGATTTTCGTTAGGTATTGCTATGGCACAACACCATCATCAAGACTGCTGCAATTCTGGGCATTCCGTTAAAGCGGTTGCTGAGGTGACTACCCATGATGACTGCTGCGGGAACAGTCAAGCACAGGAGGTGACTACCCATGATGACTGCTGCGGAAACAGTCAAGCACAGGAGGTGACTACCCATGATGACTGCTGCGGAAACAGTCAAGCACAGGAGGTGACTACCCATGATGACTGCTGCGGGAACAGTCAAGGAAAGAATGAATTTAACTTGTGGCGCGAGTTAAGAGCGGTCGCGATCGCTACTCCTCTTTTGTTAATCGGACTGATTTTTCAAGATAGTTTAGATCAGACTCCTTTTGGCATAGCTGAATATGCTGTTTTAATTCCTGCTTACTTACTCTGTGGTTGGGGAGTGCTAACCACTGCGGGGCGAAATATCCTGCGGGGTCGGATTTTTGACGAAAACTTTTTGATGACCATTGCCACCATAGGCGCGATCGCTATTCACGAACTACCGGAAGCAGTGGGGGTGATGTTGTTTTACCAGCTGGGGGAATTGGTACAAGGGTCTGCGGTGGGGCGATCGCGTCGTTCGATTCGAGCCTTGCTGGAAGTGCGTCCCGATACTGCTAATCTGCTAGTTAACGGCGAGATAAAAACTGTTTCCCCTGATCAAGTTGCTGTTGGGGAAATGATTCGGGTACGCCCTGGGGAGAAAGTTCCCCTGGACGGTGAGATTATTGAGGGAACTTCCCAACTGGATACCTCTGCCCTCACAGGAGAATCAGTCCCCCGTACCGTTGTAACAGGAGATCTGGTGTTAGCAGGGATGATTAACCAGTCTGGAGGGCTAACCATTCGCGTTACTAAGCCCTTTGACGAGTCTTCCATTGCCAGAATTTTGGACTTGGTGGAAAACGCCAGAAGCAAAAAAGCCGACACGGAAAAGTTTATTACTCGCTTTGCCCGCTACTATACACCCGTTGTGGTATTTCTTTCCCTAGCCGTTGCCCTGTTACCACCTTTACTAATTTCCGGAGCAAGCCCAAGCACCTGGACTTATCGAGCCTTGGTGCTGTTGGTGATTTCCTGTCCCTGTGGATTGGTCATTAGTATTCCTCTGGGCTATTTTGGCGGTATTGGAGGGGCAGCCAAGCGCGGTATTTTGATTAAAGGGTCTACGTTTTTAGATGCCTTAACTCAGGTGAAAACCGTCGTCTTTGATAAAACTGGCACCCTTACTAAAGGAAACTTTCGAGTCACCGATATTATTACCCACAATGGTTTGAGTCAAGAGCAATTACTAGAATTAGCTGCTCATGTAGAATCTGGGTCAAATCATCCCGTCGCGCAATCGATTCGACAAGCTCATGGCAAACCCATTGACAGTTCTAAGGTTGAAAATTATCAAGAAATTGCGGGACACGGTATTCTCGCCCAAATTGATGGAAAAGTTGTCATCGCAGGAAACGATCGCTTACTCCATCGAGAGGGGATTTCCCATCATGTCAGTGTGGCTGATAGTACGGTAGCTCACTTAGCTGTGGATGGTGAATACAGTGGGCGTATCTTAATTGCCGATGAACTCAAAGAAGATGCCATCAATGCCATCCAAGCACTGCACCAACAGCAGATTAAAACTGTGATGCTGACAGGAGACAGTCAAACCATAGCTAATACTATCGCTCGAAGGCTAGGGATAGATGATTTTGAAGCCGAACTTTTACCAGAGGATAAGGTGAATGCTTTAGAGAAGATCCTCACAGCAGTAAACCAAACTAACCATAAAACCGCATTTGTAGGAGATGGCATCAACGACGCACCAGTAATTGCTCGTGCTGATGTGGGCATAGCTATGGGGGGATTAGGCTCAGATGCTGCTATCGAAACCGCCGACGTGGTAATTATGACCGATGCTCCTTCTAAAGTAGCAGAAGCGATCGCCATCGCCCGCCGAACCCTAGGTATTGTTTGGCAAAATATTATTATTGCTTTGGCAGTGAAAGTCGTCTTTATTGCCCTGGGTGCCATGGGGGTAGCAACTCTCTGGGAAGCTGTATTTGCCGATATGGGAGTGGCTCTGTTGGCGATTCTTAATGCTAGTCGGGTATTGCAAATAAGGGAGTAGGGAGCAGGGAGCAGGGAGCAGGGAGCAGGCAAGAGGCAAGAGGCAAGAGGCAAAAGGCAAGAGGCAAGAGGCAAGAGTGACAAAATCTTTTGTACCTCATAGCTATGATCAACGCTATAGACAATCAGGGGATAGAATTGGAAAAATCAATATCTATTGATCGATTTCTTGCCGATAGGCAGCAATTTCATCCTGTAGATCGTCAAAAGTCGGGTCATCCTTAAACCATCCAAATTTATCCAGCCAAGGATTTCCTGTCTTGCCTAGTAGTGGAATGTCAACTTCAACTACTTCAACCTGATTAGTTAGATAGTCAAGTAGTTGAGCTTTAAGCTGATTGATGGCAGCATCACGGCTATTTTCTACAACCATGACTTCCGGCCATTCTTTGGCACGAGCAATATATTTATCGTTTTCTCTACTGAGGATAACTTCATAAATCATGACTCCATCTCCTGCTCTTCTATAGTCGCTATTTCAATTTTAGCTGAGGGGGTAACAAGTAAGTATTCAGCTATCAGCTATCAGTATCAGCTATCAGTATCAGCTATCAGCTTATGGCGGTTTGCTGATTGTTGTTAGAGAGAATTGAAGATGTGTATAAATTATTTAAGCTTTTAACTATGTTCATGCAACATATCTCGTGTAAACTTAGGAGAAGCAGAAGGAATAGGGTTTTGTTGCATTCGCTCAACAAGTAACTTTAAAAAATCTTGTCTAGCTTTAATATCGGTAATTTGGGGAGGAATAACTTGAGGGGAACGCTCCATCATAAGAGTTAGGGGTAGATTGGTTAGTTAAGTAGTCGGACAAACGTAAAATTAACTGTTGAAATAGGGAACAGGGAGCAGAGATACTTTTGGCAACTTTACATAAGTTAATACAGTGAATTTGATAGCGTTTATCGTAGCTATGAGGTACACATTATTTTTTACCTCTTACCTCTTCCCTGCTCCCTGCTCCCTGCTCCCTGCTCCCTGCTCCCTGCTCCCTGCTCCCTGCTCCCTAAAAACCCAAAATTTGTACCTCACAAGTCGTATAATTGCTATATACAAAGGTAATCATTCACCTACCCTTCAAATTCTGTAACCATAGTTTGCCAAAAATGCTTTACCTCTTGGGGCGATCGCAAATGGTAAACCTGCTTTGTGGCTTTAGCCGCTTCCACATAAGTCCGGTATTTGGGCGTTAGCTTTTTATGACACAACCAGACCGTGTTATAGGAATTCAGTGTGCCTTGTACTAGGGGACTATTTTCAGGCCAGCCTTCCGGTGGCACCCAAAGACCTTTAACAAATCGCTTTGTGACCCACCAGTAATGTCGCAGCACAGCCATATCCAGATAGATCAGGGTATCGGCTACATCTAGCCGTTGCCACACGGTATCGAGTGAGCCAAATCCATCAACGATCCATTGCTCCTGTTGCAAGAGGTGATCATGGGCGGCTTTGAACTCGGCATGGGACACCTGATCACCGCCCGGTCTATATTGCATGAGATCGAGGTTTACCAGGGGTAATCCAGTTATTTCGGCTAAACGTTTGCTGAGGGTAGATTTTCCAGCGCCAGAATTGCCAAATACTGCAACTCTCTTCATAGTTAGGGATTAGGGAGTAGGGAGTAGGGAGTAGGGACTTCGGAGCAGGGAACAGATAAGAGGGAACAGGGAGCAGGGACTTCGGAGCAGGGAAGTAGGAAGAGGAGAAACAATGTGTACCTGATAGTATGCAAACCGCCGTAGTACTGAAATAGTCAAAGATTATCACTACTCCCGATTCCCGATTCCCGATTCCCGATTCCCGATTCCCGATTCCCGATTCCCGATTCCCTACTCCCTACTCCCTACTCCTTTTAACTGTTGCTCCAATTCTATCACTTTCCCCTGAATATCTAGACTCCGATAAATCTCTAAACTTTCAGTAAAAAATTGGTAAGCCATTGCGTTAGCATTGGGTTGATTACCCTCAACACGACGCAAGTAAATTTCTCCTAAGAGCTGGCGAGCAGAGGCTTCTAGTTTCCGACGGTTGTAGTCTAGGAAAACCTGTAGGGATTCCCAGGCTATTGCTTCCGCTCGGTCAAGGTTTTCTAAGACATTAACCTCTAGGTAAGCCCGGGAGATATCTAGAATTTCTTCTGCCCTATCGACAATTTTTCCAAGTTCTGAAAGTAAGGTTAAGCCTATGGTGTAGTTGGTTTCAAATTGCTCAATCTGTTCCGGTAGAGTAGGGTGGTTGGAGGGTAATCGGCGCAAGCGTTCTGAAGAGAGTAAGCCAAGAGCGGTATAGTCGTAGGCTAGGTTGGCTTTGTAGTCGTTGGCTTTACTAATTTCGATAGCTTGACGAATATTTTGCTCCCCTTGGCTGAGTAAGTGGAGGGCTTGGGTTGTGTCTGGAGTATTTCTGGCTAGGAGGCGTTGGCTGTTACCAATTTTTCGATACCGATTAGCAATCTTTTCATTTTGACCGAGTTGTTGATGCAAATTTAGACTTTGCTGGTAATAGTCAATGGCTTTGGTGTAATCACCTAATTCTAGATAACAATTAGCTAGCCAATTCCACTGATTGGCGACATTATTTTGTAAATCCAACTGCTGATAAAGGCCACGGCTTTGTTGGTGGTATGCGATCGCTTGGTCATACTTACACCAATCCTGATAGATTCTACCGAGTTGATAGTAGGCTAATGCTATTCTTGGTTGGTCATCAAGCTGTTGACGGATGGCTAAGGTTTTGAGCTGATAATCAACAGCTTGCTGATATTTGCCCCAGTTTCGATAACAATCAGCTAGCCAATACCATGAATCCGCGACATCTTTCTGTTTATCCAACTGGTGATAGAGGTCACGACTTTGTTGGTAGGATGCGATCGCATTTTCATACTTAGCCCAAGCTTGATAGATTATACCGAGCTGATAGTAGGCTAATGCTATTAGTGATTGGTCATTAAGCTGCTGACGGATGTCTAAGGTTTTGAGTTGACAATCGACAGCTTGCTGATATCTGCCCCAGTCTCGATAACAAGCAGCTAGCCAAGACCACTGATTGGCTACATCTTGTTGTAAATCCAACTGCTGATAAAGGTCACGGCTTTCTTGGTAGTATGGTATCGCTTGATCATACTTAGCCCAAGTTTGATAGATTCTACCGAGCTGATTGTAGGCATTTGCTATATCTGATTGGTCATCAAGCTGCTCACGAATGGCTAAGGTTTGGAGTTGACAATCAATAGCTTGCTTATATCTGCCCAATTCTCTATCACAATCAGCTAGCCAAGACCACTGATTGGCGACATTATTTTGGTTATCCAACTGGTGATAAAGATTACGGCTTTTTTGGTAGGATGCGATCGCTTCATCGTACTTATGCCAAGCTTGATAAATTCTACCTAGCTGATTGTAGGCTAATGCTATTCTTGGTTGGTCATCGAGCTGCTGACGGATGGCTAAGTCTTTGAGTTGACAATCGACCGCTTCCTGATATTGACCCCAGTTTCGATAACAATCAGCTAGCCAGGACCACAACGCTGTTACATTCTTTTGGTTACCCAACTGCTGATTAAGGTCACGGCTTTGTTGGTAGTATGTGATCGCTTTATCATATTCCTTCTTTTTGTAGTAACATGTAGCTATTGCCCAAGCAATGTCAGCATTGATGGGACTATCTGGCTCTTGATAAATCTCCTCTAAAATCCCAATCGCCTGATCATACTTATCCGGGCGGAGGTAAGACAATGCTGTCACAAATTCTATGGCTTCTTGACTTGCCTGATCCCGAATCGGATGTTGTCTGGTTGCTTCCAAAGCTGGGGTCATCTCTTCCCCTAGCTCTCTCACCAAATCGATCAGATTAGTGAATAGCTTAGGCTCTGCTTGGTTAACTAGCTGTTGAACAAATTCATTTACACTAGTAACTAAGGTTTCTCCAGCTTGACCACACGCTACGTATAAACTTGCTAACTGAGTCTTTACCCATTGCTCTTCACTTACCTTTATAGTATTAGCCGCTTCTTGGAGAAACTTTATTACTTCATCCTTCTGATTAAACCTTTCAATCTCCCGTAGCCTGGTCAACAATTTCTTAATCGTTTCATGTTCAAAGTCTTCATCTAACCCCAAGTAAGTCCAGACTAACTGCTGAATCACCCTAGCTCGAATCTTGCTGTTGACATCAACATCAGCTAAAACTTTACCGGCAAACAGTAAATCCTGCAATACCGATGGCGACTCCTGATATGAAACTGTTGAATCTTCCCCTAAGACTGGCCACACTAAAACCACATCTTTTGATGGGCGTTGCTGAATTGAAGTATGAATGCGCCATTGTTTGGTTTTGCTCAAGCCCCCTAAATCCCTCGCTGGGGGGCTAGGGGGGCAAAATCATACTTAGAATCACCAACGCCCTTTGATGATGTTTTTCTAAGCTTAATTTCCCCATAGTCAATCCTAGGCTGATAGTGATCTAAGGGTTTAAACAATTTTGGAACTAACTTATTAATCCGTCTGGGATTCTCACTCCCCAAATACCCTAAGGCCAACAAAATTGGTTCATGCCAACGGGCTTCATATCGATGCTGATTAATAATATCGAGAATCTCACTAACATCATTATCCGCAATATACCGAGCGGCAAAATATGCTTCAAAGGTCAGATGCATAAACCCATAACTACCAGGGGCACGTTCCACAAACAAACCGGTTGTTTCCCTGACCCTGCGCAAAAAATCATTAATTTGCGACTGCACGCTCTGGGAATCCGGGTCTTCATCATTCAACTCCCCATGGATTTCGGCTAGTTTTTCCCTAACCTCTGCTTCACTGACTAATCCCGAGGGTTTGTGTTCATGCATCCAGTAAGCCAAGGGAGCCAACAGTGCCATCACCTGACTTTCTTTGAGCACTACGGTCTCAACACCAGGCAATTTTTTGCTCAATTGCCAATCTTCGGTCAAGGTCTGGACCGCTAATTCATAGAGTTTTACCCGTTGATTGGGCAAGCGAGAGCCATTGCGGTGAATTAATGCCAAAATCGTTAACAATAAGGGATTGCCAGTCATACGCTTGACTCCCTCACTGGCTGCGATCGCCTCCTTAAGTTCCCCACTTTGATGATCCGCTTCCTGCTGCCAATAGTATTCACTCGCATCTGGTCTTTGAGCTTTCTCGACCGCTAGACACCATCGGTCTAGAAAGCGCTCCACCTGTTCCGGTTCCATTTCAGTAATTGTGAAATGGGAAAAGCGTTGGCTTAATTTAACCTCCCGATAGCCAGCAATCCGACTAGTAATCACAAACTTGTTATTGGGGAATTCGTTAACAAACTCTTCAATTTGCTTAACTATCTGTTGGCGTATTTCCTGATTAAACACCTCATCCAAGCCATCCAACAGCACCAGACATTTACCATTATCGAGTTTGTGACGCAAATGCTCAAAAATGGTTGTAGTATTATCGGATCTACAAAGTTGACTTGGTTTTGCCCCCCTAACCCCCCAATCTTGGGGGGAAATGCTATCAAAGTCCCCCAGAATTGGGGGATTTAGGGGGCTATTGCTCAGTTCTGTATCAGTCTTATTTGTAAATTCACTTTGCCACTGCTCAGAGAATTCCCTAAGAAACTGTTGCAAGCTCAAGTCGGATTGGGTTGCCAACCGTTCCGCATAGTCAGCAATCCGAAAGAACACCGGTAAGCGAGTTTGCCCCAAATTCTCCTTAGCCTCCCCAGCCAATACCGTTTCCTGCTCATCCCGTTGAGCAGTGGCAAAATGGAGCGCTAGATATTTAAGCAGGGTCGTTTTCCCAGCACCAGGGTCTCCCAAAATCACGGTATACTGACTATCCTGTATGGCTTTGGCTAAATCAACCTTTTCCGGAATAGTTTTAGTACTGCTAGAACTATCGATATCCTGAGTTATCCTTTCCAACTGATCTATCCGCATCGAAGGGCTAGATAAATGAGCTTTAGATAAATGCCTAGCATCGGAGGTATCAACCACCAGCTTTTGACGTTCAGCCTTCAGGGAAATATAGACCTGATCGAGGAAAATATCGACTTGGCGCTGCACCTGCATCACGCCACTAAACTTGACATAAGAATTCTGGGCAATTAACCACTCCAGATAGGGATAAAATAACGGTGCCAGGGGGGGATGGGTTTGAAATTCCACAATCTGCTCCCGCCAATCCCAGAAATCCGGAGCCCGCAAGCGAAACTCATCCAAAAATTGTGATTTATTGAGCCAAAACATCAATACCATGTCTCGCTCAAACAGGGATTCTCTACCGACATTCAGTCGTTTTAGCTCATTGATGCGACGAGGTGTGTCCAACTGCTCAATCCCGAAGGCCATGATCAGAGGACGACTCGGAGCAGGAGTTTTGACGGAGGTCTCTTGATCGAGGGAATTAAGACCGTAGAGAAAATTAATTAAAGACTCGTCACTATAGAAACAGTTGCGAAGCTGAAACCCTTGGTCACTCAAGGCTTCTTGATTAACAACAGAGTTAAACTGCTCCACCACCGGATGGTTGGGACCACTTTCGGGAGCAATAGCAAAAATAATTGTGGTGCCACTGGATAGTGCGAGAGTGGTGACTAAGCTATCCAGCTCATTATGGTCAGCAGGCGTCAATGGGTCAGGGGCTGTTGCCATGGGTGAGTATTGAGTGAGAGAGGGAAGATGGGGATATGGGGAGTGTGGGAGGGAGGATTAATATTCACAAAAATCGTTAATTTATTGGATTTATGAGGTTGAGAAGAGTACCTCATAATAGATGCAATAAACCCTATCAATTCTAAATTCTAAATTCTAAATTCTAAATTCTAAATTCCCTATTCCCTATTCCCTATTCCCTATTCCCTAACTTTACTACAGACCTAGTTAACAACTCCATATCTAGGTCTGGTAACACCTCTGAGGTATAAATTCGTTCGTAACCGTCTGCTCTGAGATGATGTAAGGTAAATAGACCATCTTCCCAGAACCAGACTTCAGGTACACCCAACTCCCGATAGCGATTGAGTTTGGAGAGATTACCACTGGTAAAAACCACTTCGATAGATAAGTCTGGAATTTTCTTTGGCTTTCCGATACAATAAGACTCATCCGCTTGTGCTGAGGCTACCCCTGGTTTTTCTTGGGTAAAGCTTCCTGTAGGGGTGAACTCAATTCCCTTTTCTTCAAAGTAGATAGCTAACAGAATCCCGATCAAGCGGCTAAAGGTTTCGTGGTCTTGAGAAACTGCCAAGATTTCTACTTCTCCTCCGTAGTAGAATAACCGTATTCCTGGTGAATCGGCAAAGCTCTGTTCCAGTAATTTGAATTGTTGCCAATTCATCCCAGAGTGAATCAGCCGTTGGTCTTTTGGTTTTGAGAGTGTCTGTGTCATTGCTTCCATTCCCCATTACCCATGCCCTTCCCCCCTTTTTAAGCAGGGCTGTTTCATTCTAACAAAACCCAAAACCTAGACAGCTCAAGCTACGCGAACAGCTTAAAATAAACCTAGAACTAGAGAATTTAATAGTTCCAGATCAACGCGCACGCGTGTGCGTAGCACATAAGCTGATCTAGCGTTTCTAGGACTGATGAGGTACACATTATTTTTTACCTCTTCCCTCTTCCCCTCCTGGGAGGGGTTAGGGGTGGGTTCCTCTTCCCTGCTCCCTGCTCCCTGCTCCCTGCTCCCTGCTCCCTAAAAACCATAAATTTGTACCTCACAAGTCGTAGAATTGCTATAGCTCAATGCTTACCTAAAACCTAAGAGCTTACAGCTGAATTCTGACTCCCTTGCCACTGTTCCAAGTCTTCAATAATAATTGGATGGACATCAAACCAGGTATGGTCACCGTAATACCCTAAGACATACTTATTTTGTAAAAGTTCATCACAAATCACCACTTCCCCTTGCTTGGGCAAATGATGGGTATTGGTAGTTAAGCGACCAGTTTCGTGAACAGTAGCCAATTCCGGAAAATGATAGTCATTGATAGTATAGGCTTTGCGTTCTTCTTGAATCGCCTCCTTAGCAATGGTTGTGTCTACATATTCCTTTTTTTTCTTCAGGGCGACCTGACAAGCCGTGCGCGC
Organism: Moorena sp. SIO3H5; assembly: GCF_010692395.1. GTDB lineage: Bacteria > Cyanobacteriota > Cyanobacteriia > Cyanobacteriales > Coleofasciculaceae > Moorena. Next base: position 11,693 of record NZ_JAAHHS010000145.1, read on the forward strand.
TAGTCGGATTAAATCCCGGATCACACCACCACTCTTTTCAGATAATAGCTCTAGGGCATCGGGAGTGAATAGGTCTGTTTCGTTAATTTTAGCTAATCGTTTGGTAATCACAGACTTCAAGATATATCGACCATGTTTGTTAGGGGTTGAGGTGGGACCAGAATTGCGATCGCGTAGCGTGGCCGTAGGCCAATCGCATTCAAATACAGGCAAATTATACAAATCCAAACATTGGAAGCTTTCCATGGGTTGCCGAAAGCTAGGGGAATATCGTAAGGAAATTGGAATGGTGTAGATGATATGACACTCTAATTCTGTCAGCAGCGGACTAGCAAACATTTCCAGAGCGGTAATATAATCATGGCGATCGAGACCATCTACAATCACTAATAATTTTTGGTTGCGGTCTTTCTCAGCAGCTTTGATAATATCGTTGACCCGGGCAATGATGTCACTAACAGCAGGACGAATGTTAAGGCTTTTAGTCATTTCCCGAGTTAATCCCCGTTTCAGAATTAACCCCAATTTTTTTAAAACCTCTGGTAACTCTAACTGTTCAGTCTCCGTTTCTTTATCTTGATAAATTACTGTTGTGAGGCTATTTTCTAAATCATCCAGTAAGTCCTGATCCCGATTTGACCACCAGCCTGGTTTAATGGCTTGGCGACAAACCTCCATCCCAATCAACACCACCACCTCAGCATAACCAATGTTATAGCGGTCAAGAGCTGTTGCCGTATCAACCCAGATTACGGCATAGTTTTCTGCTAGCTCCTGTTCAATTCGTCGCAATTCCGTTGTTTTTCCACTGCCCCGATGACCAGCTAATAAAAACTTAGCTGGTTCATCTTCCATTTCCAGAATAGCGATTAAATTTTCTACTGGACTATCCTCTCGCTGGATATAAAAATCTTTCATTTCCTCTGGTGTGGTCAGGGGTTGCTCTGGGTTAAAGAGTTGGTAAACTGGTTTCCAATACTTGGCGTTGCTCATCGTTAAGGGGAATAGGGAGTAGGGAGTAGGGAGTAGGGAACAGGGAACAGGGAATAAAGTTTAGATGTACTTGATAACTATCATAAACACTATACCTGAAGAAGTCAGGAGTCAGGAGTCAGGAGTTAGGAGTCAGGAGTTAGAATAACTTAATTTTTCAGTTAATTATAATTTTTCCGATATTTTTTACAGTTTTTTTAGTTTTTATTTACTTCAATAAAACTGTTTATATACTAGGTTTTAAAATTGCAAATTTCTTAAAAACATAGTATAATTTAATCAAATAAATCCATTCATACATGAGCATCAATGGGGCGATTGCTCTAGCAGTGTCATGGCCTATCCACTCAAAGATAAGTACATTAGTTTACTCACCGATTTTGGCTTTAAGCGTGTCTTTGGTACTGAGCCAAATAAAGGGCTACTTATTGATTTTTTAAACACCCTTTTACCACCCCGTCATCACATTGAAGATGTCACCTTCAAGAATACGGAAAATTTAGGAAACACTCCTCTAGACCGCAAAGGAATTTTTGACATCTATTGTCAATCTAAAACCGGGGAACGTTTTATAGTTGAGATTCAAAAAGCCAAACAAAACTTCTTTAAGGATAGAAGTGTTTACTATTCCACATTTCCAATCCAAGAACAAGCGCAAAAAGGTGATTGGGATTATCAGTTAAAGGCGGTTTATACTGTCGGTGTCTTAGATTTTGTTTTTGACGACCATAAAGACGATAAGACAATCCTACATACCGTAGAGCTAAAAAATCAGGATTGTCAGGTGTTTTATGACAAACTTAAATTTATTTACATTGAGTTGCCAAAATTTACTAAAAGCTTAGACCAGTTAGAAACACATTTTGATAAATGGCTGTTTGTCCTGAAAAATCTCTCAGAATTACATAATCGCCCTCAACCATTCCAAGAGTCGGTATTCAATCAACTGTTTGACGTGGCAGAAATTGCCAATTTTTCTCGCACTGAACAGGATAACTACCAAAACAGTCTCAAATATTACCGCGACATGAATAATATTGTCGAAACGTCTAGACAAGAAGGTTTACAAGAAGGGCTCAAACAAGGTCGAGAAGAAGGAGCACAACGAGAACGAGCACTGATCCTCCGTCTGCTATCCCGTAGCTTAGGAGAAATACCCAGTGAATTGCAACAGCAAATTCGTCAACTGTCATTGGATCAGTTGGAAGGGTTAAGTGAAGCCTGCTTAGATTTCTCTAATCTTGAAGATTTAAGAGCTTGGTTGAATGAAACTCAAGAGTAATACAGCGGTTTTTAATTCGGTCAGATACAAATTTATAGGTTTTAGGGAGCAGGGAGCAGGGAGCAGGGAATAGGGGATGAAAAGGGAAATTACTTATTAGAAGTAAGCTATGTTTTTTTATAACTGATTCTCTGAAACATTTTAAGCATATGCTTTGTGGCACAGACTTCGACGCTGTGACCCATAAGCTGATAGCTGATATAGCAGTCGAAGTAAAGTTTAAGACATCTTTTGCTCCCTGCTCCCTGCTCCCTGCTCCCTTTCAAGCAAAAGACTATGTCCTAAACCATTCTTCCCTTGCTATACCTCAAAACATATCTGGTATCCAAGGTTCAGATCCAGAAAACAATAATGTCGCTACTGACAATGCTTCATTTGTGGCTTTCAAATAACCTGTAAGTTGCAGTTGTCTAGGACTATATAAACCACTATACAAAGACGCTAAGCCTCGGATACTAATTTGAATATCCCCATTACCTCCTGGAGTAACTTCACCTTGCCCTTGATTAACACGTAAACGGAATCTAGCGTTATTAGCCTCAATCAAATCATCCTTAACTTCCAAGTGTAATTCCCCATCGATTCCTACCGGATAACCTCGCTTTTCTAAGGCTTTGGGAACATCAATAATTCGTGTCATCCAGTAATATCGAGTGTCAATTTTCGCAGTTTGTTCTGCTAAAACTAACATTAACGGGTCATGGGGAGAACTATACCAATACACCTGATTGACTAGGGAGCGATGATCAGCGATAAACGTCCAAAAACGCTTGATAGCAGCTGTGCTCAGCAATGCCCAATCGTTAACCGCAATCTGAAGCCCGTGATCGTCTTCCTGTTGAGTAAAAATTATGTAACCTTCCGGTAGAGTTTTTGAACCAATCAGATAGCTATAGATAGTTTCTTCTGGTTTTGCTATTATTGGTTTCACCAGATTTTCCCAGATAGCTCGATTGCGGTCTAAATTCCCATTATTGGCTTGAGCGTGTTGACGATAGACCTCCTCGAAGACCTGGTAATTCTCTGGCTCCACTCGATGCATGGGAAGATTGCGATGTTCCAAAGGAACATCCCATAACGAAATCGTTTTGGTAGACAATTTCCACAGGCAACGGTTTCCTGCCCGTTCATAGCCTACTTTCCGGTAAAGGGCGTCAGTAGAAGCATATAACGTAGAAATTGGTACCCCCTGGTCATGGAGTTGCATAATAGTCTCAGCCATTAATTGGTAAGCTGCCCCTTGACCGCGATACTCTGGCGCTACACCAACCACAGCAATTCCTGCCATGGGCACAGTTTTACCACCGTACCATTGTGCCATCGGATATATTACCAATTGACCGATTGCATTTCCAGCTTGGCGGATCACGCGGAAGTTTTCACTACCAAGACGCTCAATGTAAGCCTCACAGTCACTTACGGAAACCCCAAAGCACTGAGATATAATCACCCCAATCTGCTCAAGGTCTTGTGAGTTGCAAACCGGACTATAGTCCAACCCAAGTGTCATATTAAAGAAGTTTGTATTACAAATACTACTATAATACAAACTTCTCTTGATGGTGATCGATACTAATCGGATTTGAAGCGCTAATTGGAATAACAGTGATAGTTAACTACCGATAGTAACCATCAAAAATCCCATAGTTCCTGCGCCTGGGAGAATAGATTCTGACTCCCCTACGATTACGATAGTAGATTTCATCGTCCCTGCGCTTGGGAGAATAGACTCGCCCGCGCCCACGCCTAGGAGAATAGATTCGCACCCCCCCACGCCTAGGAGAATAGATTCGCACGCGCCCACGCCCACGTCTGGGATAATAGATGCGCCGATGCCTGCGGCGTGAACGATTCTTGTATTTACGCCCGAATGAAGAGATGAGAACGTCTCGGTTACTATCCCCAACAACGATGGGAATCTCTTGGTGCGCGTTCCCTAGGTCGGTTTTCCCGACCGGGGTCGCACCGCTCTCAGCCTTAACTGGAGCGATAGGCACTAGAGCCATCAGTCCTGTGAGAAGCACAATTGAGAATTTCATTTTGCTGACCTCCTGTGGAAGAGCAATGCTATTTGAGCTACCGATAGATTAGGTAAAAGCGTCAGCTATCAGCTAAAGACGTTTAGTCAGGTTTGTGACACCTTTTTACTCGGGTATTTTGGCGGTGCGACCCCGGTCGGGTTTCCCGACAAGCGTGAACGCGCACCAAGACAGTCGAACTAAAGATCCATCCTTGATAGCTGATAACTGATCGCTAAATACTTACACAGATAGAAGAGATAGACGTAGCTTACCTGAATGAATGTTCCCATACCCCTCTCTGTGGTGGTATTTTTATCCATTCGCGAAGCGGTTCCAACTGACCACCAACAGTCAACCGTCATCCAAACAGTTAAGAAGTGTGAAGTTTAGATCTCAAAGATAGTTAAAACAGTAGATAATGATAAATTTGGCATAAAAAGGATAACACCATGGCAGATTACCAGCACTGGGAGGAATCGCTCGTCGCAACAATTATACGTCAGGCTCAGCAAAAACTGATGTCTCCTAGGAAATTTCATGCCCTTTGCCAACAGGTGATCAAATCCACTGGTCAAAACAAGCTATATTTTTATCCACCACCTTCTGAGCTACTGGATGTAACTAACGGGATTACTATCAAAGAGTTAAGACAATTTTTAGACAAATTAGCCAAGTATGTCAGTAGTACCTCCTCAGAAGGATACCGAGTCACACTTTACCTAAAAAGAGTGCGCCTTAGATTAGGTAGGGTAAACAAGACAGTTATTTTAGTAAAAAAAACCAGAGTGTGTCAGCACAGTCAAAAATATGTGGTACGGGCAAAGCCTTCTAGGAAAAAATTAGAGGTCAACCCCAAGGGGGTATATTCCAAAGTCATGCTTTCCCAGGATTTGCCCTGCCAGGATTTGCCA
>NZ_JAAHHS010000146.1 GCF_010692395.1 Moorena sp. SIO3H5
TCGTAGAAATTAACTGCGAGACCGATTTTGTTGCCCGACGCGACGAGTTCCAGACCCTAGTCAAGAACGTCGCCATGCAAATAGCAGCTTGCCCTAACGTTGAATACGTTAAGGTCGATGACATCCCTCAAGAGATTGTTCAAAAAGAAAAAGACATTGAAATGGGTAGGGATGACCTAGGCAAAAAGCCAGAAAACATCAAAGAGAAAATTGTTCAGGGTAGGATTGACAAACGCCTTAAAGAACTCTCGTTGATGGATCAACCTTACATTCGTGATCAAAGCATCACAGTGGAAGAATTAGTCAAGCAATGTATTGGCCAGTTGGGTGAAAACATCCAAGTGCGTCGCTTCACTCGCTACGTCTTGGGTGAAGGTATAGAAAAAGAAGAAACCAACTTTGCTGAAGAAGTTGCTGCCCAGATGGGTTCTTAAACTGAAGCTTACCTTTGAGCTTCACCCAAGATCTTGATCAACACGCTTCACTGATTTCGGAGATAGGGAAGATCAGCTAGTTTAGCAGGAGCCTCACACCATAATCTTTGATTTGGTTTGAGAGGAATGCGCGGTTCCACCCGGGGGTTCAATGCCCCCGTATGGAACCAATCACAACGCTTTCACAGGCAAGTCGTCATATCGCCCTGATCGCTCCAAGGGCAGACTTTATCTAACCAGGTGTTCAAGGCATTTTAAAGTTGGGAGTTTTTTTCACAGCATTTCTAGAGTATGAGTGGTATCAACTCCATGTGATCATTATTGGTCTACCCGTGACAACCAGCTCAACAAATCTTCCCAACTATTCAACTCAAAAATAATATCTGTTAACCCTTCCAAATTTGACAAAGACAAACCTTCAACTAAGCTGTTGATTTCCTCAGTCATTTCTGGGAATCGTTTTTTCAGCAGACGCATGACCAAAATCTGTGCCTCAGTGATGCGACCTTCAGCATTCACTTCCTGATAAAATTTGGTCTGTTTCCATTCAGTAAGTCCAAACATCGCTTCTAATTCCCTCCAGGGACGTTCAGGAAATTTATAGACTAAGGCTTGTTCTATTAATTCTATCGCATTTCTTTGCTGTGCTACTGGTAGGGCTCTCGCTATGATAAACGCTATATGTACCAAAAGTTTTTAAGAGGCGTTCGCTAGCCAACGCCCTTCGGGCTAATCGCATAAGCGCGGAAGCTGAGGCCTTTGGCCACGCTACGCGTTCGCTAGCCAACGCCCTTCGGGCTAATCGCATAAGCGCGGAAGCTGAGGCCTTTGGCCACGCTACGCGAACGCGTAGCGTGACATGCAGATCAATCGCACTGTTCTACCCATATTTGACAAAGAACTGTTTCTAGTGTTATAAAATTTTATCTTCTGCAACTACTTATTTACATCCTCACAGAGATGGCGATCGCTCACATTAGAGTTATTCTTCAGATAGTCACAAACGCGATCACTCCTTTTTAATCCTGAGTGATTCATCGCCTTAACTGCTCGTCTCAAACAGACAAGCACTCTGTGGATAAAAGTCTTGTCTTCTAATTCGTGATAGCCTTGAATACCTAGTTAGTGTTCTGCTAATTGATCAAAGAGCTTTCAAAACGAGCATCAAATTTCTCTAAAAGCTTGTTCATTGGGTATGTTGAAATATCATTTGTATCCTGCCCCTCCTGATTGCATTTGCCTCCGTTTGGTAATCTCTCAGGTTTGTCACTGTCATATTTCCAAGACCATCCTAATCCAACAGCCATGACTTTACCACCGTTCGATACAAACTGCTCAATTGTTTTAAGTTCATCATTTTCCAGATTGCCCCATGCATTTCCAATTATGAGAATATTGGCTTCTTTGAGTTTTGTGCTGTTAATAGGTGCAGAAATATCCTCGAGCTCATACTCCCATTGTTTAAGGTTTGGGGCTAGGTTGGAATAAGTCAAAAACTCACAATGACCTGTTGAGATTAATACTTTTTTATTCCCATTAATTCCATTGAGAAAGTTAAGCAATACAAATAGCAATACACTATTATCGTTATTTTTTAAAATAGCATCATGTTCAATCGCTAATACTTTCCCATTATTATACTTTCGTGACATGGCAAATACCTGACTTTTTTCTTCCAACAGAGTTGTCCAAGGGGCTTCATTGAGTGCTTTCAACTCTCCAAGAGTAACTGAATTGTTTTTATTATTCGGTTTAATATTCAATACAGTATTGATGGAAAATTCTCTTAGTACTTTGATAGAGTCGTTTTGGAATTGCTGAGATGCTTCTTCGAGTTTCCGAAACTCATTAAAACCAAATATGGTCAATCCACTCAGAGCCAGAATCACGAGGGTTACAGAGCCAATTAAGCAACGGCTATCATTTCGCCTTCTTTGCAGACTACGCTGCACAAACTCAGCTTCTACTTGGTTAAGCCAGTTATCATCGGATAAAGATACCTTTTTCAACAAATCCAGACGAGGGTTACCATGCCAAAGAAACCTTGCCTTTTGCTGGCTTTTCCACTCCTCAGCTGCGGTCGTCAACCGCCGTTGTACAAGTAAATTTTCCTCATCCTCTTGCTTCCACAACAACAACTTTTGCCAACCCCGCACCAAAGCATCATGGCCTGGTTCCACATAGGGTTTACCTTCAGCATCTTTTCCTTTGACCAGTAACCGTGCATTCGTAAAGCGCTCAATTACTTCCTTAACCAAACTATTTTTCTCAGGCGGATATTCCAATTCTGATAAAGGTACCCGCCTACGGGCTAACTCACCCCCAGTAAGGGCTAGCATCCGCAGCATCACATGACGGATAACTTGGTCATAAGCTGGATTTTCTTGAACTAGCGCTTGATACTCGAGATCAGCCCTTTGAGTGAGTGATTGCATTACTCCCCCCAATTCCTGATAATCTGCTTGAGTCAAGGCTCGATCAATAGTGATTCCTCTATATTGTGCCTCCCGTTGTCGCTTTAAATACTTGAGATAGAGTTCGCTCAAGGCAAAAGAAAGCAGGGGCAATGCTCCAGGCATATCCACCACTTCATCAATCAATTGTTCTACTAGTTCGTGGGGCTGAAAATACATTACCCGTGCTTCTGCCGGTTTCTCAATTGCGTCTCGCAGTTCCCTTCGTGTCATGGCTGGTACGATAAATCGTCCGCTGTGCCAACGATTTTTAAGCATAGTGTTTACCCGGTTATAGTCTGTGGGAACAAACTTTATGCCAGCATCTCTGACTTGGGTTTCAAAGTCAGAACGTAGGGATAGTACTACCCGTAATTGATCCCGATGGGCATTTATGGCTTTGAGTATCTGTTGGAAAAACTCCTTGCGCTCATCTTCGTTTTGACAGAGTGTAATAATTTCTTCACTTTGGTCAATAAACAGTAATAACTTAGAGTTGGGGTTATCTTTCGCCCAAACATCAATTGTCCGAGCCAGGTTATGCCGGGGGTTTCGTGGCTCTACCCTTGGTAACTTAGCATTACATAGCACATTATTTAAGGGTTGGAAGAGCGTCTTACTAACACGGATGGATGGCAAAATACACCATTTATTCTCGGTATTATCTTGCCGTAGCTTCGGAATTAATCCTGCCTTAACCAAGCTAGATTTACCGGAACCAGAAGCACCCAACACCACTGTCAGGGGATTAGCTTTGACAAAATATTCTAACTTTTCTACTAGTTCAGTTCTACCGAAAAACAGTGAACTGTGTTTCTCGTCAAAAGACTTTAAACCGCGATAGGGATTTTGTGACTCATCCAAAGGTGGTGCTGGTGGTAAATTAAGTTCATGTCCGGGAGAAAGAAAGATATATTCTCCCTTATCGTGCTTATTTAAACACCAAATACCAGGGGTTTGTCGCTGATGGTATTTTTCTGTGGTAATTTCAATTCTATCCCGTAAATGTAAATATAATTCTGTGGCTGTAATTACCCCATCTCCAGCCGGTTTACCATTCGTAGCAGGAGGATAGCTATCTGCTGCACCTTCGAGAGCGTTTAATAATGCACTAGCAAAAGGGGAATGATTACCGACTTGACCGCGTACGCTATCTAAATTAAAGTTATCTAAAGCCTTTTGATCACAGGCTGAGGAAGTAATAATTTGCCATGCCGGATCAGTAATAAAATGTTTGTATCGTTCTTGGTAAATCGGTTCTGGCGACGTTAATAAATCCCTGGTACTCGACCATTTAAAAGCACCAGCAAAACAACAATCTAGAATCCCCAAAAAATGACGACAGGGTAATTGAATTAAAGCATCGTGTAACTTTGTCATAGACAGATAACTATTAGTATCCCCTAGTTTGGCATCTTGAGGAATTAAGTAACCAGCCGGGCCATCATCCCCATTGAGAGCGACTCCATGACCAGCAAAGTAAAATAATAAGCGATCATTTTCAGTGACTTGTTCGGGCAAGGTTTTGTCTAAAAATTTATTTAAGTTAGTGAGGCTGGCAATTTCGTCTAAGCATACCCAGACTTGATAACCATGCTTTTGGCGCAGAATTTCAACTAGTTTTTTGGCATCGTTTACGGCAGTGTTCAGGGGAGAAATACCGTTTATGTAGTTATTGATACCGATGATAAATGCGAGATTTCGGTAGAACATATTATGCTAAAATCACTTATAAATATAACTTTCACAATAGTGATTGAAAGGATTTTATTTTGGCAAATATATAGTTTTATATGGGCAGTATAATAATGCTCATCTAGCTTAATCTCATCTAGGTGAATGGTGTATAGTATTACTAAACTAGTATACTCCCTAATTTACTCTTCAATAAAATCTGTTAAATTTACGCATAATTTATGGTTTTTGTAAAAAAAATTTACATATTGAGTTTGCAGACAACTCCTAGTGTCATTGACCTAGATTCTCGCTTGGTTGAGATTGATTACTAGGTTCGGTATTATTGGATGGCTTTAATGCTAGCCAACCTAGAATAGCAGCGACTAATACCCCAACCACCCCAATCATCAACCATTTCAGTGGTTTGTTTTCTGAAGAATTATTAGTACTATTATTAACCACAGGATTTGCCACAGTAGTAGTTTTACCTGCAAAATCAGAGTTATTTTTTAGGGCTTTAATCACCGCCTGAGAAAACGCAGTTAACCCCACCGGTTCAGTAAAGTAAACGAAGTGATCGCAGCCGATTTCCTGGATTTGTGGTTGTGGAGTCCGGTTTGAAGCTACGCTTTTTATACTTTGTACTGTAACAGCGATATCATTTGGTTGCTCAAAGAAAGCCATAGCTAAAGCTTTATCAAATAACGTCTGCATTAGTCGTTGCAAGAGACTAGACGTTTGATTGGCTTCTGCTTTCAGGGCGCCAGGAATAATAGATGTATTACCAGCAATAATTGAGTAAGGTACTTTGGGGTCGGGACTTGCTGCTAATTGTTCCAAGAACTCAGAACCGGGATGCATCTGGTCTAGGGAAATATCAATAGTTTCAATCTCATCAGCAAATTGGTTAATAGCCTTAAGCAAAATCCCCATCACTGGTGCTGGCCAAGTAAATTCTGACAGCCCATTTAACCCGATACTTAAGGTAGCTAACGCCCAATCTTGAACCGTAAACCAAGGGCAACCAGCATTGGGTGTACCTAGCATAATTAAATGCCCAACCACCTGATTACCTCCTTCTCGTTCAATAAACCAACGAGAAACCAACCCTCCCATGGAGTAGGCGACAATGTGAAAAATTTTACCGTGGTTCTGCCCTAACCCTACAGCTTGTAGTCTCTGCTTCAGCAATTTAGCATTCTCTACAATTGAGGTATTTAAATTCTCATAATCATAGGTGAGTACCAGATCATACAGTTCAGCCAGGGGTTTTTCTGTTCCATCCACCTCAACCTGGGCGGAGCGAAGACTCGGCAGCAAGCTCTTGGTATTGCCAATAATACCGTGTATGTAGAGGACTATGCGTTGGGCTTGGGCAACCCGCGACTTGACTTGTTCAACCTCTCTTGTATAGTTGACTGTATAGTTGACCACGCCAGAAACAGTGACATCCGCTGCTGCCAAAATTGGGTAATTAAACTCTAGCCCCAGTTGTTGAGACACTACTTTTTGGAAGAAAATTCGGATCGAACCCCCCAAGCTGCGGCTACCTTCAGTAATTGGTTCTGTTAACCGTTCCAGTAAAATCTCCGTTTTGCCCTCCGGGGTAGACCGAGCCCGTCCCAAAGGCAGGAAAAACTCCCCATCGTAGCTAATAGGTAACAGTTGTTCATTAGAAGCAAGGGGTCGATCAACAATAACTTTCAGGGGATTTTTCGGTGTAACGGCTGACGGATTTTCCACCTCAGTTAATTCCAGCGCGCTTAAACCAGGATCCGTTCCCCGACTGCTAGTAAACTCAAAGGACTCAATGCCCGGATGGTCCTCCCGCAGTATCGGTGGTAACATATGATTACCTAAATCCCTGGTTGATTGGGTGAGAGTGGTTAGACGTGCCTTAGCTCTCAATTCGGAATGGGCGTATAGGGTCAAACCTACTCCCAGAAAGACATAGTCGTCCCCTCTGGGAATTTGAGTAGTGTGTAGAGGACGCACGGTAGTAATGCTAATTTGGCTAGTTAACCAGTCATCATAGATTTCATCGTCTTCTGGTCTGCTGGGGAGGTCACGAGCTGGAATCCTTTGCATCAAGCGGTTGAGGGTACCATTACCGCGATGGGGTGTAGGCACGGGACGTTGAGGTAGGTCAAGTTGTGGTTGTTCGAGCAAAGTGGCATCAAATTCCGTCGAGCAGACAATCAGTTTGAGAATATCTTTAACTTCCGTAATCCCCGCTTCTTGCCATAGTTGTTGGGGAACCGTAGGACAAATCGGATTTCCGCGATTAACCCAGACTTGATCTCCCTCTTGCCCCCTTGGTTGCAGCAAAATTCCGCCCCCATCTAACAACTCAGCTGAGACGGCGTAACGGTCGGTTAAATCGAGCAGAGCGCAATAAAGCGGCTCATTACTAGTGTTTTTCAGCTTAATTTTCAATGTGGGCGATCGCCATGTGCCATTTTCCTGTTGGTATTCCAGGCGAAGGTCAGTATCTAGCAACTGTTGCCCATCCTGCTGGTAAATCAGCATTTCCAGGGCATCGGGGCGAATGCGGCTGGTAGCTGGGCTGGCAAGTTCAGCGATAGTCATCCAACGGGTGATATGTTCTAATCGCTGAATTGCCTGCAAGGCAGTGGCATCGCTGTAACCTGAAATGGCAGCCACTAGAGGACGGTCATCCGCTGGTCGTGTAATTAAATAGTTACCGTCACGAGCCAGTAATTTCAACTCGGCAGCTTCAGGGGTTGCCACTTCCCGAACATACAGGGAAGGCTGATTGTGACCAGTGTTGAGCAGGGTGGTACGGGCTAATTCTACACCAGCTGGTTCTCCTGACAATAAAACCCCTTTCGGTGGCAGGGGCAGACTAGTGATTACTGCTTTCCAGGTCATTTCGGGATCTAAATCCCCAATACCACTAATTTGAATTTGACTCAGCTGCGGCATTACTTCGACAATTTTTGCCTCACCTACTGCGGTTGAGAGTTGGTGAAGTTCCTCTGTGGGGGTGTCAAAGGGAAACAAGGCCAGTATTGTGGTCTCATTCCCAACAGGTTGAGAAATGCCGTGAACCGCACCACCATCAATCACCCAGTCGTGGTTTTTGTCATAGCAGACAGTAAAGTAGGGTGTACGGTTAGCGATCGCACCGCCGAGAAAAGGTTGGTCTAAATCACTCAACTCCGTAGCTTCGATTTGGGGAGATTGGGCGTCGATCTTACTGCGGACTAGGGCATTGACACGCTTGAATAAATCCCGATAAGTCAGGCTGCCATTGGCTTTCTTCAAGGTATCCAGCAAAAAGTGAGAAAACGCACCTCTTGGTTGCCCATTGTTGTTGTATTCTTTGGCCGTCTCACTATCTCGACAAGCGGCTAGGACGATATGTTTTCCTGTGGGGAAACTCCAACCACTAGGATTTTTTTCCGGGCTGAGGCCAGCTGATAATTTGTCAGTTTCACTCAAGGAAAAAATAAAACTATCCCAGGGTCGCTGGCGTTTGTCGGTGGAAGTTTTGCGAATTGCTGTTTCTGCTTCTAGTCCGCCACGGGTGGCAGAACCGGAGTGACAGCAGTCTAAAATAATAACAGTGTGGGGGTTGTTCTGGTCTACCTCAGAAATTAGCTTGGCTAACTCCTTATCTGCCAAGTCCCAACCCCCCTCCGTGCGACTGTCATAACAGACTAGAGTTTCATCCAATCGGTCTGGCTCTATTGTCCAAAACTCTTGTGGGGCTTGCTCTTGAGAACCATGTCCCGCGTAGTAAAAGAAGGCTACATCTTCACGGCTAGCTTGACACAAATGCTGCCTAAAACCATCAATAACTGCCTGACGGGTAGCATCTTGATTCAAGAGTTTGCGGATGTGCAGTTTATCTCCATCTGTAGCGACCCGCCCTTGCAAATATTCCTGTATTTCTAGGATGTCATTGACACAACCATTCAAAGAAGGAACAGGACTGGGATATTCATCAATACCTACCAGCAGCGCATAGATATTATCGGTCATAATCGTCGAAGATTTCCCCTAGGTGAGTTGGTGAATTCGTAAGCTTTCAGCTTATGCGCTACGCGCACGCTACGCGAACAGCTTATGCGCTACACGCACCCGTGCGCCTTCAGCTAAAGGTCTTGGCCTATGGCCACGCTTAGGGAATGGCCACGCTTCGCGGATAGCTTATGTGCTACGCCAACAGCTTTTGAATAAAATCAGCTGAAAACTGACCACTGAGCACTGAGCACTGACCGCTGACTGCTGAATGCTTACGTCAATTCTCACCAAAGAGCCAAAGAATATAAATTCTCGATTATAAACCTCTATCTGTTTTTCCTGGAGAACGGGAACTAGTAGTTATATTAGATTCTGGTGCAGTAGTTTCTTTAGTGTCTTGATTATCTGTTTCGACCTTTTCATCACTCGATCCAGCTTTTACTTCAGTTTTTTCAGGAGTTTTTACTGTTTCCTGAGAGTCGGAGCGAGCCTCCCCTAAGGGGTTAGTATCGCCAAATGTATTTTCTACTACTTGGTCTTCAGTATTTTTGTTAGGTTTTGTATTTTCCATAGCCACTTTTATGAGCACCAATTGTTATGATACAGAGCAAGGGCAAGACTCAATAAATTCTTCTTAAAAAGAGTGATAAATCAGCATAATAGTGCATATAATTAAGGCTTACTATGGTCATAACCCTTGATCTAAATCACATTTGGGTATATCACATTTTGGCTTAATTTTTTTTGCCCTTAGCTTGCTTTATTATAATAAAGCATCTTTCTATAATAGCTTATTATAAGCTTATTTGTCAAGGTAGCTAGAACCATCGCGGTGCGATGCTTCACTCTTTCTCTACTGCACCTAAAGCTTTTAACGTGTTTTTCTGAGGTTTGGTTAAACCAATGGCGTTTTTAATATTCATCCCTTCATAGGGTCGATCCATTCTCAGGGTTTTTATACATTCACCAGTGTCAAGATTCCAAAGCTTAATGGTTTCATCTTCGCTGCTACTCACTAACACAGGACGATTAGGACTAAAGGCAATTGACCGGACGGCTTTGTGGTGTCCCTGAAATCGTTTGAGAACAGTACCTGTACTGATATCCCACAGTTGAACAGTCTGGTCATCACTGCCACTGGCTAAACTCTTGCCATCTGGACTAAAGGCAATGGTTCTGACTCTAGATGTGTGACCTGATAAGGTTTGTAGACATTGCCCCGTCTCAACATCCCACAGTTTAATCGTCTGGTCTCCACTGGCACTCGCCAGCAGATTGGCACCGGGACTGAACACAACCGATAAAACCCAATCCTCGTGACCTGGCAATGTTTGTAGACAGGTTCCCGTAGTGACATCCCAAAGTTTGATACTGTTGTCATGGCTACCACTGGCTAGGATTTTACCGCAGGGACTGAAACTAATGGTTTTGACATGCTGAACATGCCCTTCTAAGGTGTGCAGACATTCTCCCGTATGCCAATCCCAAAGCTTTACGGTTTGGTCACGACTGGCACTGGCTAAAATTTCTCCCTCTGGACTGAAGCTGACCCCATGCACCCAACTATCGTGTCCCCACAGTGTTTGCAAACACTCTCCTGTATTTGCATCCCAAAGTTTGATAGTTGTGTCGTCGCTGCTACTGGCCAGAATCTGATGGTCTTTGGGAGCAAAGGTAACGGATGAGACCAGATTAGTATGTCCTGACAAGGTTTGTAGACATTGCCCCGTCTCAATATCCCACAATCTTACCCGTTGGTCTTCGCTGCTACTGGCCAACATTTGACCATCTGGACTAAACGCAACGGATAAGATCCAATTACTATACCCCTCCACTGTTCTTAAACATTGTCCGGTGTGGATATCCCATAACTTCATGGTTTGGTTTTCACTCACACTCAGCAAGGTTTGACCATCCCGATTAACAGCAACCAACCAAATCCGTGAAGGGTAGCTATTACCTACAGGGGAATTGCGATACTCGTGGAACGTTTGCAGACATTTCCCAGTTTCCACCTCCCAGATTTTAACCGTTGTATCCTCACTACCGGTCACCAGTGTTTTACCATCTGGGCTGAAAGCCACTGACCACACATGACTGTTGTAGTCTGGTAAGGTTTTGATACACTCACCACTGGCTAAATCCCAAAATTTTACCGTTGTGCCATCACTTCCAGTTGCCAATGTTTCTCCGTCTGGGCTAAGGGCAATCGATAATCTCCAATTGATTGGGATTTCTAGGACTTGCAGGCAAGAACCAGTGTTGACATCCCAGACTCTCACCGTTTGGTCTTCACTCCCAGTGACCAACCTTTGTCCATTGGGGGTGAAGGTAGTAAAAAATACCGGATTGCTATGGCCTGACAAGGTTTGCAGACATTTTCCGGTGTGGACATTCCACAGCTTTACCGTTTGGTCATGGCTACCACTGGCTAAAATTTCTCCCTCTGGACTAAACCCTAGGGATTGCACCCAACTGGTATGACCTCGCAGTGTTTTCAGACATTGCCCAGTCTGGACATTCCACAACCTGATCGTTTGGTCGTTACTACCACTAGCTAAAATTTCGACCTCTGGACTAATAGCCAGGCATTGCACCCAAGCTGTGTGACCATTGTAGGTAATAATGTGTTTGATATTGGCAACGTCCCACAACCAAATATCATTATCAACACTAGTTGCCAGGAGTTTCCCATCTGGGCTAAAGGTCGCTGATAAAACCCCCCCTAAGGTGCGAGTCAAAGCTGACTTACTTAAATCGGCATTGGCGAAGTTGACTCCATGC
Source organism: Moorena sp. SIO3H5 (assembly GCF_010692395.1). GTDB lineage: Bacteria > Cyanobacteriota > Cyanobacteriia > Cyanobacteriales > Coleofasciculaceae > Moorena. Next base: position 11,339 of record NZ_JAAHHS010000146.1, read on the forward strand.
AGATTCATCCCCTGTAGGTAAGCTTGCCAAACCGTCAAATTAGAAAAATCATAGCCACTCAGGTCAAGATTAAGCTGCCAGAGTAAATTCAGAACATTCCCCCCGGCATATCCTGGTTTTCGAGGGGGAAAAGACTTCAGTTTTGATAAAATTTGATTCAAATAGTTTTGGACATTTTCTGGGAGACCAAGCAAGTTTAGTAGTTGCTCGGTAATGGGTTTTAGAATCAGCTGAATTTGGGCATTTCTCAGATAATCTTTGGCTTGGGCTTTGATTAAAGCACAGCGCTCCAATAGTGCTATTTCTCCCGTTTGAATTTCTTGAAAAATCTGTTCAATTAAGCGATCGCTTACATACTCCATCACCACAGGTTGTTGAGTAAATTTTCCCGAAGTCTTCTCAATCAGTGACCGCAATTGTAGAGATTCTAAGGTTTCTAATAAATGTTTGAATGAAACCGCCGGAATAATGTCCCCTTGTAGCTCCTTAAATGAAACCCATTCTCGATTAATGGTCAGCCAGTACATCACCTGTTGTTCTAACGTTGACAATCGATTAAACTGCTGATCCAGTAAATCGGAAATATCACCAAAGACAATAGTGCCTTCTTCTAAAAACTGAGCCACATTGCCGTCAAACAACTCATAAATTGTGGTGGCAACAATCTTCAAGGCTAAAGGATTGCCACCATAAAACTTTACCAATGATTGACATTCGTCTTTTGAGACAGAAAAGCCTTTTTCGGCCAGAATTTTCTCCCCTTCTCCCTCGGTTAAGCCAGGTAACCTCAGGGAACGAATGGGAGCGTTGACACCTTCTTTATTTCTAATTTCTCTCGGTTTCTCCCGAGTGGTCAACACCAGACAACTTTGATGGTTAGTCTCGCCCCAGCGTCTGAGGAGCTGCCCATAGCCTTCATATCCTGGGCGATAGGCTCCTGCCCGTTGGTCAGGGGATAGAATTGACTCTACATTATCTAAGACGAACAAACAACGCTCTGCCCGCAGATAGTCAATTAAACAGGATAGTTTACCATCTAAGTTTTCGGGTAAAGTGGTTTGTTGCTGATGGGACAAAAACCCAATCAGGTCGGTCAAAAGCTCGTGAATGGGTGGGGCATTACGCAAACTTCGCCAAATCAGGTACTCAAATTCCGATTGTAGAAGCTGGGCTAACTTCACAGACAAAGTTGTTTTACCAATTCCACCCATGCCAATTAAGGTAATCAGTCGGCAATGGTCATTAATAATCCATTGTTTGAGTGTGGCTAATTCTTCCTTGCGCCCGTAGAAATTGGTAACATCAATTGCTTCTCCCAAGTCTTGGCGTTTGCTAGAGGTTGTGATCTGTGGGTTTTGATCTACAGCCTGGGATGGCGGATCATCTACAGCCTGGGATGGCAGGTCAACATCTAAATAGGCAATGGCTCTCCATTCCAGTGCCAATTTATGACAAATTTCTTCAAAAGTAATATAGTCAACGGGTTTACCGGTCAGGAAGTTGCTGACTGTGGCTAAGGCAAACCCCACATCTTCAGCCAAAGCCCTCTGGCTGCGAAAACCGTTACGTCTGACTGCCAGTTTAACTTGTTCAATGCACTCGTGACGGACTTTGAGCGACCTGGGCATGGCTGATGGGATCATGACTGTCGGAATTATACCATTTACACAGGAAAAGTCAGTCACAAGTCAGTCACAAGTCAGATTATCTCAGGCGGTAAGTCAGTATGCAGTGGGGTTTGATGAATATATAGCAAAAGGCATGCTAGCAATAGACATGCTAGCAATAGCGATGGAGTCGGCCAAAGAGGAAAGTACCTCACCCAATTTAAAACCGCTATATATTTGACTAATTTTAGTCTAAAAAAAACATGAATGTACTTTATAAAAAACTATTATTACGAACCACATTATGGCTAGTATTGGAAATTTTATTCAACTTGCTTGGACTAGATAACCTAGCTGATTACAGCGAATTTATCTTTGATAATAATTTCAGCAGTGCCAGTGGACTGCTAAAAATCGAAAGAATTTGAGCGCTAAATGGAAAACGGTAAACAACCAATTACTTGATCGATGGCATTTGGAATAATCCAAGTAATTTATAATCACATTTCACCATGACTAATCAACTCCTCTTGACCAAAACCATTGGTATTGATGTTAACCAAGTGGCTGATTTAAGCAGTTATGATTTTCATAAACCGGATAAAAAAATAAATTATGTAAAACACTATTTTAGTTCACCACAATCAATCAAAGCAGAAGCGACTAAAGCCGAAAGCAGTAAGCCCGAGTTAGATTCAGAAGAAGGTTTGCCATTACTGCTCAAAGCAATTCTTGAAGGCTTTGTTGATGGGGTGCTGATTATAACTACTAACCAAGAGTTGTTTCATGCCAATGAGTGTGGACGTCGAATGTGCTCTCAAATCTCTCAAGGTAAGTCACGGATAAATTCTATTCCTGAGCCAATTTGGCGAGTTTGCCAATCATTAATTGATAGTCGTGAGTGGTTTAGCGATCGCAAACTAATTATGGAAGCTGAAATTAACGTGAATAAGTCAGTTGAGTTTCGGGTTAGGGTGAGATGGTTAAAGTTAGACTTATCCCGAGACCCTTATCTGTTAGTCACCCTAGAAGACCAACAGCAATCTACCAAAAATTTCGCTATCACTGATGTTATTAACTATGGGCTAAGTGAACGGGAGCAGGAAGTCTGGTTACTAAAAAAAGCGAACTTTACTTACGAAGAAATTGCCCAGAAGCTATATATCAGCATCAATACGGTTAAGAAGCACCTGAAAAAAATTTACGCTAAACAAAAACAACTGATGGGGTATCAAAATTAATATAGTTTTTTTATCTAGGTTTTAAACACAGTTATTGCTGAAAAAGGCAAGAGGCAAAAGGCAAAAGGCAAAAGGCAAAAGGGGCAAGAAATCCAGATTTTTATTGGACAATAAAAAAAGACCATACAGGTTTACATCTCAAATACAAACGCTATATAGCGTTTTTCATAGCTATGAGGTACACAGAATTGTTTCCCGATTCCCGATTCCCGATTCCCGATTCCCGATTCCCTAAAAAAAATGAAAACAGAACCAAAATTAGACGAGATTAATCTATTAAAACGTATATCTCAAGGGGATCCCACTGCTTTTTGGAAATTATGGCTCCTCAATCAAGACTATCTTTACAGTCGGTGCATAACTTGGATGGGAGGCGATCGCACCAATGCTGAAGAAGCCTTAAGTCTGGCCAGAATCAAGGCGTGGGAGAAACTACCAGACTACGCGGAAACAATTACTAATCCCAAAGCATGGCTAACTAAAATGACTCATAACCTGTGCGTGGATCTGCATCGAAAACGCCACAAAGGTGCAATCGGTATGGAGAGCATTGAAGAAATGGCAGTGGGAGAAAACCAGACATTAGCGTCTAGTGAGTATTCACCTGAGTCAGCTATTCTTCGTCGCGAGTTACGAATGTACATATCCCGTGAAATCAAGGCTCTGTCTCCCCAACTGCGAGAGCCTTTTGTGCTGCATTTTTACCAAGATATACCCTACCCAGACATTGCAAAAAAACTTGCTCTCTCACTGGATAATGTTTACAAACGCATTCAAAAGGGGCGAGCAATTATGGAAAAGCAGTTGAAGCGGTATCTATCAGGAATGGATGATTCTCCCCCTTTGTTAAAAGAGCTTGTAAAGGATGATATTTGTAATAATTTTCAAAATAAAAAAATAGTTATTTTATCTAAAAAACCGACGACAGAGTCCAAGGTTGAAAAAATTAATGATAAAATTAATTATGAGGTGACAGCGATATGTTTAGAAACACTACCCCCTGTTTGGTAACCTTATCCCAGTCTTCAAAAGTCCAGTTAAATGTACAACTGGTATTAGAGAAAAAAAACACCCGAAAACAGCAGAAGTTGAAAACCTTAACTAACTATGTGCAGCAGTATCCCTCTGGATGGAAAAAACGCTTGGAATTGGGTGATTTGCTCTATGAAACTGGAAACTGGGAGCAAGCTGTTAAGGAGTATGACCAAGTTATTCAGCGGCAACCTCAATTAATTCAGGTAAGGTTGAAACTGGGGAAACTTTTACAGTTGATGGGAGAGGTAGCTAAGGCTATTGAGGTTTATGAGAGTGCTTTGCCATTATCCAGTAATGTTGCTACTGGGCATCATATCGGGGGATTGATAGAAGTCTGTCGCCGTCAGCCAGAGAAAGCAGTAAAAGCCTTTGAGACAGCTGCATCTTCTGAGCCAGAAAATCCCTCTCACTGGCTGGCATTGGGACGGGTTGAGATGGAACTGGATCATCCTCACGCTGCTTTGAAGGCTTTTGAGCAAATCTTGTTACTTCAGCCAGATGATATTGTTGCTTTGATTCACAGTTATGATGCACTCCTAATACTGGGGGATTTTCAGTCAGCAGAGTTGAGGTTAAGTCGAGCAGAAGAGTTAGCCCCTGGCGATTACTCAGTTTTAAAACGACGGTTGAGCGAGCGTATCCGAAGGAAATTGGTATTGGGTAAGGAAGGGAAGCAGACTAAAAAGATAGTTAATGCTGTATTGAAACTGGCTCCCTACTCCGCTGATGCTCATAAGTTGCAGGCTGACTATTATCGGTTGCGAGGGGACTCAGCAAAAAGCGTGGCTATATTGAAGCAGTTTACTGAGCAGTATCCAAATAATCCTAATGGTTGGTGTTATTATGCTCGGTGTTTGTCTGAGAGGGGTGAAAAGAAAATGGCGGTTGAAGCTATTCAGAATGCTGATCATATATACCCCAATAATTGGCTAGTTTATGGGCCTTGCTCAATCAAGGAATGAATGGGCAATCATCTGGTTTTGTCAAAGCCCCCTAAATACCCTAAGTTTGGGAAATTTTGATAGTTTTTTTACCCCCAAAATTGGACACAATCATACCCAAACTCAGCAACGTCTTATGTAAGATTTTGAACAAGTCACCCTTTATCACTTTCTTAGTAGGAGAGGGCGAAATAACCTGTAAGCATTCAGCCGTAAAATGAAGTAGTGAATAGTCTTTTAAGTGTTTTGTGGTTACGCACAAAGTGTTTACTTGTGGATTTTTCCATGGGAGTGTTAACCCTAGGATAAGCGATTACACTGATAGTTAAAGAGGTGCGTTACACTTGGTTAGCGCACCCGACAAGATAGGCGATTAGCCCAAAGAGCTAGCGCTTCGCGATTGACTCGCTTGTCACGCTACCCAAACGCACTATTGTAAGAAATTGTTTTGAATCCAAGTTTTTTTATCATTCCATTCTGAGGATTGAATGTATCGAGATACGAGGTCTTCCATATGCTTAATTTGAGCACATTCATCAAGATGAATAGTTTCTGTAAGTTCGACATTTATCCGCTGATATTGTGAATCTCCTAATAACATTTTTGCTTGAAAATTATCTATTATTGATGAACTATCCATGAGGACTGAAAGCAATGGAAATCTAGGA
>NZ_JAAHHS010000147.1 GCF_010692395.1 Moorena sp. SIO3H5
ACCACCCGATGAACGCTTTTTAGTAGTATAGGTGACTGAGCCAGATTTAAAAGACACAACCGCTCCGGGAGGGTCTTCAATCAAAGATGCTGTAATGTATGAGGTATTACAGAAGCTGGAGCAACATAAACCCGCCGTTATTGGTGTGGATATCTTTCGAGACAGTCCGGTAGAACCGGGTAATGCTGAATTTAATGAACTACTGCAAAGTAGCGATCGCATAATTCCAATTTGCTATCGGGGTCAATCAGAAGCATCCAGTGTTCCAGCCCCCCCAAAGATTTCTCAGCATCGTGTCGGGTTTGTTAATCTACTTGAAGACCCCGATGGAATCGTCCGGCGGGCTCCATTATATTTTGAGAATACCAGCATCCCAGGTTGCAGCACCAGATTATCATTTGGCTTTCAGTTAGCGCGAAGCTATTTGGAAAAGCGGGGAATCAAGCCCAAAAGCATCTCCCCAAAACAGATGAAGCTAGGTAAAACGGTCTATAGCAACATATCTCCTACAGTTGGAGGCTACCAAAAGGGAGATATGGGAGGCTACCAAATTTTATTGAATTACCGCTCTGCTGATGATATTGCTGAGACCGTTACCTTAAGTAAGGTGCTCAATGAGGAGATTGAACCGGACTTGGTCAAAGACCGGATTGTCCTAATCGGTATGAATGCTCCTAGTATTAAAAATGATGACTTCTTAACACCCTACAGTTTTGCTCAAAAAGACAGCAAGCATATGCAAGGAGTCATGATACATGGTCAAATCGTGAGTCAACTGCTCAGTGGCGCACTTGGAGACGGAAGAGGACAGTTTTGGTTTTGGTCTGAGTGGACAGAAGGCTTGTGGCTTTGGGGTTGGACACTAATAGGGGGCGTGTTAGTTGGGGTGAGCCGCAAAACTCGACATTTAGTACTGTCTGAGAGTATTGCTCTAGGTATTTTGCTCGGAACATCATACCTGCTATTGCTCAACTCAGGATGGATACCAGTGGTGGGACCTGCGTTGGCATTAATCCTTTCGGGTACTGGTGTAATGACTTACACCGGTTACAAGGCTAAACAGGAGAGCATAAAAGCAGAGCAAGAGCGCCGCAAAATTGAAGCAAAAGCTCAAGAACAGGAACAGAACTTAGCCTTGTTACAGGCGTTGTTGAAAGAACAAAACGAAACCATCTCCAGCACTAACACCAAAACTATACCGATACAAACCGATTTATCTCAAGAAGATGCCACAGCAATTTGGAACCCAACAGCTGGTGCAGACCCTGATAGTACATCGGTAGAGTACCGACCCGAACATAACCTCCTAGCGAGACGCTATAAAACCAAGCGTGTTCTTGGTTCAGGTGGGTTTGGTCTAATCCATCTAGCAGAAGATACTCAGCGACCTGGTTCACCCGAGTGTGTGGTCAAGCAATTGAAACCGGCTCGTAGCGATCCGCAATTCTTGAAAATTGCCAGACGCCTATTCCACACTGAAGCAGAAATATTAGAAATTTTGGGTAATCATTCACAGATTCCTCGACTACTAGCTTATTTTGAAGAAGATCAAGCATTTTACTTAGTCGAAGAATATATTCCCGGTCAGTCCCTTAGTGAGGAATTGCCAGTAGATAAACGGCTTGGAGTGAAGGAAGTAACGGATATCATAAAAGATATTTTAGAAATTCTAGTCTTTATCCATAAATACGGTGTGATCCACCGGGATATCAAACCTGGCAATATTATCCGTCGTCAAACGGATGGTAAACTGGTGCTAATTGACTTCGGAGCAGTTAAACAGATTAAAAGCCCAGACCAGAGTCAGGAAAACAATGCTACGGTTGCCATTGGCTCTCGCGGTTATGCCCCACCAGAGCAATTAGCGGGACACCCCAGTTTCAATAGTGATATTTATGCTATAGGTATGATTGGGATTCAAGGATTAACTGGCATTCGTCCCTATCAATTGCCCAATTCCCCAGAAACTGGTGAAGTGATCTGGCGTAATCTGGCAGATGTACCTGAAGAATTTGCCCAAATTATAGAAAAGATGGTGAGCTATCATTTCGCTGACAGATACAAGTCAGCTGAGGTAATCCTGCAAGATTTGTCCAAGGTGATTGGTGGGTGAAGCCATGGAGGAAAAAGCCAAGAGGGAAGACTATTGAAAAGGGAGCATTCCAATTTTGCCAATCCATCCCTAAAGTTAACGATAATACTAGGGTTTCAAAGAATAATTTAAAGTGTTATGTGCAAAAATGGGATGCTCCCATGGAAAAAATACCTTTAACTATGACTACACCTATTACTGATAATATCCAGCAGATTCGTCAACAGTTAAAGCCTAATATCCGTTTAATTGCAGTTAGCAAAACCGTATCTGTAGACAAAATGCGGGAAGCCTATGGTGCTGGAATTCGGGATTTTGGAGAAAATCGCTTGCAAGAGGCTTGCGCTAAGCAGGAACAGTTACAAGATTTAGAAGATATTTCCTGGCATTTTATCGGTCACTTACAAAAAAATAAAGCAAAACTTGCTGTTCAAACAATGGACTGGATCCATTCCGTTGATGATTTAAAATTAGCCCAGAGTTTAAATCGGCGAGCTAATGAGTTAGATAAACGACCTAAGGTTTGTTTACAAATCAAGATATTGCCCGATCCTAATAAATATGGTTGGTCTGTTGAGCAGTTATTAGAAACGTTGCCAGAATTAGAAGCTTGCGATTCCTTAGATATTCAAGGGCTAATGACGATTCTTCCCTTGGGGTTATCGGAAGCTGAAATTTTTGATGCATTTGTAGAAGTTGCTAAATTCAAGGAACAACTTAATCAAACAAGTCAGTTAAACTTAAAAGAAGTATCCATGGGAATGTCGGGAGATTATTTGCAAGCTATTAAAGCAGGGGCAACGATGATTCGTTTAGGTAGCAAGATTTTCGGCAAACGTCAATAATTATTGAGCATTTTTAATGGTATTTATCGGTGCGACCCCGGTCGAGTTTCCCGACAGGGTAAACGCGCACCAATAAATCGGTCAAATTGGCCAAATACTGCCAAATTGGCTAGCCTTACCATACCTAAGAGCACACAATCAAGGAGTTCGGAGTTGGATAGGAATAGGTGCTCGAAGAAATGTTGAACTTCAACTTAGTGGACTTGGAAACAAATACTACAAATACTAGTGCAACTGGTGTAATTCTCATAGGTGATAGTGGCAACGATACTCTGAGCGGTGGCTCACAGGATGATACCCTCAAAGATAGAGCTGGGGATGATCGTCTCAATGGTCGAGGAGTTGAGTCGTGATCAATAAAACTCCTGACAAAGCGTAACATTAATCGACATCTTGCCTTAGACTTAAAGAGTAGCTCTTTGGAGAACGATGTCAGTCAACTATGTTCCACCAAGAGTCGCTGCTCAAAGACTTGGAGTTTCAACGAGAACTCTCGAAAGATGGCTCGAAGCCTGGAAAATCAAAGGGATCAAGACGCCGGGAGGTCAAAGAAGATACGACTTGGATTCAGTTGTCTCTATTCGACCAGCCAAACCAAAAAGAGACATCATCTTATATGCCAGAGTTTCAAGCCGCTCTCAAAAGAGTGACCTTGAACAACAAGTACGCTTTCTTAAGTCTCGTTACCCCGGTTGTGAAGTCATCTTTGACATCGGGTCAGGACTCAACTTCAAAAGATTTGGACTACAATCCTTACTGGACAGAGTTCTCAGTAACACTTGCGAGCTTATTGTCGTTGCCCACAAAGATCGGCTTTGCCGCTTTGGGTTCGATCTTATCTCATGGCTGTGCGGCAAATTTGAGACAAAGATACTGGTTCTCGACGAAACGCACCTCAGCCCAGAACAGGAAATGGTCGAAGATATCCTTGCAATCGTCCACGTCTTTAGTTGCCGACTCTATGGACAATGGAAGTACAAAAAACGAATCCTTGATGACAGCGAGTTACCGAGTTTATCCAGTAAAGGAACTTGAGAAGATCTGGAAGAAGTGGGTTGCCGCCTCTCGAAAGGTCTACAACATATCTATTGATTATCTAAACAGAGAACAAGGCTATGTTAAGACTACCAAGAAGGGAGGGAAGCACGGATTTAGGACTTTTTTAAAAAGTTCTGGATTAATTCCTCAATGGTGCATTGATCTAGGTATATCAAAACTTTTAGACAATGCGTCAATGGAAGCTTACACCGCCTGGAAGGAGACGAAAAAACAGCCACAGTACATTGGTATTGGGAAAAAAAGAAAACTTAACCCTGACAGGGGAAGAAAACTAGCCAGGTTTAGGAGTATTCGCGATCAAACCGCTACTCTAAAGTTCGATCCTACAGCCTATAAAAATGGCCACTGGATGGTTTCGTCTACAAAACATCTACCATTACCAGAATTCAAGGGACACAACTATTGTGTACTGACTAAGGGATCTACTGAATTGACCTTCAACAAAGGTAGGTGGTTTGCTCACTTCCCTGTGCCTCTAAGGACTGAACCAACAATAACCGAGAAAATTATTGCCTTAGATCCGGGGGTCCGCACTTTCGTAACAGGATTTGATGGTTCGGATTTTTTAGAGTTCGGAAATGGTGATTTTAGCTTTATAGCCAAGCTTTGTAGTCATCTCGACCAAATAAAGTCAAAGCATGACAAAGTCAAAGGGAGGAAATTCAAGAGGCTACGTTACAAGCTCAGGAAAGCCATGGAACGCCAACGGACTAGAATAAAAAACCTGCGTTCTGAGATTCATAAACAAGTAGCGTCTTATCTAGCCAGAAACTACGACATTATTGTTCTGCCTACTTTTGAGACTTCTCAGATGGTAGCTAAAAAGAGGAGGAAGTTAAGGAGTAAAACTGCTCGCGCGATGATGAGTTGGGCATTCTACCAATTCTCGCAGACTTTAGGGCATTTGTGTAACCGGTACGGTTCCAAACTCGTAAGAATAACTGAGGAATACACCTCAAAGACCTGCACAAAATGCGGACACATCCATAGGAAACTTGGATCCTCCAAGAATTTTAAATGTCCCAAATGTGGGTATGAAATCCATAGAGATTTCAATGGAGCCGTGGGGATTTTCCTCAAGGCGATGTGGGATACCACCTTTACCGATCACGTCGGTGATGTTGTACTAGATGTCTTAAATGTCGAAGATGTCGCGGTTAAAAGTATCAGATAGGATTGAAATTGTTAGTTTTGGGGAACTTGATATTGATCAAATCTCCTACAATAAAAGTACAGGTGCTCTGTCCTTTGAAGAACAACAATTTGCTCAACTACAAGCAGGTCTTGATTTCAGTCCAGAGCAGCATATTGATTTACAAGTCTTCCCTCCTCGTTCCTTTGTTGGCCCTCCTCCTAGTGCGTTTTAGGCCAATTAATTTAGTAATTGGTAATTGATAATTGGTAATTAGATTAGGACTACCAATTACTAAAATTTTGATTGAATTTTGCCGAGGTCACTAGTTGTTAAGGTTTGGGATTCAAGCTGATTTAAGATTATTTCCTATTAATTAAGAATAATTTTATTCGGACAAGGAAGACCTTTTTCAAAGTTAGTAATATTAGATAGGGTAGTTTCAGCAATGTTATCGAGGGCATTTTCAGTGAAGAAAGCTTGATGAGCAGTAATGATTACATTAGGGAACGTGAGTAAACGTTCAAAAATATCATCTTGAATGACTTCATTGGACAAATCCTCAAAAAACAAGGCAGATTCTCCCTCATAGACATCCAAAGCGAGATAGCCAATTTTCTTGGATTTCAGGGCACCGATAATGGCTTTGGTATCAATCAATCCCCCTCGGCTAGTATTAATTAGCATCACACCTGGTTTCATCTGCTCTACAGCTTCGGAATTAATCAGATGATAGTTTTCAGGAGTTAAGGGACAGTGTAGGGTGACAATATCAGAGATAGAAAATAGTTCAGCTAGCTCTACATACTTGACCCCTAAAGCTTGACACTCCGGGTTTGGATAGGGATCATATGCCACTAATTGACACCCCATACCAGTGAGAATTTGGGCTACGATAACACCAATTTTACCAGTTCCCACAATGCCTACAGTTCGACCATGCATATCGAATCCCAAGAGTCCATCTAGGGAAAAATTTCCTTCTCGTACTCGAGAATAAGCACGATGTATCTTGCGATTCAGGGCTAGCATTAAGCCAATGGTATGTTCAGCGATCGCATAAGGGGAGTAAGCCGGAACACGCACTACTGTCATGTCCAATTCTGTCGCTTTTGTGACATCGACATTATTAAAACCAGCGCAGCGTAGAGCAATCAGACGAGTTCCCTGTTGCGCCAGCTTTTCCAACACTTGTCCGTTGAGGGTATCATTGACAAAAACGCATACTGCTGAACATCCTGATGCCAAAATAGTCGTTTGAGTATCGAGGTGCGGTTCAAAAAAAGTTAATTCATGACCATATTGGGAATTAACAGCTTCCAGAAACTGTCGGTCATAGACTTTGGTACTAAAGACAGCGACTTTCATAGACCTAATTTCAAAACCAGCTTAATTAAATTTTAGATAAAAATTTAAAGACTAGATTTAAAGAAAAAGTTAATTCTCTGGTAAGCATTTAACAGTAAGCTATCAGCGGTTATGTATAGCACTACCCATTAAGGTGTTTGACATTCTTAAACTCTGAAACGTGAGTCATAGCTTAGTTCTGACTTATGACTTCTGACTTATGACTTCTGACTTGCGCGTAGCGCTATAAAGGCTTACCTTCTATTTTATTTCTGTAAAGTTTAAAACAGAGCAGTGGAAAAAATTAACAGCAATTACCACAGTCTTAAATTAAGTTAAAGGATTAACAAATAATGAGTAGAATGAGCTATAAACAATAGCTTGGATGCCTAAGCAAAAATCATTGATTCACATCTGGTTGCTTTGCAATCCGTTCATGATAGTTTTGATGCTCCCAGCTGTCAACATGAAAGGAAGAATTAATCTTCCCGATTGGATGACATTGTTTTGATGCAGAAAGCGAATGGGAGTTTCTCCAAGACCGTAATGGTGCGTTTTCCGTGATGGCGTTCGCATCGCTATCGACAAACGCAAATTTGTAAACCTCTTAAAGGAGATTTGTCCATGGCAACTGTCAAAGTGGGTATCAATGGATTTGGTCGTATCGGACGACTCGTATTTCGTGCTGCCCTCAACTACCCAGAAATCGAAGTGCTGGGCATTAATGACCTAGTTCCACCACAGACTATCGCCTATTTACTCAAATACGACTCAACCCATGGTCGTTTCAAGGGTACCGTAGAAGCTGAAGCTGATGGAATTGTGGTCAATGGCAAGAAAATCCCCTGTGTGTCAATTAAAAACCCAGAGGAACTGCCTTGGACGAAACTCGGTGTGGAATATGTAGTAGAATCTACTGGTCTATTTACCACCTATGATGGGGCATCTAAGCATTTAGAAGCAGGAGCGAAGCGGGTGGTAATCTCTGCTCCGACTAAAAACCCTGATTTGGTTCCCACCCTGTTGATGGGTGTCAATCACGATACCTATGACCCCGGTAAAGATAGTATTGTTTCCAATGCCAGTTGCACGACTAACTGTCTTGCTCCCATTGCTAAAGTGATTAATGACAATTTTGGGCTAGCGGAAGGGTTAATGACTACGGTCCATGCCATGACTGCTACCCAGCCAACGGTAGATGGTCCAAGTAAGAAAGACTTTCGGGGGGGGCGAAGTGCTGCTCAAAACATTATCCCCGCTTCTACGGGTGCGGCCAAAGCTGTAACGCTAGTGTTACCGGAACTGAAAGGTAAACTTACGGGGATGGCATTACGGGTACCAACACCGGATGTATCAGTGGTAGATTTGACCTTCAGGACTCAAAAGGCAACCAGCTACCCAGAGATTTGTGCAGCAATGAAGGCAGCGTCAGTTGGGGCGATGAAAGGAATTTTGGGCTATACAGAGGAGCCAGTAGTGTCCACCGATTTTCAAGGCGACCCTCATTCAAGCATTTTCGATGCTGGAGCAGGAATGGAACTTAATTCTAATTTCTTTAAAGTTGTCTCTTGGTACGACAATGAGTGGGGTTACTCTAACCGGATGATTGACCTAATCTTATCTATGGCAACTAAAGGTTAGGTCGCGGGTAGCAGCTAGCGCAGGGAAAGGAAAAGTCAGTAACTACTTTCCCTGACTAGAAACTCGAGAAGGGGAAGAGGCAGAACAGACTGGAAGATACCCCAAGTTGGGAAAGAGCAAACTTTCTCGTCTCCCAAAAATAATAAAGCAGATGCGGACGCGTCCGCATCTGCTGACTCGGTTTGAGTTAATAAATTATTGCTGATTAAGTAAAGGAAAGTATTTTCCTTTCCGATACTCCCAAGTGATGCCCTCGGGATCCCGAGAGCGACTCCACTGGCTGAAGTTTGGGTCAGTGCGCATCCTCTTGAGTAACCTATCCCCACAACGGAAGCGATCGCAGAGCTTTTTGACACTGTAGGGTTCTAGTGAAATCCCCTGGGATGACCCATTAGTGGTGGCAGTAGTCTCCTCGATCTCAGGTTCAAAGGTGGCTGCTGATTCTTGATTAACCTGATTAAGCGGATCAACTAAAGGAAAGTATTTTCCTTTCCGATACTCCCAAGTGATGCCCTCGGGATCCCGAGTGCGACTCCACTGGCTGAAGTTTGGGTCAGTGCGCATCCTCTTGAGTAACCTATCCCCGCACCGGAAGCGATCGCATATCTGTTTGACACTGTAGGGTTTTACTAAAAAACCTTGGGATAACCCATTACTAGTGGGAGTAGTCTCCTCGATCTCAGGTTCAAAGGTATCTGATGATTCTTGATTAACCTGATTAACCTGATCAACTAAAGGAAAATATTTTCCTTTCCGATACTCCCAACTGATGCCCTCGGGATCCCGAGAACGACTCCACTGGCTGAAGTTTGGGTCCGTGCGCATCCTCTTGAGTAACCTGTCCCCACACCGGAAGCGATCGCATATCTGTTTGACACTGTAGGGTTCTACTAAAAAACCTTGGGATAACCCATTAGTAGTGGGAGTAGTCTCCTCTATTTCAGGTTCAAAGGTGTCTGATGATTCTTGATTAACCTGATTAAGCTGATCAACTAAAGGAAAATATTTTCCTTGCCGATACTCCCAACTGATGCCCTCGGGATCCCGAGAGCGACTCCACTGGCTGAAGTTTGGGTCCGTGCGCATCCTCTTGAGTAACCTGTCCCCGCACCGGAAGCGATCGCAGATCTGTTTGACACTGTAGGGTTTTACTAAAAAACCTTGGGATAACTCATTACTAGTGGGAGTAGTCTCCTCGATCTCAGGTTCAAAGGTGTCTGATGATTCTTGATTAACCTGATTAAGCTGATCAACTAAAGGAAAATATTTTCCTTGCCGATACTCCCAACTGATGCCCTCGGGATCCCGAGAGCGACTCCACTGGCTGAAGTTTGGGTCCGTGCGCATCCTCTTGAGTAACCTATCCCCGCACCGGAAGCGATCGCACATCTTCTTCACACTGTAGGGTTCTACTAAAATCAGCTCTGATGAAGATTTAGCAGGAGTAATCTTCTTTGTAATCTTCTTGTCTGTCTTAGTTCCAGAGGTAGCTGATGGAAATGGTGTGGTGACCTCGTCAGCTGGGAGAGCTTCGACGATATAATCTGCCAGCGGCACCTCCTGGCTGTAAACCCCTTTAGTTGTGTGATACTTGATGATGCTTTCCCCGCTAAACCAATCTAGGGCTGTCCTCACAAAAAGCCATCCAGCTTGGGGAGACTTCTCCAGACATACTGGTGTCTTCTGGCCATTGGTAAGATTAACCAAATTGTGTGTTGGCTTGAACATCCCCTTTTCGGGTATATACAGCTCATCTTGCTGACGTTTTCGTCTCGGACTACATTCGAGACAGTATTTAGGAGGCTTACCAGGATAGCACTCACGAGTAGTCATATGATTGCATTTTGGGCAAAAAAAGGTAACTGGACGGGTATGAATCGTACGAGTGTGAGCACGGACGATAAAAGTTTGAGAAGGCATAAGTGGTCAAGGTATCAATAGTTATCTAGCAACAGTTCTCAAGGAAGCTGAGTGTGATATAGTTGTTCTGGTGACGACACCAATTCTAGGTATATCCCTAGACACTGGCTGCCGTAACTAGATCATCTCTATCATCTAGAGTAAGCATTTCTGCTGGTTTGATGATCTTAGGCAAAACTTCGTCAGCAATAACTAAACTCCTAAATAGTTAATACTGATCGCTTTTGCTGGCATCAGCTATTTTTGATAAAGTTCAGTATGCTGCTAACGTTAAACAATAGCAGATTCAGGCTAAATTCGTCAGACTACTAGAATCGAGCTCAATATTTGATCGTGCGATCGCAAAATTGCGACCTTGTATTTGTGAGCCGATTTCCAACGCTTCTAACCCTCCAAAGTCCGAACTGTCAGCACCTGGGGTGGTGTCGAATCCGGGGGATACAGAAAATCCACCTCTAGCTGCCTAACTTCTTCAGGGGCTAAATTCAACGTCACCAATGGATGCCCTGGCTGTCCTCGTCGCTGCACTAAATGCACATAGCGCGTCTGAGCCTTTCGATCATCATCATCATAATTTATTCTGAGTGTACCCCGAAAGAACACGTTTTTAACCAGTGGGTTCAAAAACAGCAGTCGATCAGTACCCCCCTCATCCTTCAATGGCGTTTGCAGCGATACCGTCACCGTTTGGGGTTGATTAGTAGTATTCTTCAATGGCAAAGTTAGATTGTATTCTACCCCATAATTACTGTGAGCAAAGTAAGCCGTATCGGGATAGCGCCTTAACATCGGAGCACTTTGAATTTGCCCTGTACTCAGAGTAATCAGATGTAGAGTCCCCAGCACATAAGAAAACCCCTGCCCAAGCTGAGGAATACTCAAATAGTTAACATTTGGATTATCTTGAATCAGCACTTGCCATTGAGAACCTTGGGAAACACCAGCCACCCGACCAAACACCGTCGGTTCTTGAGGTGGTTCCAGAGGAGTGGGTATCGGTCCACGGGGTTGAGCTAAGCTACCCGTATCCAGTAAGTTTTGCCATTCTGCTACCGTAGGTTCTCGATAAATCCCATTGCCATCACGAGGGGCTTTCATCGCTAAGTTAGCCAAATACACCATTCCATCACTCCGTAAGCGCATCATGGTAGAACGACCATTGGAAGCTGGTGCTCGTTTAACTGGAATTGGCTGATTCATTAACATCTGGCTTTGTTTTGCCTTCAGCACCAGTTTGGCGGGAAATATTTCTTGGATAATTCCCCTGAGTACATCATTCATCGTACGACTGCCAGGACCAGCATAGACTGTACCGTTGGGATTATCGACCATATCCGGCAACGAGATAAATGGTGCATCTGGGGTAGACAGATAACTCGCCCCTTGCAAGACGTCCACTGTAACAGGTGTGTCATTGGGATTATAAACTATTAATCCTTGGTAAAGGGGATGGGTTTCGGCCTGAGTCTCTGCTCTAGCAATATGGTGGGTAAAGATATCAAACCGTCCATTAAAGCCATAGTCAAGGTGGGCTGAAGGAACTTGTTTCCCTTCCGGTGGAAACGTAGACAGCAAAATTCCCTCACTTCTGACTAGTTCTGGACTATTGCTATTAAAGACAGGCACCTGATCCAATTGCCCTGGTAAACTACGAACATCATCAGGAGAAACGTCCACTCCAGCAATATACTGAGGTGGGACAGCATAGATGTTTAACGCCCGACACAGCAAAGCCGCTACTTCACCACGGGTAGCACTCTGATTTGGCTTGACCTGTTTGATATTGGGATAGTTAACCACAATAGTATTAATTGCTGCGGATGCGATCGCATTTTTAGCATACTGGGGAATCTGGGTAGCATCAGTAAAATACCGTCTGATAGTTCCATCGGGATCTGACGGGATAGGGAAATTCTTTGCTCCTGCTAAGACCGCGATCGCTTGCACTCGTGAAATCGACTCATTCGGTTTAAATCGTCTGCCAGGATAGCCCGAAAAAAATCTCCGCTTGTAGGCATCTTGAATCACATTTTTGGCCCAATGATTACTAGGTACGTCCAGAAAACGAATACCACCTCGTTGAATCGGCGCTGAGGGAAACGCATTCAGCATTAAGACGGCAAACTCAGCACGGGTAATTCTAGAATTAGGACGAAATTTACCATCCGGGTAACCACTGACCAACTTACGCTCTCGCAGTTGGTCTATACAATCTCTAGCCCAATGATTTTCCAGGTCAGGGAAAGTAGCGGTATTGGTCATCAGTAGTATTTAGTCTACACTGCTTTAGTGTGGGCAACTAACTTGTAATTTTTTACTTCAAGCCCACGATCAGTTCTATTTCTGATATTGTTGCTCAATTAACCGGGGTGTTATCCCCTGTAACAACATCCTCAACATAGTCCCTATCTACGTTGGTAACATACATTTAATAATAAAACAATAAAAATTACGATTGGTTCAATGACTGACAATTCTCAAATCCAAGACCAACAAAACTCTGAAGAGGATTCGACCATAGACTCTTCCCAAGATAACCTAGAGGAAAAAGTTATCAAGCCATCAGTTATAGAAACTATTCCGGTTGCTCCAGAGGGCTTTAAGTCTGGCTTTGTGGCGATTGTGGGACGCCCGAATGTGGGAAAATCAACACTGATGAATAAACTGGTAGGGCAAAAAATTGCCATCACTTCGCCCGTGGCTCAAACTACCCGAAATCGGCTGCGAGGTATCTTGACCACACCGCAAGCTCAGTTGATTTTTGTGGATACGCCAGGGATTCACAAACCTCATCATCAACTGGGTAAGGTATTGGTAAAAAATGCCCAAATAGCCATTGAGTTAGTGGATGTGGTGCTTTTGGTGGTGGATAGTACAGTAGAGGCGGGAGGAGGCGATCGCTTTATTGTTGATCTACTGAGTAATACTAAGACACCAGTAGTTTTTGGTGTTAACAAATCAGATATACAACCTCGCCAGAGTAGGGGAAAATCAATCGATGCTAGTTACGCTAAACTAGCTACTGCTCAAGGCTGGGAATTCGTCAAATTTTCTGCCCTAACAGGTAATAACTTAGACCTATTGCAGCAGAAATTAATTGAATGCTTAGAACCAGGGCCATATTATTATCCCCCTGACTTCTTAACCGACCAGCCAGAACGGTTTATCATGGGGGAATTGATTCGAGAACAAATCTTACTCCTAACTCGTGAGGAAGTGCCACACTCGGTTGCTATTACTATTGATTTAGTGGAGGAGCAACCAAAAATTACCCGTATTTTTGCTACGATTAATGTAGAGAGAGACTCCCAAAAAGGGATTTTAATTGGCAAAAAGGGTACTATGCTCAAACAAATTGGGACTGCGGCTCGTCAACAACTTCAAAAGTTAGTTGCTGGTCAAGTTTACCTGGAATTGTTTGTAAAAGTAAAACCGAAATGGCGACAATCTCGCTTACGGTTATTAGAGTTGGGATATCGGGTGGAGAAGTAATAGTAATTACGCTATTATATAGCAATTATTATACCCATGAGGTACAAATTTTTAGGTTTTAGGTTTTAGGTTTTAGGTTTTAGGTTTTAGGTTTTAGGTTTTAGGTTTTAGGTTTTAGGTTTTAGGTTTTAGGTTTTAGGTTTTAGGTTTTAGGTTTTAGGTTTTAGGGAGCAGAGACCAGGGAGCTTAGTCTAAGCTGCCAATACTTGTTCAACTGTCAAAGCTAACTCAGGAAATGTTTGTGATTCAATCTTTTGATTTCCTGTAAATTCTGTCAAATCATAAAACCCATCAACTAAACGCAAAACCGAGACCTTAGACTTAATTGGATCAACAATCCAATATTCAGGCACTTCCCGCACTGCGTATTCAGAACGCTTGTAGCGGTAATCATCTTGGGGATTACCTGCACTGACAATTTCTACTGCTAGTAGTGGTGCTGATTCCAGCACCGCTGATGACATGGAACGGATAGCTTGCCGCTGACTTTCTGAGATAATGACTAAATCAGGAATTCTAGATTTATTCTCAGCTATGCGAACCCCAAGATTACCAGGCATAACCACCCAATCTAAACTAACCCTCTCAATTTCTTTATCAAATTGCTTGAATAAAAAAAGCATAATCAGGGCATGTAGTCCACTAGCAGGTGGAATAGCAATAAGCTCTCCATTAACAAGCTCATACTTGGAGTCAGTGTCATCATGGTAGGAAAGATACTCTTCAAATGTGTAAAACTTTTTGGCAGTTTGAATCATTTGATTTGCCTCCTAGAGCACCGGTTTATTAGTTTAGTTAAGGTGGGTTTTGTAGACGGTTAACCGTCAACCGTCTACAAAAACTTATTGTAGGTTCACTTCTAGTGGCCTATTTTTCTGAATCTACTGACTGTTCCTGCTTTGCGATTTCCTGCTCTTCGGTTTGTGGCTCTTCGATTTCCGGCTCTTCGATTTCTTGCTCTTGATCTGAAATGGGGACCAAAGCAACCGCTGCGATCGCATCTTCGTCATCTAACTTTTGCACTCTGACCCCAGTTGCCATCCGGGATTGAGGAGAAATAGCATCAACAGCTTGACGAATGATAATCCCTCGACTAGTGACTATCATCAATTCATCCCCTTCATTAACTACCTGTAGGGCTGCCAGTTGGTCTTTGGGTAAACGGAATTTGGTTGAGCGAACTCCCATACCCGCACGGTTTTGTAGCCGGAATTGGGATACCGGTACCCGCTTGCCATAGCCTCCCATGGTAACAATTAATACCCAAGGACCCTGAGCAGCTGTTTCCACCATCTCAGAATCACTAAGGTCTTCTGTCTCTTCCTCTGAATCCTCAGTAGCAGCTAGACTAGCGATGATTTGACCGGACAAAATATCCATACCGATTAATTCATCATCACCCTTGAGTTTCATAGCCTTAACTCCTCTGGTCGCACGACCAAGGGGGCGGAGTTGATCATTGTCACACTTGAAGTGAATTGCCATGCCATGACGAGACCCAATTATGATGCTGTCTTCTTGCCTAGCACGAAGTACCCACCTCAACTGGTCTCCTTCCCCAAGGGAAATAGCAATTAATCCATTTGCCCGAATTTTGCTGAAAGCATCTAGAGCAGTTTTCTTGATGTAACCCTTATGGGTTAACATGACTAGATATTCATCATCTGTAAATTCAGATACCGGTACAATAGATGTAATTTTTTCTTCGTGGGGAATGGGTAACATCTGCACAATCGGTACCCCCCTAGCGGTGCGAGATGCAGCGGGGATTTGGTAGGCACGCAGAGAGTAGACTACACCGCGATCGCTAAAAAATAAAATGCTATCGTGGTCGCAGCAAGTGAAGAAATGCTCTACCTCATCATCATCTTTGATCCTGGCAGCAGCTTTACCACGAGTTGCCCGAGCTTGAGCTCTAAACTCATCCACAGGCATGCGTTTGATATACCCTTGCTCAGTCAGCAGAATCACAGCTTTTTCATTAGCAATCAGGTCAGTATCATCCAGTTCCCCTTCAACCTGTTGAATTTGTGTGCGGCGTGGTGTGGCAAAGCTCTGTTTCAGTTGCTGGGCTTCAGTTTCAATAATCTCCAGGATGCGACTTCGGCGAGCTAGGATATCCCGTAAATCCGCAATCCTAACTTGTAATTCCTCATGCTCAGCTTGAATCTTTTGGGCTTCCAAAGCAGTCAGACGGCGCAGCTGCATTTGCAAAATAGCATCAGCTTGGGCTTCAGATAAACTAAATTCTGTAACTAATTGTCCTCGTGCTGTAGTCGTATCCGCCGCCCCCCGAATCACCGCAATCACAGCATCTAAGCTATCTAGGGCAATTAGTAACCCTTGCAGTAAATGATCCCGTTCCTCAGCTTTGCGCAATTGATATTGAGTCCGTCGGGTAATGGTTTCAATGCGGAAATCTAGGAAAACGTTTAAGAACTGCTTTATGGTCAGCAATTGGGGTTCATTGCCCACCAGGGCTAGCATATTTGCTCCAAAATTGCTTTGGAGGGGGGTTTGCTTGTAGAGATTGTTCAGGACAACTTTGGGATAAGCATCGCGCTTTAGTTCTATTACGATGCGCATGCCATTGCGATCGCTTTCATCCCGAATATCGGAAATGCCATCAATGCGCTTATCATTAACCAATTCAGCAATCTTTTCGATTAAGCTGGCCTTATTAGTTTGGTAAGGTAGCTCAGTAATAATAATGGCTTCCTTGTCTGGACGACCTCGTTGCCCAATCGTTTCAATTTCTGCCACACCTCGCATGGTTATAGAACCCCTACCACTCGTGTAAGCATCTTTAATACCCGATGTGCCTAAAATCTGTGCGCCAGTGGGGAAATCTGGACCAGGGATATACCGCCTTAACTCCTTATCAGTGATTTCGGGATTATGGATCACGCCAACTAAGCCATCCACCAACTCTCCCAGGTTATGAGGGGGGATATTGGTTGCCATACCCACAGCAATCCCCGATGAGCCGTTGAGTAGTAATTGGGGAATCCGTGCCGGTAAGACAGTCGGTTCTTGTTGGGAACCGTCAAAGTTATCAACAAAGTCTACAGTTTCTGACTCAATGTCCCGGAGTAGGGCATTGGTAGCGATCGCTTGCAAGCGGCACTCTGTGTAACGCATTGCCGCTGGGGGGTCGTTGTCTACTGAGCCAAAATTTCCATGACCATTAATTAGAGGCGATCGCATGGAGAAATCCTGAGCCATCCGCACCAAAGC
>NZ_JAAHHS010000148.1 GCF_010692395.1 Moorena sp. SIO3H5
TCCTCTGGGGAACAAGAAACGATGACCCAAGCTGATTTATTGGATAAAACTGAGCAGTTAAAAGAGCAGATAGAACAATTGCGTTGAGTGTTGAGTGTTGAGTTGCGTAGGGTGTGTTAGGGGAGCCTTGATATTTGGCCTCGTAGGCAGGGTTAGGTTGCTGCCCGTAACGCACCACTGCTGGGTCAAACAACTGTTAGGAGATGCACCCTTGAGTGTTCAGTGTTAACACTCAAGAACGTCGTATTATTTCGTAGTGACACATCAATGCTTTGAGATAAGTATGGGTATCCTTAGGTTATAAAGAAAGGGGTTAGCATCCTGAGGATGCTGCGCTACCTGCCATTTCACCTGTAGAGTTCCCCAGCTGCCGCTATGCTACCAATACCGGATTACTTAATTGCCCTGACTGTAGTACTGGTGGTAATCCCATCAGTATTCGTAATTTTACTACGTTTTGCTCTGTATACCCATCTTTTATCCCTAGGGAAGCGAGTAAGAAGACTAATCCATGGACAGCCTCGTGGGAAAAAACCCAGAATTGTAGAAGAGCTCGAAAGACGATTCTCAGATGCTAGCCGACATTTAGAGCAGGTCAATACAGGCGCATTAATTGACCAAGCCTACAGCCACGAAAAAGTTGTTGGGATATCTTGTGACCAAATTGATTACATTGGTCGGATTATGCCTAGCTTACTGCTATCCTTTGGCTTACTAGGTACCTTTATCGGCATCACCATCAATTTGTTAGCACTGAGTCAAACAATCAGTCAGTCTGATGCTACCGATATCAATACTTTAGTTAACCAATTACAGCAACCCTTAGAAGGTATGGGGATTGCTTTTACCACTAGCTTAACTGCTATCTTTTTTAGTGCTGTCTTAACCGTAATTAACGTCGCCTTCAATACAGGGCTAGCGAAAAATAATCTGATTAGTTACTTAGAAGACTACTTGGATAATATTTATCAGCCGACTTTAGCAGGGGAAAAACGCATGGATATATTGGTTCAGGGGATGTCCAATATATTTGAAAGCTTTTTGGCGAGATTTGGTCACACTGTTCGAGAAGCAGTGGAATCCTCACTAAAAGAAAAAGTTCAAGAAATTGCTGATGCTAATATTCAAGTGCTTAAACTAGCAGAAAATTCTTACAATAGATTCTTCCAAGCTGCTAGTACTATCGCCAGAAGTGCTGAGGAATTTCAACTAGCTGCTGCTCAATTTACCCAAGTTGCTCAAACCTTTGAGCATAGCCAGTTTCCTCAAAAATTATCTAAGGCTACAGTAGATTTAACTAGAACTCAAAGCAGTTTCTCTGAGTCAGCTAGTATGTTATCTCAATCAGTGCAAGGGATGGGAGTAGCAATGGCTGAACTTCAACGTCATGGGGTTAAATTGGTAAAATTGGCAGAAGAAATCAGTGCTCTCAGACAATCTTCTCTAGATGTAGTAAAACAGCATCATCACAGTCAACAAGCCTTAGGTAAGATTATCCCCCAACTTCAGCAAGGAGCACAGGGATTTCAGTCAGCGATCGCTAGGCTTGATCAATTAGAGCAACGGATTGCTTCTCGAACCGATAGCTTGAGTGACGTTCACGCTGAATTGTCTAAGTTAGTGTCAAATGTGAAAAGCTATACCGAAGGAGTAAGTCTGGGAATTCAGGCTTTAGGCGATCGCCTTAATCAAAGTATTACTCAGCAAGCTAATACTGACCAGCATAATTATGAAATTATGCGACACAATCTTGAAAAAGTTGTCAATCATCTCAATAACACCAATGAGGAAATTGCTAAGATTAGCCAAAAACTCAATGAGTCCAATCAAATCGATGGTTCAACTCGCATAACTCAAGATATGACTGTAGGAGAGCTAGTCAGGCGTTTGAGCAGTGAACGATAAACCTAGCAAATGACTAATAGTAATTATAAGATTGACAGAGAATTGATAAAATGCGTCGTTCACGAAATAATGATTGGAATGAAGAGATAAATCTCTGGCCAGCTTTTACAGACTTAATGTCTAATGCCTTCATGATCCTGATCTTATTTTTGTTGCTCTCTATCCTGAAGTCTGTGCTGGCACAAAGTTCCTTGGAATCAACCATTGATGATCTCACCAGAAGTGAAGATGAAGTGGTGCAATTGGCAAGGGAGAATGCGGAATTACGAGCTAAGGCAGCTCGGGTTGATCAACTTGAGCGTGGGGTGGCGGCTTTGAGAGCTAGGGCAAAGCGCTCAACTGTCCGCCAAAAGTCACTAGAACAGCAGATTAGGTCTTTGCAGGTACAGATTGCTGCAGCACCAAAACCACCAGATACACCTCCGATTATTGTAATCAAAGATCAGGGGAATTACCGATTTGATTCCGGTAGTGCGGAAATTCCCTCAGCGATGAAGGATTATATTCGGCAGCAAATTGTCCCTGCTATTGAAAGCAATGCCAAGGACTATGAAATCAATGTAGTAGAACTAATTGGTCACACCGATGGTCAACCTAATCTTGGTGGTAGCAATATCGACCAAACTATTGGGAATGTGGTTAATAAAAATTCCTCTATCAGTCAACTTAGACCAGGATCTAATGCTGATTTAGGACTGATGCGAGCTTTGGCAGTTGTGCAATTACTCCGTGAGATTCAAGCTAAAGAAGGGCGGCTCAAGGGGCTGCAATTTCGGGCTTATTCTGCAGCTCAGTTAATTTTACCTAATGGACAAATTGCTCCGATTAGTTTAAAGGATGATCAAACTAGGCGCAGGATTGAAATTCGCTTTACTCGTCTCGGTAGGGTGACAAATGTTCAATAGTTAGTTGAAGAGGAGAGAATCTCGCTAATCTGGTAAGCAAAGATACGTCAGCTGTCAGCCCTCAGCTGTCAGCTGAATGGTTACAATTTAGTATCAACAGGCACATCTTAAAGTTTAATTTTGTGGTATTGCTTTCTTATCCCCTTAAACCGAGTAGATGTTCAGTAACTCTGTCGAATCCAGTGGTTGACAAATCTCGAGCGTGGGGATAAGCAAAATACTCGACTTAAAGTGTAAGCTAATTGGAAAAGCAATCAAGTCCATTAGCAGGTCTTTGGGTCATAGATATCGACAATGGCTAAGAAGTACTGGGAATTTCTACTACAGAAAGAGGGGGAGCGCTCCTGGAAGCCAATCAAGTCTTCTGAGATCGAGATTGAATCCGGTCGGTATCGGATAGTGGCTCGTTCCAACCTGCCCAATACTGATGTAGAAATTTGCGTCAGCTATGATAGCACAGAGCAAGTGCCACCCAAACGCAAGTCCCAGAAACGATGGCGTCGCACCAACTCAGAAGGGTTAATGGTGGTGATTCCTTTCACCAAGCTTAAACCTGGTCTGTGGAAGTTACGTTGCAGTAACGATATCATGGACGATTTTATGGGTGAGTCATGGCGAAAATCCTTAGCGCTACAAGTCATACCCAAAGTCAAAGATGTAGAGACACCCCCGAAAACCTCCGTATCCTCATCAGTAGCAGAAGTCACCCCAGCAGAAGTCACCCCAGCAGAAGTCACCCCAGCAGAAGTCACCCCAGCAGAAGTCACCCCAGTAGAAGTCACCGAAACTGATACTCAGCCGCCTCAACTAGACAATTCCCTGACTACACCTGAGCTCGCTGTTGATTCTCCCTCCACCAATACTATTGCTAATGACCTGAAAGCAACAGATGCTAGCTCAGATGCTAGCTCAGGTGCTAGTTCAGAGTTATCTAACCCTCAGGAGTACGAGAGTCAGATAACACCACCAGAGCAACAACCCATAACCATTGCTGCACCAGAGTTACCTGTTGACCAAGCCCAAGCAACAATTGGGGTTAGCCAAGAGGAATCTAGTCCTAGCCAAGAGATGGTTTTGGAAGAGCTAGAAAAGCTTTACCCAGAGGCACCTGTTAATCCTGAAACCAACCAACAACTCACAGAAACTATCTCGGAAGACTTACAACTCCAATCGACCATTGAGAATTCCATCATGGAGGAATCTCTGGAAACTTTGGAGCAACTACTACAACAGGTGCTTCAGCCAGTATTGGATGAGTTGGAAGATAGGGAATCTGAAGATAACCAACAGCTAAGAAAAACCTCTGATTTAGATTGGGTTTCAGACACACAGGTTAATCAGTACGGTTTAACTCTAAGACTAGATAAGGAAATTTTCCTGGCAAGGCGAGGAGAGTCGTTGACTATCAAAGGAGAATTGGTAGTAGATAATGATAAAATTACTAATAATGGTAATAGTATAACAGTTAGTATTTTAGATAGTGTTTTAGAAAACTTATTCCCTGCCACTCTACGCTATCAATTGCGGTTTCCTCAAACAGGAAAACGTTTGTTAGATATTGAGTATTCCCTATCTCAACAGGAGTTATTTTTAGGATTTAGCCATAGTCTAGATATTCCGACGGATTGTCAAAGTGGTCTAATTTTAGGAAAAATTACCCTTTATAATTCACAGTCAACTCCTTTAGCCACTCAACAATTTACTGTTACAGCTAATGTAGAGGATTTATTAGAAGTAATTGTCCCAGGGAATCAGGGGATGCCAATGGAAACCATGGTAGTACTGGCTAATCGGATCGCTGAATCTGCCAAACCTGATCAACCTGATCAAGAACTTCTCTTCTTAGATGAAGACCCCTTAGAGGAGACTATGCTGGATCTGGTTGAGCTACCCCAAAACCATCCATCTCTGTTCTTGCAACCTATCTCTGGACGGTCTTTACCACCAAAACTTTACCACCATCAGCCGAGTGACATAACTGTTAAATCCCTGGAATTGCCCAGTTTTCCTACAATGCAGTCGGTTGCTGACCCTGGAGCACAGCACCAAGAGATCCAAGATAAGTCTAAAGCATCTGATTCAGTTTCCCTAGATGATCAAGAATCCTCCACTACAGCTAATCCAGAAGTAGATCATCGAGAGCAAGATACTGGGTCAGAGTTACAGCCTCAAGACACAGTGCTTCAAGACACATTACTTCAAGACACATTACTTCAAGACACAGTACTTCAAGACACATTACTTCAAGACACATTACTTCAAGACACATTACTTCAAGACACAGTAGAACAGTCGGAAGATAGTACTGAAGATACTACTCAAGATAGTATTTTAGAGATAAAGTCTGAGGTCTTATCTAATTCTAATGATACTTCTGAAGTGCTGAGTAATTCCCTAACGGAATCTGAGCCAATCCAAACTATTGAGATTAGTGAGATTGATGAATCTCAGACAGATGAGCAGTTAGAGGATTCAGAATTGGTTGATACCCAGTTCAATAATTCCAAGGTAAACCAATTATTGAATACTACTCGGTTGAATACTACTCGGTGGGAGACTTCAAATTCCGTACAAGATCCTGAGTCAATCGCTTTAGAAGAAGCTTTCCGAGCCTTAAACATGGAAGAGCGTTTTTGGTCACGCTTGAGTGCTTTAGCGGAAGATGATGAATTGATGGAATTGCTGAGGTTAGAATTATCCCCAGAGAGTAATCCTGCTGAGGAAGATCACTCAGCAGTGGCAGATGAACAGAGGAATGAAACGGCTAGCAACCAAGAAGAGGTTAGGGAATTTCCAGAAAAGGTCTTGGAGTCAATCACAGAATCTCAGGATTTGTCCCTAGTTAGTTCAGAATTAGCAATGCCAGAGACACCCCCTAGAGTTGGTATTACTAGTCAGGATTGGACGACTCAGGAAATTGTAGTAGACGATCGAGAAATAGCTCCACAACCGACAAAAGCTAAAGCAACTAACCAAGATGACTTGAAGGCTAAACTGGATAATCTTTCATCCCTAGAGTTGGATGGGACCTTAGCAGCACCGACTTTATCAATACCGACTACTAGGGAGTTGCTTGCTGGAGAAAAGGTAATGGTTACTATAAAACTTCCGCCTAGTCAATCTCGTCTATGTATTAAATTGTGGGTTAAAGACGTTCAAACTCGCTCTCTGCTGCAGGAAACCCGTTCTATTATAGATTTACTCCCCAATGCGGCTGGGGAGCTGGAGGCAATGACTCAATTAGTTATACCCCAAGGCACGACTCAAATTAGAATTGAAGCGATCGCAATTAATTTGGAAAATCAGCAGGAGAGTCACAAGGCGGAATTGGAGTGTGTAGTTGTTCCTACTGACTTATCTACTACCTTTGAAGGATGAAGTATTTTCTACAATTGGTTGAGCTAAAAAGTCCTCGGTTTGAGGGAACAGGGAACAGGGAACAGGGAACAGGGCGTAGGGAATATGGCATCAAAAATTATCACAATTCATTCATTTAATCCCGTTTTGTTCCATATAATTCAGTAACCAGTTTGCGGCTGTCGCTCGGCGAGTTTGTCGAGGACCAAATTCTCCGATTTTGTAACCTTTGAAACCTAACTTTTTTTTCAATAGCTGTTTATTTTCTTTGGGTATTGAACGGGTTAGTTTTACCGTAGCAGGGCGGCTTTCGATGAAATTAGGTGGCTCGGGATAGTCTTCTTGCCATTCAGGATTAACCTCAGTTATATCCCACTGCCCGGTAGTTGAGTTATAACGATAACCTAGATAGTACCAGAGTAGTTTGTTAACGGTATCGTCATCAAGTTCTTCGTTTAAAATAGACCAAATTGTATTAGTATTGAGTGGCGGTAGTTCAAACATATTTTAATTATAAATTAGGAATTATCAAGGATTAAGTAGATTCTAGATACAGTTAGACTATCTGGGCTTCTTCACCTTTCTCCTAGTACTTCTCCCGGAATAATGGTAATGGTTGGGGATTGAAGCTGTATGGCTATGAAAATTATAAAGCAGCCGCTGCGGTGGCAGGTGGGATTGGTTTTATTGGCTGGTGTGTTGGCGATTTCCACATCAGCTATTTTTGCACGATTAGCGATCGCATCCGCTGGGGTGAGTGGGGTAGGGTTTAGCCTGTTCGTGGCTGGGTCTCGCCTTACTATTGCGTCTATGCTACTGTTACCAGCTTGGCCAAAGCTCAGGCCAGCTCAGCTAGGTCCAGGTGCATTACTCTATGCCAGTGGGGCTGGTATTTGTTTAGCGCTACACTTTGTGACTTGGATTACTTCCTTGTCTTTTACTTCCATTGCGGCATCTACTACGTTAGTTACCACAACTCCGATTTGGGTTGCTTTAGTTTCTTGGCTCTGGTTCAAGGAAAAACTAACTAGGATGACGGTTTTGGGGATTGGTGTGGCCTTTGTAGGTGCTGTGCTGATTACTTTGGGGGATGGGGGTGCTCTCAGTGGTGGGAGTAATCCTCTGTTGGGGAATTCTCTAGCATTGATGGGAGCGGTGATAGCAAGTTTGTATATATTGTTCGGACGTGAAGCACAGCAGCGGGGTTTGAGTCTTGGTAGCTATAGTGCTTTCGCCTACAGTATGGGGGCGTTGGTGTTGTTACTGTTATCGTTACTCTGGGGTGTCAGTTATCTCAATTATCCGGTAGCGGTTTACGTCTATATCTTGTTAATCGCAGTTTTCCCCCAAATGGTAGGACATACCAGTTTTAACTGGTTGGTACGCTGGATTAATCCTACCCTGGTGACCCTAGCTATTTTGTTTGAACCCATTGGTGCTTGTTTTTTGGGCTATTTGGTTTTTCAGGAAGTGCCAGGGGTATTGGTGCTGCTAGGTGCCGTGGTGTTGTTAGTTGGGGTGGCAGTAGCGGTTTATGGGGCTAATTTGACAAGAGGTTGAAGGTGAGTTGGTTGTTCGCGTAGCGTGGCCTTTTGGCCAAGGTGAGTTGGTTGTTCGCGTAGCGTGGCCTTTTGGCCAAGGTGAGTTGGTTGTTCGCCCCGTATTCGGTGTAGGCTAGGTTAGCTGGTTGTTCGTCCAAGGCATTCGAGTAGGGTAGGTTAGGTTGCTATAGACTAGGTTCAAATATAGATATGCCATCAACACAACAGTTTATTCTTGAGCCTGTTGCTTAAGTAAATCCACTATACTATCGGACAACCATAAACCAGCATCACGTAAGGCTTGAATTCTAGGGGATACGCTGGTAATTAGTCCACGTCGTTTGGCTAGGATTAGTAATCCCCCTGTACCAAGGGTAATAATGCCAAGACTTTGAGCACATCTTCGTGCTGCTCGATCATCAACAATAGCTGCAAAATTAGGAGTTTGTATACATAGGCTCAATACTTGAGATTCTCCTTTGCCTAAATCCCAAGCAGCCACAACTGGTGTAACAGCGTCAATTGCTACTCGTCTTACCCAAGAGGTATTGGGTAACTCTCGAGCTGCTAAGTCATTTTGACCTGTGGTTGTAATTTCATCCCAAACGGCTGCTGGTACGAGGATTTCGGAAAACAGTTGCGGTAGTAAATCTGCTTGTTGGCTCTTGAATAGAACAATAAGAGGTGAAGAGTTGATGATGACTCGCTTAATCAACATTAGCCAATTCCTCAGCTAATTCTTGAGCGGTATATTGCAGGAAAGAAACTTGGTAACGAGACAAGGTGTTGATAAATTCTGAACGGGTAAGTCCAGCTATCTCTGCGGCTTTGCCTTGAGAGACTTCCCCTAGTTCATACCATTTAACCGCTGCTGCAATTCGCATTTCCCTGACAAATTCATCAGGGTTCTTGCGGAGGGAAGAAAATACAGTTTCTGGCAGTTGAATGGAAACGGTTTTCATAAGTAGTCCGATAATTAAGGAAGTGCCTGACGATAGCCACGAAACAGTTGCGGTTCTTGGGTGGAATTCATATACTCACAGAGCAGATTCAAATCAAAGTCGGGTAATAAATCCAATGTAGCCCAAAACAGCATGTATCTTTTAGGTGCGACCCGTGGCGAATTAAATTCGCCAACGGGAACGAAGTTACCGCTTGAAGAGGGTCGCCTTTATGGGTTACTGGCTATACGTAAAAGGGTTAAAACTTTTGTAATAAGGCGACCCTCTTCAAGGTTTTGTCTCCGGAAAGCCCACCTTTTGTAACTTATGGACTGAAATGACTACCCAGTAAGGAGTTCAGCTTGCATGTCACCCCCCCAGGTCTGTAGGAGACTAAGCAAAATTAAAAGAAATAGGTATTCTGAGCTACTAAGTTGACTTTTTAAGTGGTTTTGGTAAAACGCAGGTAACATTGCGGTGCGACCCAAGGGCGCGAGGGATTGCTCGCGCCCTTGGAGGCGCGCACCATGTCAATTGGTAGGTCTTGTTGCAAATAATCGACCTATCTTTTTTTTAGCACAAAATAGCCTGAAACGCTTTCAATGTAAAGCGTTTCAGGCTATTTTTCACCCCTTTAGAGAATATCCCGATGGAACCATCCCAGCTTTGGCTGCGGTTCAGATGATGATTACCAATCCAGGGGTTTACTGGCGCACGGAACAAGAATATAAGGACTTATTTGCAGCGAGTCGTTTTAAACTCGAACAACTCGTTTATACTGATAAAAGTCTAACAATGATGGAGTTTAGCCTCCAATAAAGAGGTTTTTTAGCTTAACTTTCAGGTAAATAACCTGGTAGTGCTAAACCATTAGTTAATGTACTACAATTGCCCATAATTAGGAGGATTCAAAAATAAATGAAAAAAATGATCAAAACTTTTTTTGTAACGTTATTAACCTGTATGCTACTCCTAACGCTCAATGTAATGAGTGCGCTGGCGAGTAGTGAAACTGAAATGGAAATATGTGACTTAACTCTACACTCATTTTGTGACCGTGATCTTTTGCCGACGCAATCTGTGGAACTTATTGCTCCCCCTAACCATATCTCATTTCTGCTTTTAAAAAATGATGCTCCAGGAGATAGAAACGGCCAAATCAACAATGATGATGATTCGGTTACTTACAGCGCTAGCGAAAAAACCACTTACTTAGCCACGTTTTCGAATAGTGAAGACATAACAAAAAGGCTGAAAATATCCAACACTGACGCTATAACAGAGTCTCCGCAGCATTGGACGTTTTATCATAGACCCGCACAAGTGGTCAAATTAGTTAACGTATTTGCTGCCAATAAAAATTAATAAATTCGGGAGCATCCAATTTTTGTAAATATCTCTTTTTATATAGGCATTAACAACACGTTAATACAGCTTAATGTGTTATGTTTAGTCCAACTTTGGATGCTCCCAGAAAGTCTTAAATAACTCATAAAGCTTTAAAAATAAATGGTTTTAGGCTATTTTGTTACCTATTGAGAGGTCTGACAGAATCTGGCAAAGTGGTATTTTAAAAATATACGTAGTAATGTAAAAAGTAAGTCGTCATAACAAGTGATTTAGATATGAGTAGCTAGAAAGGGGGATTGAGTTAAAAGCTAATTATTTTTCCTTTTCCGTTTCCCCAATGAACAGTAAACTACTTCAACAAGTCCGCCTTTTAGACCCAGTTTCTGGAATTGACCAAGTCGCTGATGTGCTGATTACTGATGGTGTAATCACGGCAGTGGAAACTCAAATCAAAGAAATTTCTGGCGATACAGTGGTGCAAGATTGTCAGGGACACATTTTAGGACCAGGACTAGTAGACCTCTACAGCCATTCTGGTACACCAGGAAATGAGCAGCGGGAAACCTGGTCTTCACTACTGGCAGCAGCAGCAAATGGAGGCTTTACTCGCTTAGCCATTTTGCCTGACACTAACCCCCCCCTAGACAATTCTGCTGTTTTAGCACAACGGCAAGAACTCCAAAACTCTCCCTATATCAGCCTCCCCCCTTCCTCACCTCAACTCTATCACTGGGGTGCCTTCACCATCGGGTTAGAAGGACAGCAAATGACTGAATTAGCTGAACTAGCTCTAGGGGGAGTAGTGGGCTTTACCGATGAACGTCCTTTATGTAATTTAGGACTAGTTCGACGGTTGTTGGAATACCTACAACCCTTGGGTAAACCAGTGGCACTTTGGGCTTGTGACCCTAAGTTGGTAAATGGGGGAGTGATGCGAGAAGGTATCCAGTCCATTGGTTTGGGTGTGCCAGGGAATCCTGCGATCGCAGAATCATCCGCTATCGCTGCCTTATTAGAAGTGGTAGCAACCACTGGCACCCCAGTCCATCTCATGCGTATCTCCACCAGTCGCGCTGTCCAATTGATTGAATCAGCTAAGGCAGCGGGGTTGCCAGTAACAGCCAGTACCACTTGGATGCATCTATTGCTGAATACTGAAGACTTACGCAGTTACAACTCCAATTTGCGCTTGGAACCGCCGTTGGGAAACCCAGTTGACCAAGCCGCACTGATCCGAGGTGTTCGGGAGGGGATTATTGATGCGATCGCAATTGACCACGCTCCCTACACTTATGAAGAAAAAACCGTTGCCTTTGCGGAAGCACCACCAGGAGTGATTGGTTTAGAGCTAGCCCTACCCCTACTCTGGCATACTCTAGTCGAGACAGGGGATTGGTCAGCCTTAGAACTTTGGAAAAGTCTTAGCACAAATCCTGCTATTTGTCTACACCAAGACCCCCCTAGCACTGCTCCTGGTCAATCCGCTGAATTAGTCTTATTCAATCCTCAATCCCCTTGGATTGTTCACCAAAAAAACCTCAAATCCCTTTCTAGTAATACCCCCTGGCTAGGGCAAGAATTAATTGGTCGTGTCGTGCAAACTTGGTGTCCAGAAAATCGGAAAAAATATGAACTATGAAGTACTGAGACTTCATAAGCCAGTTTACTGATTCAACCCTTCAGGATAACTCGGATTTGGATTCAATTTCCCCATTCGATTTAACGGCCAAAACCGCACTACCGCACGACCGATAATTTTGTCACGAGGGACAAAGCCCCAGTGGTGAGAGTCGTAACTATTGTTACGGTTATCTCCCAGTACTAGGTATTGATCTGCTGGTACTGTTGCTGGTCCAAAATCATACTGTGGTGCTTCTTCGATATACTTTTCCTCTATTTCTTGATCATTAATATAAACTCGCCCATTTTTAACCAAAACCTTATCACCGGGTAAGCCAATTACGCGCTTGATAAAAGCATCTTTAAAGTTTTGCTCTTTCAGCCTGTCAGTGGGAGCAAATACCACAATTTCTCCTCGTTGTGGGTTTTGGAAAAAGCGATAACTTAACTTATCAATAATTAAGCGGTCATTAATCTGTAATGTCGGTAGCATTGATCCCGATGGGATGTATCGCGCTTCAGCAACAAATGTGCGAATCCCAAAGGCAAGAACAGCACTCAAGGTAATCGTTTTAATCCCTTCTACCCAAGCATTTTCTTTAGAAGGCTGTGTAGGTTTTTTTTCTGGTCTTTTATCTGGCACACGACTCATATCCATTCAACTACTACCGATACACAAATTTGAGTAAATTTCAACAAATAGCTGATTGGGAAATTATCAGCAAATTTAACAGCAAATTTAACAGCAAATTTAAACGTCTGGGGTTTTATAGCTAGATCTTAAAAATTTCAAGTTAGTAGGGCAGCCTAAATCAAAATTATGTAAAGTTTTGTCAAAAATGTCAATTTGGCAGGACAACCCTGCTTTTTTGTGCCATGGTGCTAGGTTAGCTGCGGTTGTCTGTATTTAGCTATATCTCAGGTTTGTATCTACTGTATCTACCTAGACACCGAGCAGGGACACTGTCAAATTTTAACATCCTCCTATGTTGTCTGACTTTTGCTTGTTTATCCGCCATGCTCGTATTCTATTGCCCTCTGGTGAATTTTTGCTGGGGGATATCCACACCTGCGGTCGAAGGATTGTTCAGGTTGCCCCAGACATCCCAGTGCCAACGGACGTTACGGCATATAAAGAAATAGACGCTACTGGCTTAACTTTGTTGCCAGGGGTAATTGATCCCCAAGTCCATTTTCGGGAACCAGGTCTAGAACATAAGGAAGACTTATTTACTGCCAGTTGTGCCTGTGCCAAGGGTGGAGTGACGTCCTTTTTAGAGATGCCTAATACTCGTCCTCCTACGATAACCCAAGCCCCACTGGATGATAAGCTCAAGCGAGCGGCAGATAAGTGTTTAGTTAATTATGGCTTTTTTATCGGTGCAACACCAGCAAATCAGCCAGATTTGCACAATGCCCAGCCAACTTGTGGGATTAAGATATTCATGGGTTCAAGTCATGGTGCATTATTGGTAGATCATGAAGCAGTGATAGAACCAATTTTTGCTGAAGGTTTTAGCGAAGGTTCTCGGAAGTACAATCGGTTAATTGCAGTACACGCTGAAGACCAAGCTAGAATTAATCAGCGACGTAAGGAATTTGCTGGAATTACTGACCCTGCTGTTCACTCTAAGATTCAGGACAATCAAGCTGCTCTTAATGCCACCAAGTTAGCCCTGAAGTTATCTAAAAAATATCAGCGGCGGTTGCATATCTTGCACTTATCCACCGCTGAAGAAGCTGAATTGCTTAGGGAAGACAAACCTACCTGGGTGACGGCGGAAGTGACTCCCCAGCACTTATTACTAAATACCGATGCCTATGCAGAGATTGGCACCCTCGCACAGATGAATCCGCCTTTGCGCTCCCACCATGACAACGAAGTTCTTTGGCAAGCTCTACTCGATGGCGTGATCGATTTTATCGCCACAGACCATGCTCCTCACACCTTGGAAGAAAAAGCGAAAGGTTACCCCCACACTCCTTCGGGAATGCCTGGAGTAGAAACATCTCTGCCACTGATGCTGACTCAAGCCATAGAGGGACGGTGTAGTGTGGCTCAAGTATCTGACTGGATGTCTACAGCAGTTGCTAAGGCCTATGGAATTCCTAACAAAGGTGCGATCGCTCCTGGCTATGATGCGGATTTGGTACTGGTAGATTTGGAAAATTACCACCCAGTGTTACGGGAAGAACTTTTAACAAAATGCGGATGGAGTCCTTTTGAAGGTTGGAACTTAACCGGATGGCCAGTGATGACTATTGTTGGAGGTCAAGTAGTCTACGACAGAGGAAAATTGAACACAGAAGTGCGAGGTGAAGCTTTAACTTTTACTAGTTAAACAGTATAGAATTTAACTATAGGAAATAATAATAGGATTTAATAGGTAGTGGGAAAAAATTAAAGTTGACCCAAATTTTTGGTCAACCTCAATCCCACTAACCTTTTAGCTACTCTACACTAGACGCCAAGGGCGAACAACCAGATAACCTATCAAACAGCCAAGTTAAATCAAACTTACCGTTACAAGTGAATTGAGCCTGACGTCCACCGTCGTGGGAATAGGTTAGTCTCAGATGTAGATAACTGGGTGGTAAATAGTGTAGACGCTCAGCCCACTCGATGGCCACAATTCCCGGAGCAACCTCAATTCCCTCCCAGTAGTGTTCTGGGTTTAATGACTCTACTTCTGAGGTGGATAAGCGGTACAAATCGAGGTGATACAGAGGGATACGTCCCTCTGTATACTCATTGATCAGAGTAAAGGTGGGACTGACAATGGCATCAGTTATGCCTAGTCCCTCACCAATACCCTGAACTAGGGTGGTTTTGCCAGCCCCTAAGTCTCCCTCCAGCAAAATGATGCTACTAGCTGGCAGAGATTTCCCTAATTCCACACCTAGCGTACGCGTTGCTTCAGCATTAGCTATAAAAATTTTGGTCATTAGTTATTAGCAATAGATTACCTCTGATAATGGTTATTCTGAGTTAATATCTCAGCTTTTCTTTTCCTTTAAAAATTTTCCTCGCACTCACCAAATCTCACGCATGTGCTCGACTATACCATCGTAATAAAACCCGTGCCAGCCTTTCCGAATTGTGCCGCACTAAATGAGTTTCCTCATCTTCATACATTACATTGGTCGCCACAATCCGACGCCCTAATTTAGAAGTTTCTTCTCGATCCAGAAAAACTGGATGAGACTTAACTTGAGCATACTTAATCAGTGACCCAGCTGAGGGGTATTTTCGATTCACCAGTACCGCGTTAAATAGCCTCTTCCCACAGGCTTCATCAATAGTTTTGATATGGTCAGAGACACTATATCCATCAGTTTCCCCTGGCTGGGTCATGATATTACAAACGTAGATGCGGGGTATCAAGCGAGCTGCGATCGCATCGGTAATTTCTGGCACCAACAGATTGGGAATAATGCTGGTATAGAGGCTACCGGGTCCTATTATAATATAATCAGCTTGCTGAATTGCCTTGAGTGCTGCTGGTAAAGCAGTTGGATGTTCGGGAGTACAACCAATTTTTTTGATAACTCCCCGAGCCTCAGTAATATTAGACTCTCCTTCGATGCGACGTCCATCAGCTAATTCAGCCCAAAGGCTAACATCAGTTAGGGTAGCTGGCAAGACTCTTCCTCGCACTGCTAATACCTGAGAACTAGCAGCAACCGCTTGTTCTAGATCGCCAGTAATATCACTCATTGCGGTCAGGAAAAGATTTCCAAAACTGTGACCGACTAAACCGCTACCAGCTCGAAAACGGTATTCAAACAGTTCGGTTAACAACTTTTCTTGGTCTGCCAGTGCCGTTAAACAGTGACGAATATCCCCCGGTGGTAACACTCCAATTTCCCGTCGCAGCCGTCCACTGGAACCCCCATCATCAGCTACCGTAACAATAGCAGTGATATTAGCACTATAAACCTTGAGTCCTCTAAGTAAGCTAGAAAGACCAGTGCCACCCCCAATGACTACAATTTTCGGTCCCCGGTTTAACCGACGATGATCCATCAGCACATCAATCAGTTTTCGATCGTGGTCGGGTTTTAAAACTTCCGTAATTGATCCTACCGTCCGGGTTTGCCCCCAGAAGATGAAAACCAGACCCAAGATCAGCGCAATTGGACCAGAGACATGGTTAGGAATAATGGTTGTAATTTTCTCTAAAACTTGGGCTGTGAATTTAATGATGTAAAAAACTGGGGTCAGCTTTACCCAAATCGCTAATCCCAAACTTGTTAGCACTACACCACCAGCACTTAAAAGTATCCAACGCTTCACCAGTAATCCAGGGGCTAACCACTTAAACCAACGGTTGACCCGCTGAGGAATTCGACCTCTCGATTCATTTTGTAGGGTACGTAGAGCTCTTTTGAAAAGACTGATTGAGGACATAACTACACTGAGTATGGTAAGTACAAAAGCTGGATAGACATTGCTGGTCGAACTCCAGCACTTGACAAAGAGGCGATGCATGTAGTGAGGAACGGCTAAGGCTCCGGAAGTGCCTGTCAGATTGGTACTTTCTTTGCCTAATCAAACCTTCGTGTGAAAAGTGCGCTCTGCACATAGCCGCTCACCCTTCAGGTATAGCGGTTTTCATTGATATTACTGATCAAGGTGCGCGCCTCCAAGGGCGCGAGGGATTGCTCGCGCCCTTGGGTCACACCTCAATAGTGAATTCACCATGAAGCTGGTACTGATCACCACAGTTTCAGATAATTAGGCTAAGGTGTGATTAATACAATATCCGGTACCTAGACGTTATGATCAGAATTTACCCGTGGATATGCGGAAAGTGGTGAGGTCGGTTAAGTTGCCATTTAGGGTATGAGATTAGTGGCGTAACCCAAAAAAAATACGGGGTGAAACAGAATAATCCCAAGTAGTCAGCTATGCCATACTTCTCTGATTTTCGTGTTTGGTGTAGCTGGTTAGAGGTCATCACTTAATTCTGTGCGCTAGCCTAGGCACTAAGGATGATAGCACTAACACCATTAACCCAATCTAGTGATTAGATGGGAAAGGGATTAACTGCAGTGAGCCAGATGGAAAAGCGAATTTTGGGAATTGACCCAGGACTAGCTAATTTAGGTTTTGGCGCAATTAGTTGCCAAATACCCAAAATAG
>NZ_JAAHHS010000149.1 GCF_010692395.1 Moorena sp. SIO3H5
TCATCAAGTAGCACCTCAAGTAGCGCATTAGCTGATAGCTGATAGCTGTTTGCGTAGCGTGCGCGTAGCGCTTAAGCTGATAGCTGATAGCTTACGACTAGCGGGTCGCCTTTGCTCTACCGCCCTTAGAATTCATCGCTGCAGAACCACCAACGATACGTTGCAATTCATCGGGTTTAGAACTTTTACTAAGTCCTGCTTCCAAGGAGATTAAGCCAGATTTCACCTGACCCGCTAAAGCTTGTTCCAGGGTCTGCATTCCTAATTTCACACCGGTTTGGATAGCAGAGTACACTTGAGACGTTTTTCCTTCCCGGATCAGGTTAGAAATAGCAGGTGTCACTACCATGATTTCCTGAGCCATAGTCCGACCAAACTCACCGGGTTTAGGATTTTTCTTGGGTACGAGACATTGACTAAATACTGCAATCAAAGAGTTAGAGAGCTGAGCTCGGATTTGAGCTTGCTGTCCAAATGGAAACACATCAATGATCCGGTCTACGGTTTGAGCAGCTGAGTTAGTGTGTAGCGTTCCAAATACCAAGTGACCAGTTTCAGCTGCGGAAATAGCGAGACCAATAGTTTCCATATCCCGCATTTCACCCACCAAAATCACATCCGGGTCTTCCCGCAGTGCCCCCTTCAGAG
Organism: Moorena sp. SIO3H5; assembly: GCF_010692395.1. Lineage (GTDB taxonomy): Bacteria > Cyanobacteriota > Cyanobacteriia > Cyanobacteriales > Coleofasciculaceae > Moorena. Next base: position 649 of record NZ_JAAHHS010000149.1, read on the forward strand.
CATTGGCAAAGGTCTTAGTATCTTCACCTTTTTGACGTTGGTGAATCAAGCTCTTGATGTTAGGAAACACATATTCTATCGGGTCTTCCACTGTCAGAATATGTTCTGCCCTTGTGCGGTTAATTAAATCAATCATGGCTGCTAGGGTAGTGGTTTTCCCAGAACCAGTCGGTCCAGTGACCAATACCATTCCCCTTGGTCGTTCACTCATCGACCGCACCACATCCGGTAAACCCAATTTGTCAAAATTAGGAATCTTGGAAGACAACGCCCTCAAGCAAGCCGCATAACAACCCCGTTCTTTGTAAACATTGACACGGAAACGAGCCAACCCCTTAACACCATAAGAACAATCAAGTTCCCAGTTTTGCTCCAATTCCTTACGCTGTGAATTGTTAAGCATACTGAAAATCAATCGCTGACAGGCTTGAGGGTTCAAGGATTCGTCATCGATGGGTTGGAGTTTACCACTGACGCGGAAGTAGACTGGCGCACCCGCTTGGATGTGCATATCTGACCCCCCCATCTCGATCATCTGTTCCATCAAGTCTTCAATCATTAGTTCCATAATTTTGTCTCCCTTAAAAACCTCAGTAGTAGTTAGTGATTACTTATTACTCAAAATCAAATAGCCAATTAGTTATTAATAATTGACTAATAACTAATTTAATTTTGGAAACGCGGTGTCATACAGTAAGGACAGTCTAGCCACTCCGGCTGCAATTGAGCTGAGCAAGTGGTACAGGTTAGAGAACTCTTGCGCTTAGCTTTCATTTCTGTCTCTAAGCCGGAATCAGTAAAGGTTACTCGTTCCACTTCTTCAAAGGTGGTATAACCTTGCTGTACCAAATTCAAGCTATAGGCTAATATGGTGATCATCCCTTCCTCTACAGCAGCTTCCTTAATCCTCTCCGTGGGAGCTCCTTGGTTGATTAAGCCTTGCAGGTTCTCAGTGATGCGCATCACTTCATAAACACCAACCCGTCCTTTGTAACCAATACCATTACAGGTTTTACAGAGTGTACCTTGTGTCCTAGCTTCAGCAATTTGCTCCGGTGTTAGGGTATTGGCGCGATAGACGGTAATCTCCCCATCCCTAGAAGCAGACAGACCATAGCGGGCTAGTTCCGCAGAACTTGGTTGGTAAGAAATGCGGCAACTGGAACAAACACGCCGCATCAATCGTTGAGCCAACACTCCCAGCAAGGCACCGGAAACCATGAAGGGTTCAACACCCATTTCATCTAAACGAGCGATCGCACCAGCCGCATCATTAGTGTGTAGAGTAGTCAATACTAGGTGACCAGTCAAAGCTGCTTCAATCGCGGTTTTAGCTGTTTCTTTGTCTCGGGTCTCACCCACCAGAATCACGTCCGGGTCTTGGCGCAGAAAGGCTCGTAGAATTGAGGCAAAATCCATGCCTTTTTCCCGAATAACTTGGACTTGGGTAATCCCAGGTAACGAATACTCAATCGGGTCTTCTGCAGTACTAATATTCACCCCAGGATCATTACGTTCTGCCAGAATTGAATACAAGCTGGTTGATTTCCCCGATCCCGTTGGACCAGTCACCAAAATTAATCCAAAGGGACGCTTAGCCATTTCCCTGACCAATTCTAAAGTGTCTGGGTCTGTGATCAACTTATCCAACCCCAACTGGGTGGATTCGTTATCTAGGATCCGCAGAACCACCTTTTCCCCATAACGACTGGGCAAGGTATTGACCCGAAAGTCAACTTTGCGCCCCTGGAACATACGCCGAATTTTACCGTCTTGGGGTAAGCGTCTTTCAGCAATGTCGAGATCTGCCATAATTTTGAAACGAGCCGCCACCGCTGTATGTATTCGCTGTGGTAAAGCATCAAAGGCTTGACGCAGTACCCCATCTTTGCGATAGCGCACCCGCAACTGCTCCTCTTGGGGTTCAATATGAATGTCAGAAACCCCTTCTTGTAAAGCCTTAGCCAGGATTTTGTTGACCAGGTTAATGATCGGAGCCCCCCCTGCCTCATTCAAAGACGAATCTAGGTCTGCTTCCGCTTCCTCTGGGGCATCCTGTAAAGTATCGAATGAGCCTAAATTTTCTAAATCCTCCTTTACATCTACGGATTTTTGTTGATCTAGTTGCTTTTGCCGTGCCAACTGATCGTCAAGATACTGACTAATGATGTGCTGATAGTCTTCCTTAGTGATGACCATCCGTTGCAACTTGATTCCCTGAGGTCGTAGAATCCGATTCAAATCATCCTGGGCTTCTAAATCATCAGGAGAAACCATTGCCACCAAAACCGATGGTGGCTCAGTTTCATGCTTAGATATGGGGAGCAGGTGATAGCGACGGCAAATATCAATGGGAATCAGGGTTTCGATCAAGCCACCGACTTGCTGAGTAGAAATATCACTAATTTCCGGATCTAGAGACTCAACACCAAACAGAACTTTCAGTTCAAACAACTGCTGTTTCTTGTATTGGCGGATCAAATCAGGTGGTAACTGACGTCCGGTCATTGCTTCGATGACTTCCGTCAGGGGTCTTCCGGACTTGCGAGTTTCCAGCCAAGCTTGCTGCATCTGGTCAACATTAACGTAACCAGCCTGAATAAGTTTATTTCCAAAGGGAGAAAAATCGTTACGGACTACTAGGGCGCGTCGTTGAGATGAGGAGTAAGTCATGACGGAATAGGAGCTCTCCTTACTTTACACAATATTCCCAAAAGCCTTATGTTAACTAACATAGGAGTGGCTGCGACTCCCTTATTTTTACCTTTTAGTTAGATTGACGGACTAGGATAATATCTCGTAGCTAAATATAGGATTATACATCATAAAAACTCAGTAAACTCATTCGCTGTATAATTCTTATCAAACCCTACTCGCTCAAGGTGGTTCACAATCACAGATGGTAGATTTTGGTTAATGACCGATTTAGCCATAACATTCAACTATGCAACAAGGCCAGCCAAAGTATGCAACAAGACCAGCAAACGGAAGTAGCACCATCAAAGACAGTCCGTGGAAAAACCACAGTAGGTGGCGAGCGTAAGGGTACAGGCCATAAGGATATGAGCGAGATCGGCGACCCTGCCCAAGACCCGCATTGTTGCTAACGAAGACCGTGCCAGACGACACAGTTGAGGTAAGTGTAAGGTCGCAACAACTCTCAATCAGGTTAGAAAGCCATGCTATAGTCTTAGACTGAACGTGGTTAGTTTAAAAAATTTGCTGGAAAATTGGTTGGCTAGTAAGAATTAATAGATAAACTAGCAGTCTATTGAATTGGGATGAGTGGAGCATGATTGACGAAGCAAAACAGTCAGATAACACTTCGCAGGAGACAAACGAAGAGTCCACTACGGTACTCGAAGACAATCTTGAGGTGGAAGCGGTAGCGGTAGCCTCTGACTCAGAGGTCAACTCTGAAGCAGCACAACCAACTGAACCCCCTGCTGCGGAAGCATCTGAGTCAGAGTCGGTAGACCAAGCCCAGACCGAGGTAGCTGCAACAGCTACTACCGATGAATCACCTACGGAGGATGATTCCAAACTTCTAGAAACCATCAAGCAGGAAAATGAGGCCCTGAAAGCTCAACTAGAAGAGCGAACTCAGCAATGTGACTCCTTTAAATCTCAATACATCCGGATTGCGGCAGATTTTGAGAATTTCCGTAAACGGTCAACTAAAGAGAAAGAAGACTTGGAACATCAAGTTAAAGGAAACACCATCACTGAGTTATTGTCAGTCGTAGATAACTTTGAACGGGCGCGCACCCAAATTAAGCCTCAAAATGATGGGGAAATGTCGATTCACAAAAGCTATCAAGGTGTTTATAAACAGCTGGTAGACAGTCTCAAGCGCCTTGGGGTTGCTGCGATGCGACCCGAAGGGCAAGAGTTTGACCCCAATCTCCACGAAGCGGTTATGCGAGAACCAACGGATGACTATCAAGAAGGAGTAGTGATAGAACAGCTAATGCGGGGTTATTTGCTTGGGGAGCGGGTGTTACGTCACGCTATGGTGAAAGTAGCTGCTGCCGCAGAACCACAGGAAACCTCGGAAGCTCAGAAATCTGCTGAGGCAGAAAATTAGCTGCGATTGAGTGGTTAACCTTCCTTTGGTGTCAGTCTCTGACCATCCTACGAAAAGGGACGAACGCACCAAGGGAAGTTCTATTATTCTGACCAACTCAACCAAAAATAAAAGTAAAATAACTTAACATAACCGTTAAGCCGCAACCCTATGGGAAAAGTTATTGGCATCGACCTAGGCACAACCAATAGTTGTGTTGCTGTCTTAGAAGGAGGTAAACCCATAGTCATTTCTAGCTCGGAAGGTGGGCGAACCACACCGAGTATTGTGGGATTTGGCAAGTCAGGGGAGCACCTGGTGGGTCAACTGGCCAAGCGTCAAGCAGTCACCAATGCGGAAAACAGTGTCTACAGTATCAAGCGCTTTATCGGACGTCGTTGGGATGAAACCGCTACAGAGCGTTCCCGTGTCCCCTATACCTGTGTTAAGGGTCGTGATGAGACGGTAGATGTAAAGATTCGGCATCGAGAGTATACCCCTCAGGAAATCTCGGCCATGATCTTACAAAAGCTCAAGGCTGATGCTGAAACCTTTCTTGGGGACTCAGTCACTAAAGCTGTGATCACAGTTCCTGCCTACTTTACCGATGCTCAACGGCAAGCCACCAAGGATGGGGGTACCATTGCTGGATTGGAAGTGTTGCGCATTATAAACGAACCGACTGCTGCTGCTCTCGCCTATGGTTTAGATAAGCTGGATCAAGACCAAGTTATCTTGGTGTTTGACTTGGGTGGTGGTACCTTTGATGTCTCAGTTCTGCAACTGGGGAATGGGGTCTTTGAAGTAAAGGCAACTTCTGGTAACAATCACTTGGGGGGAGATGACTTCGATAATGTGATTGTCCGCTGGATGGTTCAAAACTTTAAAGCCAAAGAGGGCATCAATCTCACCGAAGACAAAATGGCTCTTCAGCGTTTGCGAGAGGCGGCGGAAAAGGCAAAAATTGAACTGTCTAGCATGGTAGCCACCCCCATCAACTTGCCCTTCATTACTGCTGATGAAACAGGACCAAAACACTTAGAGATGGAGTTGTCCCGGGCTAAGTTTGAAGAACTATCCAGGGAGCTGATTAACGCAACTATAGAACCGGTCAAGCAGTCGCTCAAAGATAGTGACCTCAAGCCAGAGCACATTGACCGGATTTTACTGGTAGGGGGTTCAACCCGTATCCCGGCGGTTCAGGATGCTATTAAAAGGTTTTTTAATGGTAAGGCTACTGATCGTTCGGTTAACCCTGATGAAGCTGTGGCATTGGGTGCAGCAATTCAAGCTGGTGTTTTGGGCGGGGAAGTAGAAGATGTCCTGCTACTGGATGTTACTCCCCTGTCTCTGGGTATAGAAACCTTAGGAGAAGTGTTCACCAAAATTATCGAGCGCAATACTACTATTCCTACCAGTAAGTCCCAGGTATTTTCCACAGCTACTGATGGACAAACCTCCGTAGAAATCCACGTATTGCAGGGGGAGCGGGCAATGGCTAGAGATAACAAAAGCCTGGGAAAATTCCTGCTAACTGGTATTCCCCCAGCTCCCCGTGGTGTCCCTCAAATTGAAGTTACCTTTGAAATCGATGTCAACGGCATTCTTAAAGTCGCTGCCAGTGATCGAGGAACTGGGAAAGAGCAAAGTATTGTGATTACCAATACGGGTGGATTAAGTCCAGCGGAAGTGGAACGGATGCGCCGTGAGGCAGAAGACTATGCTGACCAAGACCGCCGTCGCATGGAATTGGTGCAACTGAAAAACCAAGCCGATGGCTTACTATATAACTATGAATCTACTATCAAAGACCATGGGGAATTGATTAGCGCTAACCTTCAGGCTCAAGGACTAAAGGAGCAAGCAGATCAACAAAAGCAGCACCTAGACACCATAATGACAGACCCCTCAATTGAGGTCGAGGAGGTGAAAGAAGCTATTGAAACTTTGCAGAAAACTGTCTTGGAAATTGGGGGGATCATTTACGCGAGTGCCAGCATGGGGTCAGACCCGGAATTTATCGCGTCTGACGAAACACTTCAAGAGTCCAATTCAAACGACTCCACCCAAATAGAACCAGATGCTTTAGGAGAATTTGTGGTTGATTTTGATGATGAAACCTTAGAAGTAGATGTTGACTACGAAGCTGTTGATTACGGCAACAGCTCCCTAAAAGATAGATAATTCAATTCGCTCCTTTGACTAGCTCAAGCTGACCGCGAGAGTATGCTCACAGAAGCAGGTGGCAATTAGCTGATTTTTTTGATAGACAATGATATAGGATGCAGGTAATGCTGAAATGCGCTCTTTGTGCTTTGATAGCAATAACCTGAGGAATAACAATAGCCCCCACTATGTAAATGGAAGACCGATCAGCGCTCTATGGCTGACTATTATGATCTGCTTGGTGTCTCTCGTGATGCCGACAAAGATGAAATTAAACGTGCTTACCGTCGCTTGGCACGGAAGTACCACCCAGATGTTAACAAAGAACCAGGAGCTGAAGAGCGCTTTAAGGAAATTAACCGGGCTTACGAAGTCCTATCAGAACCAGAAACTCGAGCAAGATATGACCGTTTTGGGGAAGCTGGTGTTTCCTCAGCTGCGGGAGCAGCCTACTCAGATTTTGGTGATATGGGCTTTGCTGATATTTTTGAAAGCTTCTTCAGCGGGTTTGCTGGTGGTATGGGTCAGCAAACTGGTGGTCGTCGGCGTAGTGGCCCGGTGCGTGGTGACGACCTGCGACTAGACTTGAAGCTGGCTTTCAAGGAAGCTATATTCGGTGGTGAAAAGGAAATCCGCATTCCTCACCTAGAAACTTGTCAAGTCTGTAACGGCACAGGGGCAAAGCCAGGAACTCGACCCCGCACTTGCCCAACCTGTAACGGTTCAGGTCAAGTACGGCGTGCTACTCGTACCCCCTTTGGTAGTTTCACCCAGGTCTCAGTCTGTCCTACCTGTAACGGTGAAGGGCAAATCATTGAGGATAAGTGTGAAGCCTGTGGTGGTGCTGGTCGTAAACAAGAAACCAAAAAACTGAAAATCACTATTCCAGCAGGAGTAGATAATGGCACCAGGCTAAGGGTTTCTAAAGAAGGGGATGCTGGATTACGTGCTGGTCCACCAGGAGACCTATACGTTTATCTATTTGTAAACGAAGACAGCAACTTTCAGCGGGATGGCATTAACATTCTGTCTGAAATGAAAATTAGCTATTTACAAGCAATTTTAGGCTGTATTATCGAAGCAGAGACAGTAGACGGTCCAGTGGAATTAACTATTCCACCCGGTACTCAACCCAATACTGTATTAACTTTAGAGAATCACGGTGTCCCCAAATTGGGTAACCCAGTCAGTCGGGGCGATCACCTAATCACGATTTTGGTGGATATCCCCACTCGGATTAGCCCTGACGAAAGGGAATTGCTAGAGAAGCTAGCGAAAATTAAGGGTGAGCGCACTGGTAAAGGTGGTATCGAAGGATTCTTGGGAGGGTTGTTTGGCTCATGAGTGGACTAGCCTCCTCGCAGATGAGTTCATTACCTGATGATCAACTGGATCTGCGGGGTACCCCTTGCCCGATTAACTTTGTTCGCACTAAACTCTATCTAGAAAAAATGGCTCCAGGTGCCCTATTAGAAGTGTGGCTCGACCCAGGAGAACCCATTGAACAGGTTCCTGATAGTCTGACTATGGAGGGTTACCCCATAGAGGGTGTTGAAGAACGCGATCGCTATTTTGCTCTGAAGGTGCGTCGTCCACACCAGCATCTTCATGATTGAATTAGAATACACTAATTCGTCAAACTTGTCAACCCGTTGGCTGGGTACCGTGCTGGCGGTTCAGGCAAATTTCTATCAGGTGCGTTTAGATCAGTTGAAGGTTGACAAGTTGGGGGTTGTAGGTCGTGAAGATAACCTTCAAGCAAATAACCTACAACCTCCAACCCTCTTATGTACCCGTAGAGCCCGGTTGAAAAAAATTGGCCAGCAAGTCATGGTGGGAGACCGGGTTCTAGTAGAGGAACCTGACTGGGCTGGTGGACGAGGGGTGATTGCTGACGTGCTGCCCCGGACAAGCCAGCTCGACCGCCCACCAATTGCCAATGCTCAGCAAATTCTGGTGGTTTTTGCTCTGGAAGAACCGACCCTGGATGCTTATCAGCTGAGTCGGTTTTTGGTGAAGGCAGAATCTACTGGTTTCAAGGTCTCTTTGTGTCTGAATAAACGTGATTTAGTAACACCACAGCAACAGCAGCATTGGCAACAGCGTCTGGAAGCATGGGGTTATCAGCCAGTCTTGATCAGCGTTCATAATGGTACTGGTTTAGCACAACTGACTGACCTGTTGAGTCAGACAATCAGCGTTATGGCTGGTCTGTCCGGTGTTGGTAAATCGAGTCTAATTAATTATCTGATTCCAGCAACAACGGTGCGGGTGGCAGAAGTGACTGGTAAACTGGGTCGAGGACGCCACACCACTAGGCACGTGGAATTATTTGAATTGCCTAAAGGTGGTTTTTTGGCAGATACCCCCGGATTCAATCAGCCTGACTTGACTTGTTCTCCTGAGGATTTAATCCATTACTTTCCAGAAGCAACAGAGCGTTTAGCCCAACACCGCTGTCAATTCAGTAATTGCCTACATCGGGATGAGCCAAACTGTGCTGTGCGAGGAGACTGGGAACGGTACCAGCATTATCTGGATTTTTTAGCAGAAGTGATTGCACGGCAAGAGGCTTTGAAGCAAAAAGCTGATATCGAATCCAGTATGAAGTTAAAAATTAAAGCTTCTGGTCGGCGTCAATACGAACCTAAGCTAGAAACAAAAAAATACCGCCGTCGCTCCCGGCGTACTCAGCACCAGAACCTAGATGAACTTTATGACGAGATGAATTAAGGTTAAAGGATGAAGTATGAATACTTCATCCTTTAACCGTTTAACTTCAAAGCTCGTTTAACTTCTTAGGCTAACCCCAAATTTTTCCTCTAGGGCTTCTCGCACTTTCTGATGCACTGGCTCGACTTCTGCATCAGTAAGAGTGCGATCGCTAGCACGGTAGATTAGCCGAAATGCCAAACTTCTCTGTGCCTCAGGAACAGACTCTCCTTTATATTCATCAAACAATTGCACTGACTCCAACAAATTCCCCCCAGCTTTCCGGGTTGAACGTTCGATTTCTGCCACTGAGACTTGTAGTGGGGCAAAGAACGCAATATCCCGGTCAATGGCTGGGTAGGTGGAATATACTTGGAACCGGGGAGTCAGAATTTCATCGCGATCAAGAGCCTCTAGAATTAGATCCAAGTCCAAATCAAATACATAAACCTGATCGGGAAAACCTCTTTCTGAACTTAGCTGGGGGTGCAACTGCCCAAATTTGCCTAATTTTTCACCTTGCAACCACAAGGATGCAGTGCGTCCTGGGTGAAGACGGGGATCGCTGTGGTCTGGTTGGTATTCTACTGTTAGGCCGCAACGGGAAAACACTCTCTCTAGTACTCCCTTAGCCTCGTACCAGGTCATAGGTTCGGAATGCCCTCCCGTGACCCAGTTACCTTGGGTGATATTTCCCCCTAAAATCCCGGCAATAGCATCAGCTTCTGCGAAACCCTCTTCGGCTCGCCAGAAGATCCGACCAATTTCAAAACCGTTGAGTACACCGTTGCCTTGCTCGATATTGTACTGACAGGCATCAATAAGCCCTGATAGTAAATCCGTGCGTAGGGATGAGTATTCTGTAAACAGGGGATTATCAAGAGGAATTTGGTTTTGTTCCTCTGGCTTGACCAAGGAATACTGGACTAATTCGGTCAACCCAACTGCACGGAATTGCGATCGCAGTTTTCGCTTTAAAAATTCCTCAGCAGATAGATAACCTGGTTCAGTCTTGTCTGGTAAGCTATCACAGAAGTTGTCATAGCCGTAGAGACGGGCAATTTCCTCAATTAAATCAATTTCCCGCTCTAAATCCCGGTAGCGGTAGGGGGGTACAGTCACTTTCCATTGGGAAGAATCCTCCGATCCTATCGGTTGTAGTTGACATCCGAGGGCAGTCAGGATTCGTTCCACATCTTCTGGCAGGATTTGCCCAAGCTCCTCTGAGTGATGAACTGGCCCTAAAATCTTATTGACACGGTCAAGACGTAACTCAATGGAACGTGCCCAAGTAGAGGGGTCAGGGCGCTGGTCAGCAATACTCTGGGTTGTGGGAGTACCACCAGCTAACTCAGTAATTAATGCGATCGCTCTTTTACAAGCAATATCCAATTCTGCTTGATTGACACCACGCTCATAACGGGTAGATGATTCTGTCCGTATGCTTTGACTACGGGAAGAACGACGAACAGTAACTGGATCAAACAGTGCTGCTTCCAAAACAATACTTTGGGTGTTCTCGTTCACTTCTGTGGGTTCCCCACCCATAACCCCAGCCATCGCAACGGGTTGGTCCTTAGCTGTGATCAGTAACGCTTGTGGTTCCAGGGAACGGGTTTGACCATCAAGAGTAGTCAGGGATTCCCCACTGTTAGCAAAGCGGACACCAATGGTCAGGTTTTCTGCACCAGCAACAGCTTGCAAGCGTTCCCGGTCAAAGGCATGGAGAGGCTGACCCCATTCCAAGAGAATGTAATTAGTGACATCCACTACATTATTAATCGGTCGCACTCCAGCGGCTTCCAAGCGCTGTTGTAACCAATCGGGAGAAGGAGCAATCTTAACCCCTTCAATCACAGTGCCAATATAGGCGGGACAAGCTTTGGGTTCAGATACTTTCAAGGTCAAGGCATCGGATTTTTTGGGAATAGACACCTCAACAGTTTCTGGCAAGGTTAATGATGCCCCAGTTAAGGCCACTACTTCTCTAGCCACGCCCACCATACTTAGAGCATCGGCCCGATTAGCAGTAGACGTAACATCAAGAATGGTATCGGTTAACCCCAGTAAAGGACGAGCATCACTGCCTAGGGGTATAGTTTCTGCCTCGAAAATATGAATGCCAGCAGATTCCTTGGCCAAGCCCACTTCTGCTAGGGAACAAATCATCCCTTCTGAACGAACACCGCGCAGTTTTGAGGCGCGAATTTTCAAATCAATAGTTGGTAGGTAGGTTCCGATGGTCGCGACCGGCACGTAAATGTCTGGTCGGACATTGGACGCACCACAAACAATATTCAATGGGTCAGTCCCACCAATATCAACTTGACAGACCCGAAGCTTATTTGCATTAGGGTGAGGCTCTACCTCCAGAACCTTGCCAATCACCACGCCATCGGCCAGGGTTCCCAGGTCTTCAATATCTTCTACCTCAAACCCAGCCATAGTTAGGGTTTGAGCTAGCTCTTCTGGTGTCAGAGTTACTTCTACTAGTTCTCGCAGCCAGTTTAACGATATACGCATGGACTCCTAAATTTTTTTGCTGAACTCTAATCTAAGGTAATAAATAAGGTGCAAGTTGCCCGTTACTTCCACCGTAAGCATTTAGCAGTCAGCCGTTGGCCTTTGGCCACGCTACGCGAACAGCCGTGAGCTTTAGGCTCACGCTGCGCGAACAGCTTATTTTATTCAAAAGCTGTTCCCTTAGCGTGACCAAAGACCAATGGTACCTCAAGTAGCATGCCCATAAGCTGATAGCTGATAGCTGATAGCTGATAGCTGATAGCTGATAGCTGATAGCTGATAGCTGATAGCTTCCCTTCCACCAAAATATGTTTCTATTGTGATGGGCATAACCCTTTAACGCTTGACAAAAGTTTACTACCTATGGTCAATGCTAAATAAACGCTCTAAAATATAGGTAGCTTCATATACGTTTTACTTTAATCACCCTTTACTTAACTCAAAATTGTCTTTTCGACCCTTAGATGGATACAAAAAATAGGGTATCCTGGTTGAGGATCAGGTTTAACCGGAATAGTTGTCTAACTAAGGGGGTAGTAAGAGGCATTTTGCAGAAAATAAAGAAAAGTAAAAGACTATAAATCATCTTTTCTGCTCAGGTGCTCCGAGCAAAAGTTTTAGTTCCAGTATGGGCATGCGCAACATCAGTAAGGCTGAATGAGCTACTGTCTAAATCCTACCTGCACTCAGGCAAAAAACCCACCACACGCCGACTTTTGTCAGGCGTGCAGTTCTAAATTATTATTACTTGACCGCTATCGTGTGATCAAACCACTCGGTCAAGGCGGATTTGGAGCAACTTTCTTAGCAACAGATGAATCCTTGCCTGGTAAGCCAACCTGTGTAATCAAACAACTCCGCCCAAGCGCGACAAGCTCAGAGATTTCACCGATGGCAAGGGATCTGTTTGAACGAGAAGCCCGAACCTTGGGAGAAATTGGGAATCATCCCCAATTACCACGGTTATTAGATTACTTTGAAGACAATCAGCAGTTTTATCTGGTTCAGGAATATATTAGCGGTTTGACACTGCAACAGCAAGTCAGACGCTCTGGTTCCTTCTCGGAAGAAGGAGTTAAACAATTTCTAAGTGAAATTCTACCACTGGTGCAATATATTCATCAGAAAAGAGTAATTCACCGGGACATTAAACCAGCGAATATAATTCGTCGTGAGCAAGACCGCAAACTGGTATTGATTGATTTTGGGGCTGTGAAAAACCGCCAAACCAATCCCTCCAACTCGTCAGACACAGTATTGACAAATTATGCTATAGGAACTCCAGGCTTTGCTCCTCCTGAACAAATGGCATTGCGACCGGTTTATGCTAGCGATATCTATGCAGTGGGGGTTACTTGCCTTTATTTGTTGACGGGTAAATCTCCCAAAGATCTCGATTATAATCCTTCTACTGGAGAAATAGTTTGGCAGACTTTTGTCAGCGTTAGTGACCACTTTGCTAAGGTTTTAAGAAAAATGTTGGAGTCTTCTGTCCGTTATCGCTATCAGTGCTCAGAAGACATCCTTAGAGCTCTTGACCTAGAGCCATATCTGGAGAGTTTAAACAAAAGCTTAGTGTCAAAACCCCTTGATGAGGCTAATTCTAACTTCAACTCAGGGGATTTGGCTTCCGTGAATGGTTATTCATCCCCGTCGTCAGCTCAATCGAGAAGAATGGCAGAGAAAATTAGAGCATTCCGGGAGCGTCGGGGATGGAGCAATGGTCGAAGATCAGAACCTAAAAACGGTGGAGGTTTTACCAGTTACAGGGATTCTACAGCTTTGAGCGGTAGTAGGAGTACCACCACAGGCAAGTCGAAGGGTAATGCCAAGTGGGATGCCGAAAGGTTATTAAAAGCTTACGGCTGTGGCAGAAGAGACTTTGCGGCTAAAGATTTGAGGGGACTTAACCTTAATAATGCTCAGCTATCTGGGATAATTTTCCGCCAGGGAAAACTGTTAAATATTAGTTTGAAGGGAGCGGATTTATCCAGTGCCAATTTTGGGGAAGCTAACCTCCATCAAGCGGACTTACGCAATGCTAATTTGGGTCGAGCTTACCTGAAAAAAGCTAATTTGGCAGGAGCAGACTTGCGTGGGGCAAATCTTAGTTATGCTCATCTCGAAAATGCTAATCTGCGGGGAGCAAACTTGTGTGGGGCAAATCTTTCTAATGCCAAAGTTACTCAAGAACAGTTGGCCCAAGCTAAGACTAATTGGACAACAGTACTCCCTACTGGGAAGCGGGGTTTTTGGTAATATAACGAAGGGAGTAGGGAGTAGGGAGTAGGGAACAGGGAACAGGGAACAGGGAACAGGGAACAGAGAAAAAAAATATCACAATTGATTTATTGTTAAAATATAGCACTACGGATTTAGATTAGGACATTGTCTTGATTCAGTCGCTCATGGGGTAAACCACGCCAGTTGCTCATGGGGGGAACCCCAAGACCGCGCTGCATCGCTCCTAAACTCAGCAAACCTAGTTATAGCTTACTTTTGACTTCTGACTTCTAACTTCTGACTTGCGCGTAGCCCTAGATAGGTGATCAGGAATTATTTTTTTTTACTTCCTGGCTTCACTTTCTTAATCTCACTTGCTGGCTTAACATTCATCTTAGATAAAGACTTTCTGATTTTATCTATTTTATCTTTGAGAGATTCTGAAAGACATTTGGTGGTTTTAATGACAGCAAGCAAATCATCTGTTGTCACTGTATCTTTTTCTGGATCAAGAAAAACATTTTCTATGGTTTCTTTAACAACAGCTTCAATGTCAGCACCACTATAACCATCGGTTTCTTGTAGCAAGCTAATTATATCAATCATCTTATTCCATTTATTTCTCCTTTTTAGATGAATTTCAAATATTTTTTTGCGCTCATCCCCATTAGGAAAATCTACAAAGAACAGTTCATCAAATCTTCCTTTTCTGAGAAATTCAGCCGGAAGTTTAGAAATATCATTAGAGGTAGCCACAATGAAGACAGTGTTTTCTTTCTCTTGAATCCAAGTTAAAATATTACCAAATAATCTGGTGGTGATATCACTTGCGCCTCCACTTTCGCCAATGCCAGCAAAGGCTTTTTCAATTTCATCTATCCATAAAATACAAGGACTAACCGCCTCAGCTATTTTAATTGCCCGACTTAAGTTTTCTTCACTCTCTCCCACATACTTACCAAATAGTTTACCAATATCTAGCCGCAGTAGAGGAACTTCAAATAGATGAGAAGTAGCTTTGGCTACTAAACTTTTGCCACACCCAGGCATCCCAATTAGCATCATACCTTTAGGTATGTCCACTCCAAATTTGATAGCTTGGTCGAGATTTTTGAATATGTTAGCTTTTTTAGTCAGCCAGGACTTGAGATTATCAAGCCCTCCAACATCATCTAGTGTTTCTTTGAAATTAAGAATTTCAAGGGTGCCAGATTTTTTGATAATTTGTTCTTTTTCTTGGATGATTAGCTGCTTATCATTTTTGTCTATACAGCCACCCTGTTGATAGGATAGGTTTAATATCTGGATAATTTCAAATTTACTTAATCCTTTAAAGGATAAGGATAATTCTTCAATGACATTGTCAGTCATATCAAATTGTAAATCCTGCAAAAATTGTTTAATTATTCCTCTAATTTGATTAAGATTGGGAATAGGGACATCAAAGACCGTAATCAATTTATCAAGTTCAGCCGGAATAACTAATTGACTAGCAACAATAAAACTAGTGGTATAAAAATTATCCTTGTATAGGGTCTTGAGGGCAATTGATTTGAGCAGAGCAATGACTTTGGGATTATCTAAATAAAAGTGAATATCCTTGAGTACCAGAAAACTCTCTCCACTTTCATTATTATCAAAAGCTGACAAGAAGGTTTCTAAGTCAAAGTTAGACTTGGAATTTTTGGTATCAAAATCAACATGACCACCAGCATCATTATATTCATAAACTTTAGCTGTTGTAGCAATCTCCTTAATCAGCAAATCAGTAGCATGGAAATCAAAATGATTGATATAAATGATTGGTCTTAAGGAATCAACATAGGAGGCGAGTTTATGACTTGTATTGTTCATGAGAATTGTTAATGGGGAATCGGGAATCGGGAATCGGGAATCGGGAGTGGGGAAGAAAGGTAAGCATTCATTCAGCTATCACTCAAAAGCTGACGGCTGATAGTTTACAGCTGACAGCTAACATGAGAAATGCTATATAATATCAAACTTCCAAATAACCAATTACATGGTCAGGATTTCTACTCTTGTAATCTATACCATCTAGAATGACAAATTTACCATTAACATCATCGGCTGATAACTCTTCACCATGTTTACCAGAGTTTCTTACATAATTTCCATCGTTCATACCTAAAATCATAAAACGCTTACCCTTGGGTTCAATATCTTTCCAAAACTCTTTTGTCTCCCCTTTAAATATTTTTAGATGATTCCTGACTAAGTAAAACATTTTATGAATTGCAAATTCTTTTTCTGATAGTACCAAATTTTGTTCGGAAGGAAATATAATGTATTCCACATAATCATTAGAATTATCAGAAGAAAACATTAAACCATTCATTATTTTTCCA
>NZ_JAAHHS010000015.1 GCF_010692395.1 Moorena sp. SIO3H5
TTCCGCTGATACCTAGAGGCATACCATCGGAGAAAGAACCTTGTCCAATTGGGTAGATCAAGAATACGGCGCTAGCAGCTGCAACAGGTGCGCTGTAAGCTACGCAGATCCAAGGACGCATACCTAAACGGTAGCTTAGTTCCCACTCACGACCCATGTAGGCAAATACACCAATCAGGAAGTGGAACACTACCAACTGGTAAGGACCACCGTTGTATAGCCACTCATCTAAAGAAGCAGCTTCCCAGATGGGGTAGAAGTGTAGGCCAATGGCGTTAGAAGAAGGAACAACAGCACCAGAGATGATGTTGTTTCCGTACATCAAGGAACCAGCAACGGGCTCGCGGATACCATCGATGTCCACAGGAGGAGCAGCGATGAATGCAATGATGAAGCAGGTGGTAGCAGCTAGCAGGGTTGGGATCATTAATACACCAAACCAACCTACATAGAGGCGGTTGTTGGTGGAGGTAACCCAATTGCAGAACTGAGACCACACAGAGGTGTTGCTCTGTTGTAATACAGTAGTCATGTTCTTATGATTGCGGGTATGAATATGAACTTTTCAAGGTTCGTCCGGCTTGTTTGCGCCTTCATTTATATATTAAGCAATATCTAAAGTTTTGTAAAGGGGTTTGAGAGTAATTACCCCTCACATTATTAAATCATGTAAATAAGTAAATCTTATATTAAATAAGTATTGACAAAAAGGAAGTAATGTGGATAGGTAAAACAAAAATAGCGTTCGCGTAGCGTGACCTTTGGTCACGCTACGCGAACGCTACCAGCACTTTCCCCATTACCCTCTCCCTAGGGTTAAACTAACGGATGATCACTATACCCATAGGGGTTTATCGGGTTTTTCCGATTAATTATCAAACCACCCGATTATTTTCAATGCACTGGGAATACCATTCAAAACTAGCTTTAGGAATACGCTGTTGGGTTGGGTAATCAATATAAATAATCCCAAAGCGGCGATCATATCCCCAATACCACTCAAAGTTATCCATCAGACTCCAGAGGAAATAACCATTAAGAGGATACCCTTCACTAACAGCGCGATGGGCTGCTTTGAGGTACTCTCGGAGGTACATAATCCTGTCCGTATCAATCACCTCACCCCTACCATTCAATTCATCCTGTGCCGCACAGCCATTCTCAGTGATAAACATCGGCAAATCTGAACGCCCCAGGGTTTCACTGACGTGACGAATGCCCCAATAAAGGGAATCTGGTAGGATATTCAGCCAAGGCAGATGCATGCGAGGGTAGCCTTTGGGCAGACCAAGGAACTCGTAGCCCTGTGGATTGTCAGCAGCCCGGACATAGGTACCAGTGTAAATATTAAGACCAATCTGATCGAGAGGCTGATGAATGATTTGTAGGTCACATGGTCCGATGTCTGGGGCATTGTCTCCTAACACCTCAAGTAATTCAGGACTATAAGCACCAGTCAGAGCAGGGAGAATGATACCGCCATTTGGCCCACATAAAGGGAATGCCTTTTTTGCTGCTGCCACATTGATGGGTGACTCATTGATTGGCACCGTCACGGACAAGTTATCCACTAAGGCTATAGAACAGGGAACCCGGGAAGCACTACGGATTGCTTGACAGCCCAAACCATGAGCTAAAAGGGCATGATGAGAGGTCTGCCATATCTGTTTTATGGAGTTAACACGCCTACCAGGAGCATGGATCGGGTCGTGGTCAAACCCATAGGCTAAGTGAGTAAAACACATGATTTCGTTAATGGTCATCCAATTAGTAATGCGATCGCCTAATTGAGTGACCACAGCGGTAACATAATCCGCAAAGTCAAAGGCCATCTGGCGAGAAAGCCAAGACTTGTATTTGTCTTCTAGGGCTTGGGGAGAGTCCCAATGAAATAGAGTGGCATGGGGAGTAATGCCATGATCTAACAAGCAATCCACCAAACGCTTATAGAAATCAACTCCTTCCTGATTGACTTTCCCAACCCCGTCAGGAATAATCCGAGGCCAAGCAATGCTAAAGCGATAATCCTTGATCCCTAGTTTTACCATCAGCTCTATATCTTGTTCGTAGCGATGGTAGTGGTCACAAGCAACCGTACCGGTATCACCGTTAAGTACTTTTCCAGGGGTAGCACTGAAGGTATCCCACACACTAGGTTTACGCCCTCCTTCACTTACTGCTCCTTCAATCTGATAGGCAGAGGTGGCTACTCCCCATAAGAAGTTGTCTGGGAATTGGTAACTGATGCGATCGCCGTTAGTCATTAGTGCTTTGTTATTAAGACAGGGAGTTACGTACTAGATCATCCCACCTAAGTTCAGTGGTGGGACAAGTTCACCTATCCGCAATCAAAGAAGAATCTTAACAGGAATGATAACTTTTGATCCACAGCTTCTCAGGAATTGAGTAGGTTCCCAAAGGGGTTGCAACTCCCCTGCCACTGAGCCGAAATCACTGATATATCAAGCCAGGTAGCTTGAGGCGGATCAATTTAACCGACTACCGGTAGCCCTTAAGAACTCACCAACAACCCAGCTTTATGATCCAGATTCACAGACCTTTACCAAGATTTTTAATGAAAATTTAAGATTTTTGACATTTTCGGATATCGACAGGGATTTCGCCTAAGGTAGAAAGTGCCAAGTCATACTTTGGCTCTGGCTTTCAAGTCACCTGCTTATGCGGTTAAATTTTATGAGCATTTTGCCAAACTTTCTCCGTTCTTTGGTAATAACAATCCTTCTGAGCTTTATGGCTCCAGTGGCACTAGTTATTGGTTTACTGGCAGGTTTTGGTATAATAGGATACATTCCAGGCTTGACAGGGTTTGGTCTTACTGCCACAACTGAGCTATTGAAATTTCTGACTATTTTTGGTAATGGATCCCCAATTCAGGGAGTATTAGTGATTGCTTTTACCTGTAGCCTAGTTGGAGCATTATTTGACCTCTACGCCTGCGCCCGCTACCAAAACCTGAATGATAACTAAGTAGACTAGTAATCAAATTCGTTAAAACTCCCCTGAGGTATGGGGGATATGGTTGAGATTGAAATTATCTATTATTTATATCTGTTCTGTACGGAAATTATCCTAGCGGTTTAGGAAGGAAACCGAACTCAAAGACCTTTTCGGCGTTGATAGATTGATAACAGTTAGCCCATAGATTGCGGGTTTTATCAGCAGATTGTTCTGGATAACGATTCGGTAACGCCAAAATCGTGTAAGTAAAATTGATAAAGATTGACAGGAAACTTTATACTGTAAGACTTAACCTGTCAATCTTTTTGTGATCATTAAGCTATATCAATAGCTCAGAGCCCAGAGCTGTTCGCGTAGCGTGGCCTTTTGGCCAAAGGCTTAGCCTTAATAAGCGGCCAGGCGACTCTTGGATGCCAAACTCGCCACTACTTTAACTCCAAATTCCTCTTCAAATACCGATTTTTTATAATCCAAATTCCACAGTTCCAAAGCACAATCATCATTAGCAAAAGCTGGCACTAGATATAGATGAAGTGCTTTATCATCGGAGCGATAATCAGACTTAACTTGCCGAATTGCACCAATCTGTCTACGGTCTAAAGCAATAGCTAACCGTAACAAAGCACTAAGCTGACTCACCAACAGCCGATGCTCTTGATTGGCCAGATTATTGTAATTCTCATGCTTTTTCTTAGGAGGACTCTTGCGATGGTAACGAGCCAGATTAGCAATGATTTCAATTTCTGGCTCCAGAAAGCCCAACAGTTCAGCATGGCGAATTAAGTAATAAGAATGCTTGTGGTGAGCCGAATGACTAATATACACCCCACAGTTGTGTAAAATTGCTGCTGCCCAAAGTAATTCCCGTGCCTGTGTTCCCCAATTGTGCAGTTTTCCTTGGGTTTGCTCAAATAAGCTCAGGGCAAAGTCAGCCACCCGCTGACTATAGTCCAGGTTGACCTGATATTTCCCAGCAACTGCGAGCACACTCCTTTCCCTGACCTCATCTTGGTAGCGTAGTCGGTCTTCAATCAATCCATGGGTGAGCATCCAGTCAACGATTAAGCCTTCCCGGAGTGATTGCCCACAAATTATGAGCGACTCCATTCCCAGAAGCTTCATAGCTTCTAATAAAATGATTGCCCCAGCAACAATAATTTCTGAACGCCTCTCGGACATCTCTGGCAGGGTTGAGCGTTCAGCCAAACTCATAGCAGCTAAGCCCTTGAGCATTTTTTCCAAATCTTGACGACTGACCTCATAGCCCGTTAGGGGATTAGGTAACATACCCAGATGTTCATAGGCGTGCATCTTGGCTAGGGTCTCAATAGTGCCAGATGTCCCCACTAAACGAGGCTGTTCACTGAGTTTCAGGTTAGCCTGGATGTCGTCAACAGCTCGCTCTAACATTCCCCTGACATAGGCTTGCAAATAGAGAAACTCACTTTGGCTGATCGGGTCTGTAGTGACAAACTCCTTTGTCAGACGAACGGCTCCTATCTTTGTGCTACTTAGGGAACGGGGGTTATGACGATCCCCGAGGATCAATTCCGTTGAACCACCGCCAATATCAATAATGATATGGGGATGGTTGTTGAATTCCATAGCTGACAACACACCTAGGTAGATGCGTCGTGCTTCCTCCTGACCAGAAATGAGGTTTACCAATAAACCCAATTCTGTATATACCTGATGTAAAAAAGCCTGGCCATTTGGAGCTTCCCGCACAGCACTGGTTGCTACCGCAACTATGTTTTCAGCATTGAGGCTGGCTGCCATTTCCTTGCAGCGTTGTAGAGTTGCGATCGCTCTATTCATGGCTTCAGGGGTCAACTCACCGGTTCGGGGGTTGCAATTGCCTAACCTGACCGTGTCCTTTTCTTTACCAATAATCGTGAATGCCGGTAGTTTAGGGTCAATTCGCACCACCACCATGTGAATGGAATTGGTACCAATATCGATGGCAGCAATAATGCGCTCTTGCTCTTTGTCAGGAGTGGAAACATGTAGGAAAATGTCTTGGGTCAGTGAGTTAACCATATTGATGTATCCTGCTTACATATATCAGCCCGAAACCTATGAATAACGATATCTTTAAGGAGAATAACAAAAAATAGGCACTATCTCCTATTGTGAAATTCCTCTGATTCGAGGAAACAATCCAGAAAATTACCTACAAACAAAATTACTAACAAACGAGTCACCATTCCTGCTATGATTACCCAGCCAAACCCCAATCCCATACCCACCTGGCTAGCCATTATGCGACTGTTGCGATGGGATAAGCCAACGGGACGATTCATTTTAATGGTGCCAGCACTGTGGGCAGTTTTTTTAGCAGCCCAAGGGAAACCACCCATTCCCCTGGTTGCGGTGATTATTCTTGGAAGCTTAGCCACCAGTGCTGCTGGCTGTGTAATTAATGACGTTTGGGATCACAATATTGATTCCCAAGTGGCGCGAACTCGCTCACGGCCTTTGGCATCCAAAGCCCTATCGGTCAAAGTTGGCGTAGTAGTTGCCCTAGTTGCTATGCTCTGCGCTGGGGTGCTTGCCCTGTATCTTAATCCTTTCACCTTCTGGCTTTGCGTGGCCGCTGTACCAGTAATTGTGTTTTACCCATCTGCCAAGCGAGTGTTTGCTGTACCGCAACTGGTTATGGCCATTGCTTGGGGTTTTGCTGTACTGATTAGTTGGAGTGCCATTACTACTACTCTAGAACCAGCTACCTGGTTACTCTGGGGAGCAACGGTACTGTGGGCATTGGGATTTGACACAGTCTATGCCATGCCAGACCGGGAGGATGACCAGAGGATTGGGGTGCGCTCTAGTGCCTTGTTTTTCGGTAAGTATGCTGCTGATGCCGTAGGTGTGTTCTTTGCTGGTACTGCTAGCTTGCTTGCCTGCCTGGGAGTTGTGATGGATCTCCAACTGGCCTTTTGGTTAGCCCTAGTGATAGCGACAGTAGTGTGGATTTGGAATTATACTAGATTACGAAAGCCCAATCATCCCACATCTATCTATGGAGAGATTTTTCGTGAAAATGTCTGGATTGGCTTTGTGCTACTGGCCGGGATGATTATTGGTAGTCATTAAGGACTTGCATATAAAAAAAATACCAATTAAAGTAGGGTGTGCGAAGTAATCTCAAAAAAGTTGCTAGTTATTTTTAGAAAGAGTAGCTCTTGATACCAATAATGGAAAGTTGATTATCTAGAGAGACTAGTATTTGGTGTGTGGCAGGGATTTTGAGGTATTTTTTTGATAATTACCTACTCATAACTAGCAACTGGGTGCATATCAAAGTTGTAGATCTATAACTCAGGGAACTTTAGAAGATTTTTAGCCTTCAATAGTCGTATTTTTACAAAACTGAGATGCACCCTGGCAACTTAGCTAATATAATCTAGAATATTCAACAAAACGCAATTTTTTTTGCCTATCCTACAAGCTAAACACTGGTATTGTGTTTCTTGGCTAGTCTCTTAGTATTTTAAAAATTGCTAACAGTTAATTGTTAATTAAAAACAGTTAATTGTTAATTTTTAGTGCTCTGTTTTTCCTTTTGTCTGCAAGGCTTTTACCTAATGTTTCTTTCAGAGAAAAGATGGGAAACCTAATAGTGTGCAATTGTTAAAATAGTCCGAATGATCTCATCTGGGCTAATTTTTGTAGAGGTTAAAAAGCATGAACATCAAACCATACCAGCTATCAATTATCAGTGCCTGTTTGTTTGCTCTCGTCAGCCCAACAGTGGGTTATTCCCAAGAAACTGAACCTATTTCTCAAGAGGCTGAGACTAATGCCCAAAAACCATTGACTATCCCTAAAGAAGCTGAGACTATCCTCCAAAACCCTGAGATTGGCTATACACCTGATTTTGTCAGTTTTTACATGGAGGAATGTGTTGGGAGTAAGGGCTCAGAGGCTCAGGCATTTTGTCAGTGTACCATTGATAAAATTCAAGAAAAATTCTCTTATCAAGAGTTTCTAAGTATTGGTCTCGAAATTACTGGTGGTAAGGAACCTCCTGAAGATTTTAATAAAGTGATTAATTCCTGCGAAGCTGATAATTAGTGATTAGACATTATAGGTGAACATTAACGATTAGTCATTGCCATATTTGAGCTAAACGTTAATTTAACCTAGAGCTCTATGAGTCATTAGTTATTACTAACAACAAAACCGGCAATTTTTGATTGTTAATTGCCATTATTATCATGACAGCCCCCCGATCTTGATCGGGGGGCTAATAATAGCATTTCAGGCAAGCATCAATGCCTTAGGATTTATTAGTAAAGGCTGCAGTTACCAACGGCTGCGGCTAATACCTTCATTGGGCTTGTGAATGATGAAGCTGAGAACTTGGCACTGCTTAACGTTATCAAAACCCACAACCCGGATATAGCAGTCGCGGTATTCAGAGCGACACTCATCCACTTCAGCTAGCACATCTTTAGGTGAGGTAGCCTTGAACAAAGGCAGTTTCCATAATGTCCAGTAGTAAATCTCTGGTTCAGAGCTTTCGTTGAACTCAATCGCAGGGATGTAACCTTCCGCTAAGATGTACTCCACTTGCCGCATAATCTGAGCGTCACTCAGGGGGGGTAAGTAGGAAAGGGTTTCGTAACGACGCTCTTTTGGTAATGTTTTCATAGATTTTGATGCTCTGTTTGATTCTCTGTTGAAGTATAGGTATGAAATTTGGGGGATAGCAGGTAACGTCTTCGGTTGAACCAATTAGGTATCCGAATCAGTTTGCTGTTCAGAATTAGTCGGGTTATCTGGAATAGTGAATTGCGTGATGCGCTCAAGATGCCGACGCCGATGTTCTATATTCGACTGCTGGATACTGGTGCAAACCATTTCAGGTAAAAACTCGGCCACTTCGTCTGCGATATGTTGCCGCACAGTCATAATCCGTAAGGCTAATTCAGGTTTAGCCTGCAGTAATTCCTCAAGATAAGCGTCTCCATCTTGGATACTTTGTTGTGAGGAAAAAGACTGTAGCCAAAGGGCTCGGGGAGGGTCGGTTTCTCTTAACTGGTTTACCACAGTCCGCAGTGCTTGATAGGTCATATAGCTAGCCAGCACCTTGGCTGTATCTTTCGCAACTCGTTTTAAATCCATGGTTGAACCCAGTCTTTTAGAAAAAGTTATGAAGTCTAAAGTATGACTTTTCATACTTCAAACTTCACACCTCAAACTGCATCAGACGGTATCCATTGCCTCGAACTCGAACTTGATTTCCTTCCACAGTTCGCAAGCAACTGCCAACTCAGGACTCCACTTAGCAGCTTCCCGGATAATGTCACCACCTTCACGCATCAGGTTACGACCTTCGTTACGAGCTTGGATACAAGCTTCTAGAGCTACCCGGTTTGCAGTAGCACCAGGAGCATTACCCCATGGGTGACCTAGAGTACCACCACCGAATTGTAGGCAGGAATCATCACCAAAGATTTCTACTAGCGCAGGCATGTGCCAAACGTGAATACCACCAGAAGCCACTGGCATTACACCAGGCATGGAAGCCCAGTCTTGAGTGAAGTAAATACCCCGTTCGCGGTCTTGCTCAATGTGGTCTTCCCGCATCAGGTCAACGAAGCCCATGGTGATACCTTTTTCACCTTCAAGCTTACCGACTACAGTACCGGAGTGGAGGTGGTCACCACCGGACATGCGCAAGCACTTAGCCAAGACGCGGAAGTGCATACCGTGGTGTTTCTGACGGTCAATCACAGCGTGCATAGCGCGGTGGATGTGCAGCAGAACCCCATTATCACGGCACCAACGAGAAAGAGTGGTGTTGGCGGTAAAGCCACCAGTGAGGTAGTCGTGCATGATGATGGGCATGTTCAGGGACTTAGCAAACTCAGCCCGCTTCATCATCTCCTCACAGGTGGGACCAGTGACGTTGAGGTAGTGACCTTTGATTTCGCCAGTTTCAGCTTGGGATTTGTGGATTGCGTCTGCTACGAACAAGAAGCGATCGCGCCAGCGCATGAAGGGCTGGGAGTTAATGTTTTCGTCGTCTTTGGTGAAGTCCAGACCACCGCGCAAGCACTCATATACTGCACGACCGTAGTTCTTAGCGGATAGACCTAGCTTGGGCTTAATGGTACAACCAAGCAAAGGACGACCATACTTATTAAGCTTGTCCCGCTCTACAACAATTCCGTGGGGAGGTCCTTGGAAGGTCTTGAGGTAAGCAATGGGAATCCGCAAGTCTTCTAAGCGCAGTGCTCGCAGAGCTTTGAAACCAAACACGTTACCCACGATGGAGGTCAGCATGTTGGTGACTGAGCCTTCTTCAAACAGATCTAGTGGGTAGGCAATAAAGCAGATGAACTGGTTGTCTTCCCCACGTACTGGTTCGATGTCGTAGCAACGACCTTTGTAACGGTCTAGGTCAGTCAGCAAGTCAGTCCAAACTGTTGTCCAGGTACCCGTAGAAGACTCAGCTGCAACCGCTGCACCGGCTTCTTCCGGAGGTACACCAGGCTGCGGTGTTACGCGAAAGGCTGCCAAAATATCCGTATCTTTTGGAGTATAATCTGGCGTATAATAGGTTAATTTATAGTCTTTTACACCGGCATCGTAGCCAGCTTTTGTCTGAGTCCTGGTTGATGAGTAAGACATGCGTTGCTTCCTTAGGAACTACTGAATGTTGCTATCGCTAGAAGAGATTTTCTTTTCTTAGTGTTGTGTGTTGCTCCTAGCTAAGAGAACAAACAACCCATCTAGGCTTGTTTTCTAAGCCTGAAGAAGGGCACAACACCGATTCCACAATCACCTGTTTGTGGCTAATGTTGGGGATTACCTGTAGCTTTACTTACTAACCCAACCGCTCCGCTGATTGGTAAACGGTTGCTAGTCAGTCAAGTCGCTAAGGTAATTCAGAATTTCTTAATCATTTTGAAATATAGCAGGTAATGGGAACACTTAAACCTCAAATATTCTTTAGGAATGTATCAGCTCCTCTTATAAGGTGACGAAATGTAAATATTTATCACAGTCTTGTCACAAAACCGAGCAAATTGACTTATTATTAATAGCTTGACTAGGTTTGGCAGCGGGGTTAAAAACCAAAAGTATATAATATAGAACTTTAACAGTTGCGCTATAGCTCGTGAGGGCGCAACCATTGCGCTCCTACAATCCCCCCTAAAATTAGGACCCGTGCAAGCGATGCAGCGCGGTCTTGGGGAGGCAGCGCGGTCTTGGGGAGGCAGCGCGGTCTTGGGGAGGCAGCGCGGTCTTGGGGGTTTCCCCCATGAGCGACTGCCGTGGTTCCCCCCATGAGCGACTGCCGTGGTCTCCCCCATGAGCGACTGCCGTGGTTTCCCCCATGAGCGACTGCATCAAGACACGGATGCAAGGGTAATTCCTGATCAACAAAAGACTTAATCAAGATGCTGAAAATAATGGCATGCTTAACTAACCGTATCGCTATGGTAGTCAGTGCTACACTGCTCGGGCAAATCTTACCTGTGTCAATCCCAGACAGTGAGCCAAACAACAATTTCTCAACAGCGATCGCTCAGACACAGTTATCCACTGATTCTGTAAATAAAGAGGTATCCCCCCCTACTTCCCTTAGAAACCCTCCGCCGCCAACTAGACCTTTACCTGATCAACGCCTCAGGCAAGAAACCCAGCCCCTGCCAGCAGATTTTCGGGTGTCTGCTTTGCAACCAGATTTTACGGGTGAGCTTTGGGTGGGCTCTTGGCTAGGATTAACTAGAATTGACCCCAATAGTGGAAAAATCCGCACTCGCCTAAGTCTCCCCAATTACACTGTTGGTGCTATAACTCAAGACCGGGTAGGGCGGATTTGGGTAGGAACTTATGAAGGACTATTGCGTATAGACCCTCGTAATAATGAAATTAATGCCCAAAACTTTACCTTACCGTCTAATAATGTGTTGTCCTTGTTGATTGACACTCGTGGCTATCTTTGGGTAGGAAGCGATCGCGGTCTGGCTCTGATTAGCCCTGACCAGGGATTGTTGATGACAACGTTACAAGAATTACCCGGTGTCAGTGCCAATGCTCTGACTCTAGATGAAGAGGGTCAGCTGTGGGTGGGCACTCTAGAAGGGCTAGTGCGAGTGGATACTGCTAGTGCTTTTGTGATTGCTCGCATCAAGAATTTACCAGGAAACACCGTGCAAACCTTGACCCGAGGACCGGACGGAATGCTGTGGGCTGGTACTCCTAATAGTTTACTGGTGATTAACCCAGAAACTTACGAAGTTTTCAGGTCTGTAACTCCCCTAAGAGGACGTAATGTCACTGCTGTGCAGTTTGATCTAGATGGTAATGTTTGGGTTGGTACGGATAATGGCTTATTGAAAATAAAACGAGACAGTGGAGAAGTGTTGGCTAAACTAGGCGAGCTACCCTCTAGTCGTATTTTGGCATTAGCTCCTAATACTGGTAACAAGTTGTGGATCGGAACTTCCGAAGGACTAGCTTGGGTAAGCATGAGTACAGGTCGCATCGAACCTCATTTGGGCTTTGTTAGAGAAATTCCAGGTAGCTTTTAGCTCCCAAAGCATTGGCTGATAGAGATCTGCCCATAGTGAGTGCGATCGCGTAGCGTGACCTACGGTCAATCGCTTTTAGCGGAAGCTTCGCTTCATCGCGTTCGCTCAGGGTCGGGCTTTGCCTAAAGCGTGACCAAACGCGCCCCGCGTGGCCTTTTGGCCAAGGTCAATCGCAAAAATTGAGACTCCCATCAGCACCTTTGATTAAGGTCTATTTAGCTGAGAGTGCATCACAGTTAATGTTTCTGCTAGTTGACTGAGACGATCTTCGAGGTATTTTTTCCGAATCAATAGTTGTCGCAATTTTTGATAACGAGCGATGGCCATGCTCACACTGGGAACCTGATCTGCTGGACAAAACCTTGACCAAGATTGACCCTGCTCATCCAAGCCACAAAGACGATAACCAGTACGAGGAGATTGATAGGTAACATTAGTATTCGATACCTCAACCCCTTCATCCACATAGTCCATCATCCGGTCACCATTGGCTAGTCTTACGGTGCCTATGGCATCTTGGGGTTGACTCGCTTGAGACTCTAACCAGCCATCAACAATTGGTCCTTCTAAGTATAGGTCTTGAATTTGCCGGAGGATTTTGTGCAGTTCCTGCTGCCAACCCAGAACAATTCCCTCAATGTCTTGCAAAAGATTCATTGCCAAAGCTGGGTTAGCACCATGGCGATGGTTTCCCAGTTTAGGGTATTTCAATCTAGGCAGAGTCGGTATCTTCTGTTCATCCTGGCGAGTGGGGAACGGTTGTACTGCCATAGAGAAAGAAGGTTCCTTTTTATTTCTACGACTTACTACACCTGCTTGTTGGTGATTAGTTTGATCAGCCACAGCTGGGGATGGTTGTGATGAATCAGTGGGACTAGCTTTTGCTAACTGATTTAGTGTTGTCTCGATCCGTCGCAATTTTGATTTCATGGTGACTGATTTGAGGAAATATAGTTGATTTGAAGGGGGAAGATGCCAATTATTCTGAACTATAAGCTCTGTTAATTTTTGCGCAATGGCAAGATAAGTCCCAATAGCCTTGAATAGTACCCAATTTACCAGTACCAAATTGAGCAGTAATTTAATTTTAGTCACCGGACCATCCAGGTCTGGCAAAAGCGAGTGGGCAGAAACCCTGGCAATGCAGACTGGGAAATCGGTAATATACGTTGCTACTGCCACAACCAACCCGGATGATCCAGAGTGGCTGGCCCGGATTGAAAAACATCAGCAGCGACGGCCCAGTTCCTGGACAACCCTTTTGGTTCCACTGGACTTGGCAGCAACAATTACCAACTATTCTGACATCAATCACTGCCTGCTAGTAGATTCTCTTGGAACCTGGGTTGCTAATTGCATACAACAAGATGATACGATTTGGCAGCAAACGTTACAAAGCTTATGGAATAGTTTGAGCAAAGTTAAAGGTTCTGTAATTTTTGTTGCAGAAGAGGCTGGCTGGGGAGTGGTGCCAGCTTATCCTATGGGTAGGGCGTTTCGCGATCGCCTGGGGAATGTGGTGCGTTATTTGGGGCACTTGGCTAACCCAGTATACTTAGTCACTGGCGGTCATGTCCTTAATCTCAGTACTCTGGGTCAACCATTACCCTACAATGGTGCTTTCGGGGAATTACCTCAAACCTAACCTGACCCCAGCCTATAAAAGTTAAAAGTTAAAAGTTAAAAGTTAAAAGAAGGAATAATATTATCTTTAACTCTTTAACTCTTTAATTCTTAACTCCTAACTGTAAATTAGACGGTATCCATTGCCTCGAACTCGAACTTAATTTCCTTCCAAAGTTCGCAAGCAGCAGCCAATTCAGGGGACCATCTAGCAGCTTCGCGGATGATGTCACCGCCTTCACGAGCCATGCTACGTCCTTCGTTACGAGCTTGAACGCAAGCTTCTAAGGCTACGCGGTTAGCGGTTGCACCAGGAGCATTACCCCAAGGGTGACCCAAAGTACCACCACCGAACTGTAGTACGGAATCATCACCAAAAATTTCTACCAGTGCGGGCATGTGCCATACGTGGATACCACCAGAAGCTACAGCCATTACACCAGGCATGGAAGCCCAATCTTGGGTAAAGTAAATACCACGAGACTTGTCTTGCTCTACGTAGTTT
>NZ_JAAHHS010000150.1 GCF_010692395.1 Moorena sp. SIO3H5
AGTTAGGAATTAACCTGACCAAGGTAGGTAGGGGAGTCTTGACACTCCCGAACCGTTATGATTTGTTCACTTCATTGAGTAAATCATATCGGACAAGAAGTGAAGAGGCGCGGTTTCAACCCGCCTCTTCACTTCTTGTGGAATCCCCCTGCTTTTAGCGGGGGGAGATGTCAAAGCGAGCGTTTATCATAGCTATGAGGTACACATAATTTTTTACCTCTTAACTCTTGCCTCTTGCCTCTTGCCTCTTGCCTCTTGCCTCTCCTCACCAAAACTTTTTCAGCAAGCCCTAACTATAGAGAAATGCTTCCACCTCAGCTAATGTAGGTTGAGCTGCGATCGCACCAGGCTTGAGAGTCGTCAGTGCCCCTACTGCACTGGCATAGGTAACCACATCTTTGGCAACGGTTGGATCACTCAGACTCGACCGGTCACGGTGGCATAGTTGATAAATAATGCCACCAGTAAAGCCATCCCCGGCACCGGTTGTATCCTGCACTGCTACAGAAAATGCTGGTAACTTCCCTTCGTTTCCTCCCAGATAGTAGGCGCAGCCTCGTTCCCCGGCTGTGACTAATACTCCTTTGACCTTATCCAGCCGTTGTGCGATCGCTTTTGGATCAGCAGTGCCAAACAAAAACTCTCCCTCCTCATCAGTCAGTTTCAGGAAGTCCGCGTGCTGGATCATGTCTTGAATAATTTCAATGGCAGTATTGGCATCATTCCAAAAGACCGGTCGCCAGTTCACATCTATAAAGATAGAGACCTGGTGTTGTTGTGCTAACTTAACTGCTTGATTAATTGCTGCCTTACTGTCTCGATAGGCTAATTCCAGAGTCCCCAATACCAGAAACTTCGCTTCCTTAAATAGTTCAGTAGGCAAGTGATCCGCTTGAAGTCGTGTATCAGCGAATTCTGTGGTATCGATATCACCAAATCCAGCAAAACTGCGATCGCCTGAGGCATCTCGCACCACATAGACGATTCGTGTGGGAGCTGTACCATGACGCTGTACTCCCGTACCATCGACACCAACATCCTTTAACAACTCTACCAGTATGTCTCCTGGCTGATCTTGACCAATACAACCGATAAATGCAGTGGGTATACCCAGCTTTACTAAAGCACAAGCAGTATTCGCTGGTGCGCCACCGGGATAGTCTGTCCAAGACTCCACCTGTTCTAGGGGTTTTCCTGGCTGATTAGACAAACGATCAAACAACATTTCACCAGCACAGATCACCTGGGGACTTGTCATGAGGGTATTCCTTACCTACCAAACGTAATTGAACGGTGATTCGGGTAGTCTATCGCCCATCTTCTCACAAGGAAGTGGCGCGCAAGTATTTCACCCAAACTGACATCAAATTATACTGTAGGTTATTATTATCTACTCACTAATTAACATAATCGGATTTAGCAGTATTTCATTTTTGCCTCTAATTCCCTTTAAAATTAACTTTCTATTACTTTTGATTTTGTTGGCAAAAATAACGGGAAGTTAAAGACTGACTGTGATGAGAAGTAGTTCCGCTGTCGGAATTCTGTCAATGGAACAGGGTTGAGTCCTGGAATTAGAATTGGGTCGTTTGTCGGTGACATGCCCAAGTACATGAAGTTGACAGATCTGTTTACACACCTGATGCAAAAAAAAGATCTGATGACTGAGCTTAGAGGGGATAATAAATTAGGGATTACCTTTCCCAAATCATAACAGGACTTATACAAGCACATTATTAGCAATAATGAAGCTAAAACAGATACTTAATCAAATCAAAATAAAAATACCCCGTCCACGAAAAACATCATACCTAGACATCAAAAAAATAGCTATTCAACTTTATAATAACCGTCAATTAACAGGTGTAAAAGGAACTAATATAGAAGATAGATATCAAGCCGAAAAAATTGCAAACAGTCCCTTGAGGTTAGTATTATTTAAATGTAATCAACCACTTATAAGAATCGAAAAAAAGTTTTTAGAACCAGTTTTAGACTACCTCAACAGATTGGCATTAATAGAAATATTAGGACTAGTCGGTAATTTATCTATTCTTCTAGGCTTGATTATCTTTATCGCTGGGGAAAAAGATAGGCGAAATAGTGAAATTTATCAAGCATGGCAGGTAATTACAGCAGCATATGACCAACAAGGTAGTGGTGGTAGAAAAGAAGCTCTAGAATTTTTAAATTCAAAGCCTAGGCGTAATCCCTGGTTTTGGTTAACCTGGGAGGAACAAAGTTTGAGTGGTTTGGAAGCACCAAAAGCTTACTTGAGAGGAATTCAACTTGCTAATGCCGATTTAGGGGGCGCTAATTTACAAAAGGCTAAGTTAGTCGATGCTAATTTACAGAAGACTAAGTTAGTCGATGCTAATTTACAGGAGGCTAATTTATTTCGAGCTAATTTACAGGAGGCTAATTTATTTCGAGCTAATTTACAGAAGGTTAATTTATTTCAAGCTAATTTACAGAAGGCTATTTTATTTCAAGCTAATTTACAGAAGGCTATTTTAGAGGAAGCTGATTTACAGAAGGCTATTTTAATTCGAGCTAATTTACAGGAGGCTATTTTAATTCAACCTAATTTACAGGAGGCTATTTTAGGGGGAGCTAATTTACAGGAGGCTATTTTAGGGGGAGCTAATTTACAAAATACATTTTATACAGATGAAAGCACATTGGTAGTTACTTGCCAAAAATTTTTCCTAAGACATCCTTGTCCCACCATATTTCCTAAAAATTTTAATCCTAAAACCGCCGGAATGAAACTAATAAAAGAACTTAAAGATATACCCAAAGATATACCCTAGTACAAGTTTAAGACAAAAACAATAGAACAAGTTACAGTTAACACCCAATAGGTCAATAGCCACCAGTAATTCCACAACTATCTTAACGACTGGGTTACCAATACCTCTCAAACCAGTTTTAATCCCCAAAACGGGAGTTATTGGGATTTTTAAATTAGCTATAATTCCGCTCAATATTAATCACTTTTTATCTTTTGATTTAGTGCTAAAAATAACAAAAAAACATGCTGTAAATTTACAGTATGGTTGAAAGGGTGGTAAATGAACCTGTATTGGAAGTGAGAGCACGGAGAGGAATGTCTCCGTGGGTATTTGTGCGGATTAATAGTGGGCAGACAAGGAAGCGTTCATTCAGACCCTGGACACTTAATACCTGGAAACTTTGCGTAACTTGACTTCCAGTGAATTTGCGATCCAAGAGTGGTGACTAAAATTTTCGGAGGCAAAAAAATTGTGTACATCCTCCGCTTTAGAAGTGATCGCAGAGTGGAATGAAACAGTAGCTAACGGCGGAACACGCCAAACTCACGGAAGCCTCCTCAAGAGCTGAGTACATCGCTCAGTCCAAAAGCCCACTCAAGAGCCTCAGGAAACCCAGTAAGCTCAGGAAAGCACCGCGCTCATCAAGCAGCAATTTCAAGAGTTCATCCAAATCCACAACACATTAACCAAGATAAACAAAACCCACTACAACCTCACTAAGATCAGCCTCAGAGCACGAAAAGACACCCCAATCCCTGCTTACCTCAAGGCAGTTTAACTAATACCAGAGAACCAACTTGAGCGGCCTCGGAAACCGCTCAAGTCAAAAAACTTTCATCAAAAATCCTGAGTCGATTCATACTACGAGTACAAAATAATAAGAATAACAAAACAGGGGATGACTAATGACTAACTGGAAAAACATACTGACCGCGATCACTACCACTTCATTAGTACTAACAAGCCCCATCATGGCTATTGCTCAAACACCTCCAGAGTGGGCACCAGAAGATTACGAGTTACCACAGAACAACGCCTTATACAATCCATACGGAGCCTACAGTAAGGTCACTGTATACACCTTCACTGGGAACAATGGATATACCTTCAATCGGAACAATCCACTAACCGTTAAAGTTTACGTCTATAAGTACACTGGCCAGTATGGCCAGACAGGTAATTCAATAAGGGGAATAATCCTAAAAAACAAGCAGGGCAAAACCGTTGGGAACTTCCAGCGATTCCACATGATGAATGGTCATGAACAAGCAGAAATAGAAGCACAAAACACAAGCAACATATATGCTTCTGCCTGGGAAAATTTAGACCAACCCACTCCATTCTCTTATGACGGCTTTATTCCTAAGGTCTGGTTGACCTTAATAGATCTGGACGCCCATCGGATGGAATCTCCGGATGTTGGGCAAATCGACTTAACTATAGGGAAATGGCAGCAGGTGATACGCCTAGACCTTCAGAGCACTCATGAAGAGGAAATATTCCTGAGGGATTCTCCCTTCTGATATTGAGCGAAAAAACTAGCGACCAGCCCGCTGTTGAGGTGCATGTGGACTGGTCGTTCAAAAAACAAAACAAAGAGACAACCACAATGGTTTGCCCTTTACCTCAATATACCCACTAATTTCAGGAAGTTCCGGAATAACTCAAAAAAATTGAAATCATCGTAACCAAGCACATAGTAATCGACGATCTCTGACTAGTGAAATCTTTTCTCCATAAATCTTTGAAGGCTTTTGATCGCAAAAAATCTGACACGCACCAGCCCCCAGGCACGAAAAAGCCCCGACAGTGTAACGTACCAATATGTTCCGGAATAACTTTTGTCAGTCAATCAGGGTTCTGTAGTTATTAATAATCAGTACAGGTATAGCAATCCTAAATCATTTGTAAAATCACTGGACTTCTTAAAAACTAGCTCCAACTTCTGTCTCATCTGCCTTCTGCCTTCTGCCTTCTGCCTTAAAACAGCCCATTTATTTCACGAATCAGATAGGATTGCTATATCATGCCTCTTTACTAAAAATAACAGCCAAAATGGCGCACAAAACTAATTGACGAAGGTAATATTGTATTTGAAACAATAACACAATAGTAGGACGAAGTTTGATGTTAAAATTAAAAGACATAGAATACTCAGAAGTATTAAATCAGGACAATTGCGCCTTTGCCAAAGGAGGATTTACTTTTGATGGCATCAAAGATTTTAATAACAGTAAAGTCTTTGAAGAGGAAATATTCAGAGTTAATATCAGAGATCAACTATCATTTTTTTCTTTCGATGAAGATGATAAACCTGAAGAAAAAGACCCCTGCAAAAATTCTTCCTGCAAATATTTTTTAAGAGAGAGCAAATATGATAAAAACAAATGTGTCATCCACGGAGGCGAAATTTTTTGTCCCAAGAAGTGGGTCAGAACCAGGGTGCCTAATGACTGACAGACACTTTTTTTTGTACATTTAGCAGTACATTTAGGCGTAGGCATCAAATTCCTGAATCAGGTAGAAGGTAATCTTCTGATAATAGCGATCACGAGCTTTTTGGGAAGGGAAACAAGGATAGGTGGGCGTAATTAAGTGTAAAATAGCGATTGAAATTTAAAATCATGAAACCCCTATGAATAGAGAATTCCAGCTTCATTTTCGGGTTTTGATTTTTAACGTTTATTTATGCCCACCTACTTATAGAGTTGGTTAGGAGTCGCGCAAAAATAACGTAAGCGTTCAGGGGGTAGAAGATCCCTCACCAAAAATGGCAGCGAGAATATACTAAGGTAAGAAACATGGAACAGCAGCGCCCAAACTATATAGAGTAAGTCCCCTGGTCAGATTGGGAAGAAACTCCAGCCAGTGTCAAAAAAAACGGAATTAAGATGACTTTTTATTATTTTCTAACAGTAGTAAAAAAGATAATAAAAAGACGTCTTAATGTCTGTAATGGGCGTTAGCAGTATTAAAAAATCACCTCTAATTCCTCTTAAAATTAACTTTTTATTATGTTTTTATGAGCGAGTGGTGGGAACCCCAAAGACCGCGCTGCATCGCTTTTAGGCAGAGTAATTTAGTTTTTTTCATCGTAACCACGCTCAGTTTTAACCTCTATAAATTGTCGCCCACATTCGTGGCATTTATATCTTTGTTTTCTTCTTTAGATGACCATATTTATGAGTTTTATTGCTATGACATTTAGCTGGGGGGGGGTGACATGCAAGCCGTTATCGTCTCTGGCAACAAACTGGAGATTCAACCGTAACTCATCAGTGGGTAAGAGAATTCAAAACGAAGATACAGACAACGGTTCAAACCTGAAGTTCAGCTGCTGGGGCTGAAGCGGGGAAACTCTTGCGCTCCCTCAACGAGAAAGCCTCTCAATGGTGGTATTTTTTAGACCATCCCCAAGTCCCACCGGATCATAACCGTTGCCGTTAGGTCTCTACGCTTGGCGGTAACTAAGCGTAAGGTTAGTGGTGGCTCTCGTTCCCTCCAACGATTCGAGCAGACCGCTAATTTACTACACGACCAGTCCAAACTTGTCGTTTTCAGGGACGTTCGGTGATTGATTTCTTTGAGCAAGCTCTCATGGCTGTTGCTGGTCACTTGCCCGAAGCTCCTTCCCTTATCCCTTCTCCCCACACCTGAATCCTTACATTACCGGTAACAAGAGTTAGCTTTGAGCGTGTCCTCTTGCTGTCGGTATTTTTTTAGCGTACTAAATAGCAACAAGAAGCCCTTCCCCAAGTCCTTCCATCAAATCTGCCAGATCATCCAGCACACCAACATCATCAGCATCACCAGCATCAGCAGCAGCATCGGAGGCGGTATCAGCGGCATCAGCGGCAAGAGAACTATATATCTTGTAGGTCGCTAGTCCAGCAGTAAGACCAATTCCTAAAATACTACCTATATCTTTCCAAGGAGTAGTGCCATTTGCTTTACACTCTGGATAGCATTCGGTAATTGTTATGGGACTTCCGACTTCAGGCCCCTTAGCCCAAGTTCCTGAAACGCTACAATAGCAAGGATTTTTACTAGGACACTTTGAATTTGAGGTGCAACTACTGATTATACCATTATTGATGGTGGATATCTGATCCTTGTTAGGTAATGGACCACTAGGACAGTCAAGTGCAAATGCAAGATTGCTATGAAAGAAGAAAAAACACAAGGTTGTAATTACTAAAAGCAATTTTCTCATTTTAATTAGCTCCACTTCTAGTTTGGTATACAATTGTTACACTAAGCAGGTGCACAAAATTAATTACACATTCCCCAAAACTCAAAGCATTACGATGTAAGGGTTACAGAGATTGGTAGTAGGAAAATAATTTTGTTTAGGTGCTTAACAACGTTCAAGCTTAACCGCATTCAATCCTTGTTTGACTTAACCTGTAATAGGTAAGTTATTTTTGCGCGGTTCTAGGGTCAATCGACAACTAAGATGTCGTTTGGATTTCAAATTTATTAAGCACCTACACAGAATTAATTACCTACTCTCAATCTGTGTAATTATCACATTGTCAAACTTTTAATTTTGTGAAATGTGTAATCAATTTTGTGTACCTGACTAAATACTTTAATCAGTGCATCCCGATTCTGTAATCAGTATAAATACGTAAAGTTAATTTTCTGGGGAGCAGGTCAAAGTTGCAAAACATATTAACTAAGTAGTCAGTGACGAAAAGACCGGGAGCATGTCAAATTCGCAGAACAAATTTACTCAAATAACTCATAACTGCTACTGAAGCCCTGAAAAAACTGTAGTTCAAGGGTTTGTAGTTCAAGTGTTCTTACAAAATTGACCTGCTCCCAAAAGACCTGCCTACAAACCAATGACCTCGTATGGGTTGCGCAACGATTATTAAGAGAACTTTTTAGATGACCAGTCCAGTGGCTGGAGTTAGGTTATCTAGATAGTCGCTGATGCCCTCAAATCCCAACAATCTGACTTGTTTCCCTTGGGCTTGAAGGATAAGCCTTATTCGGGTTTCTCTCGCCTCCAAGATTAGAGGTTTGGTTTAGGTGCTAAACCCCTTAAACTTTCCTCTCGCATCTTTCTGCCCCTCAATGTTTTCTGTAATCACAAACAACTACCTACAACCTTAAGGGGTGACAAGACGGCTACAAAATTAACTTTACGTATTTATACTGATTACAGAATCGGGATGCACTGATTAAAGTATTTAGTCAGGTACACAAAATTGATTACACATTTTACAAAACTCAAAGTTTGACAATGTGATAATTACACAAATTGAGAGTAGGTAATTAATTCTGTGTAGGTGCTTAATAAATTTGAAATTCAAACGATATCTTAGTTGTTGATTGACCCTAGAATCGCGCAAAAATAACTTACTGGAGTTTAGACTATCCAGCAGAGAAAGGAGAGAATAGGAAGTAAGTCATCTTATTCCCTAGGCTAACCTAGCGGGAGTAGGTCTTGCGTTGCAGAACAAATGAACGATGTATCATCAGAGCAAGCTTAAACCCATGAGGCGGCTAGAGAATTAGTACAAATGTTCTGCATAAGTGACATATTCCCAATGGGGTGAGTCGAGAGACAAAAATTGGTGCTAGTTCGAAAAATTCCAAAATTGGGTTTTGAGATTGTCTTTAAGATGTAAAAGCCCAAAAAAGCTTTGATTAGATTAGGAAGAATCAATTGAAATAAGGAGTATTAGCAATGTCAGCAAAGACTACAACTTCTAACGTGATCGATAACACAATTACTTACCTCACAACTGCTGACCTTGATCACACCAGAGCCATTCTTTTAGCGAAAGCAAGCATTCTAGCTTATGATGCTTTTAATAAGCACAACCCTACTGAGTGTGTTAAGGTTTCTCCACCGGATGGTTATGATTTTGTAGGCCACTGGACTGGTGTTGATGCGATTTTTAATGAATGCAAAACTGTTGAGTGTTATGGTGTAGTGTTTCGCTCTCAGCAGTCTCCTTACACTTATATATTTGCCTTTAGAGGTACTGATTCGACAGAGGATCTAATAGATGATTTTGGTGCCGACCATACAAAATTTGTACCTTACAAGGAAGATGTCGTGGTGCCATCTGACCTTAGGGTTGAATCAGGTTTCTACCATATCTATGCCGATAGTGATGAGACCACACCCTCAATGCAGAATCAGGTGTTTGCCCTAGTTGATCAATATCAAGCATCTGAAAAACCGATCGATACTCTGTATATTACTGGCCATAGTTTAGGATGTACACTGAGCACTTTGTTCACACTTGATATGGCGTTGTCTAGACCAGATATCAAGTCGGCAAGCTACAACTATGCTTCCCCTCGTGTAGGCAACCAAGCATTTGTGGAATTTTATCAACAACAGCCACCGCAACAAAACCCGGAAACACGAACTATTCGTATCCAAAATGTTTATGATAAAGTTCCTTGTGTCCCACTTGAAAGTGAAGGATATCAGCATTTGCCTTATGCCTATCTAGTTTCATTTTATCGAGACAACTTAACGGGTAAATTTGATATTGTAGACAATCATTCTATCCAAAATTATGAAACTGTTTTGAATTGTGCCTTCGAGAGTGAAAGTGGCTTTTGTGAGGGAACCTTTGACTACGATCAGGGCAAAAAGATGAAGTCGGTGAAACCAGATCCTAGTACAGTCTGTACATATTGGTAGTTCTTGGTCTGGCGTTATATCCGAGGTAAGCATATCCTAACAGCGGTTTGCAATTGCTTAATGGTACTTTCATTCTGGGTTTTTAGGGAACAGGGAGCAGGGAAGAGAGAAGAGGGAACAGGGAACAGCGGATCTGGGAACAGGGAAAACAATCCTGTGTACCTGATAGTTATGCAAACCGCCGTATGATGCGATGAGTGTCAAGTACGGTTCAATGGGGAGGGAGATACGGTGACGTATGCTCTCTTACCCGACACTTTCAAGTACGGTTTTGTTGGCGTAGCCTTCCCGAAGGGTAGACGAGTCAGTGAGGTGACTCACTGGCTTAGTTTAATTGAAGTGCCTTGTTGGGGGATTATCAGCATTTAAGATAGAATGTCCAGGCGAAAATATCTGGAATGGGCTTGCATGTCTACCACAGTATCCCGCGTGGATATCAACTATAATGAAGTAGCTGATTTCGCTCAACTATTTACTGGGCAAGCTTTTTATCCTTTTTGATCCACTCCAGTTAGCAAAAATTAGCGAATGGTGAGTGCTAAGGCTGCCTGGATCAACGGTTTATACAATTGTTCGCTTAGCGTGGCCTTTTGGCCATGGATGTTAATCCGGACAAAATGGCAGCCAACGCTGCATCCGACGCTGGTTGCTTTGGGGATATTGGCCGAACCATGGGACGAACGGGAATCCAACGGGTCTTGCTTCACCTCCCCTGTCTGGATCAGGGCAGACAGCATCTATAAACAGGTCGTCAGGTGGGTCAGATGTGCCCACTTACAGGGTTGACCTATCCAGGTCTTCAAGGTATTATATACCCAGGAATTTTTTTCACAGCATTCCTATGGTATGAGTAGTTTATGTCCGAACGAATGCTGGCTCCCAATCACGCTTTGTTAAGTCTGGCAACTCCTTTCCAGATAAGCAGTTGACTACTTTTTACTTCACTTTTTATCAGTCAACCAGGTGCCTAACTCAACGGGCGATTTCCAACTTGAGTCTTACAAAACTGAGATGCACTCTGTCAAAAGCCTTTTAGTGGAACTTTAGATTTTGTGGGAAAAAAGAAAAGTTTTACTTATCAATATGCACAAGCCGTGACCCAAAATGAGTTCTATTTATAGTTTGTATTATTCCAGTGAGGCTGAGTCGGAAATGATTCAGGCTGAATCATTGAAATTTATAACGGGTGAGGGAATCGAAGGAGATCGGTATTTCTTTGGCAAGGGTACATTCTCCAGAGAATTGTCGGGAAATCCTGATTATCAAGTCACATTAATTGAATCAGAAGAGATCGATAAATTTAATAGTCATAATGGATTGAATCTCACCTATGGCTCATTTCGCCGAAATGTCATAACTCAAGGAATCAAATTGAATCCCTTGATAGGGAAAAAATTTTTAATCGGTGATGTTGTACTTGAGGGTATTAGGTATTGTGAACCTTGCTCTCATCTGGCTAAATTCCTTGGCCAAGAAGTCCTGTCTCAAATGCTAGGTCGCTGTGGCTTAAGGGCAAAAATCATTTCAGGTGGTGTTGCTACATCAGGTCAAGAGATAAGAGTTGTTGAGAAATAAGGGCGATCGCACCTCTTCCTTCAGAAGGTTGGCGGTGATTATATGTTTATTCATCTTGATGCTTAGTTTTACACACTTTGACCCTATGTGATTAACCAGATATATTCTCCTCGCGATGGAACTTATTTGAGTTGATCAAATTCCTTTTCACTAATCCCTAACTGCTTCAGTATTTCTCGAAATAACCAACTTCCAATCTCAGCATTACCATGAACAGGAATAGTGGTTGACCGCCCATCCGGATGCTTCCAACGGGCATGACTTCCTTTTTGACGAACTTTCTTAAAGCCTAATTTTTTAGCCACTTTTTATAAGGTTTTAGCTTTAGCTGGCATGAAAAACAGTTACCTCGACATCATCAGGTAAAATTTTGCCTTCTTCGAGGTATTCTTCTTGAATCATCTCAAAAACAGAATTTAATTCACAGAGGGCTGCTTCAGGAGTTTCTCCCCAGGCATGACATCCTTTAATCGCTGGAATATAGGCGACAAAAGTTCCGTTGTCATCGGGACGTAAAATAATTTTATAGTCCTTTAATGATTTCATTATATCGGCTAATGTTGACTTCTTTTGAATTTTATCTAGGCAGGTTCCCATAGGGCTAGAAATTTCCACTCCTTGTGGTTTCTAGATCCTGTCTTCTTGTTGGATTTGTTGAAGCGACAGTTTTTTAATTTTTTATATGAGTCGATAATCCGTGAGCAGATCTATGTACTTATCTCGCAACGGCAAAACCATATCAAAATGCTTTTATGGCTGATAGGGAATAGGGAGTAGGGAGTAGGGAGTAGGGAGTAGGGAGTCGGGAATAGGGAGTCGGGAGTCGGGAGTCGGGAACTTATGTTTATAAATTCTAACAATTAATTATCAAAGTCCCCCTTTTTAAGGGGGATTTAGGGGGATCCCTTCTTGATGCAGTCGCTCATGGGGGGAACCCCCAAGACCGCGCTGCATCGCTTTGTACCTCATGGTAAAGAGAATTGCTATATATTTTTTCCCTATTGACTATTGCCTCTTGCCTCTTGCCTCTTGCCTATTGACTATTACCTATTGCCTTTTCCCTGCTCCCTACTCCCTACTCCCTAAAACCCAAAAATTTGTACCTCACCCAAATAATTGCTATATTCACTCCATAGCACTTCTGAAAAACTCAATTGTTTCTTTCAATGCCACAATAAAGCGATCAATCTCTTCAAAAGTATTATAAAAATACAAACTGGCTCGTGCTGTGCCAGTCACTCCTAAACGATGGTGCAAGGGTTGAGTACAATGATTTCCAGAACGAATTGCTACACCGTCTTGATCCAACAGCGTAGACACATCACTAGCATCCAATCCTTTAATATTAAATGTTGCTAAGGCTGCCCTACCTTTCCCATCTATTGTTGGTTGGGGACCATACATGATTAGATCTGGAATGTCTTGCAACTGCTTAAACAAATAAGCGGTTAATTCTTCTTCATAGCTATGGATAGTATCCATACCCAAGCCAGTCAAATAGTCTACTGCAGCACCAAGTGCGATCGCTTGAGCAATGGCTGGTGTCCCCGCTTCAAATTTATGGGGTAAATCCCCATAGGTGGAGTGATCGAGAAATACCTCGGCAATCATTTCACCACCACCTAAAAATGGAGGCATGGCTTCCAGTAAGTCCAGTTTCCCATACAGAAAGCCAATCCCGGTGGAAGCACACATTTTATGACCGGATGCCACTAGCCAATCACAATTCATAGCTTGGACATCAATGGGCATATGGGGGACACTTTGGCAAGCATCAATCATTACCCTAGCGCTATAGCTATGTGCGATCGCAATAATGTCGTCTACCGGATTAATACATCCCAAGGTATTGGAAACATGAACCACACTTACTAGCTTGGTTTTGTCAGAAATCAGCTGTCGGAACTGTTGTAAATCAAACTCCTGAGTCTCCGTCAATCCCACATACTTTAATACGGCTCCAGTTTTCTGAGCAATAATTTGCCAAGGCACCAGATTGCTGTGGTGTTCCATAACCGAGAGAATAATTTCATCTCCCTGGCGCAGATTTTCCAAACCCCAGCTGTAAGCCACTAAGTTAATCGCTTCCGAAGCATTGCGGGTAAAAACAATCTCTTGTCGTGACTGGGCATTTACAAAACTAGCTACCTTATCCCGTGCCCCCTCATAACCGTCTGTAGCTCTAGTGCTAAGGGTATGGACACCTCGGTGAACATTAGCATTGTCCATTTCGTAGTAGTGGCGCAGTGCATCCAGTACCGCTACCGGTTTCTGGGCAGTAGCCCCATTATCAAAGTAAATCAGCGGTTTACCGTTAACCTCCTGGTGCAAAATAGGGAAGTCAGCCCGGACTTGATCAGCAATGGTTTTTTCTTGAGTTAAGGTCATGTTACTGTTGAACGTTATTACCGTTCCCGTTTTGAACTTATGACTGTTTCCGAGAGTCTTTGGCGAAGAGAAACAAAGGGAATTTGATTGAGTATTTCTGCTACAAAGGCATCAATCAAGAGGTTACGGGCATCGGTTTCCTTTAGTCCACGACTTTGCAAATAGAAGACTTCATCCGCTTCCAGCTGACTGACTGTAGCACCATGGGAACATTTGACATTATCAGCTGTAATCTCCAACTGAGGCTTGGTATCAACTCTAGCCTTGGGCGATAGCAACAAATTACGATTTAACTGAGCTGCATTGGTCAACTGGGCTGCTTGAGGAACAGAAACCTTACCATTAAAGACAGCATGAGCACTACCATCTATAATGCACTTTTGCAGCTGATTACTGATCCCATTGGGATGATTCAACATCACCGCACTATGAGTATCTGCCAACTGTTGCTCACTAATCGCTGTCAAGCCATTTAAAATCGTTTCGGTTCCTTCACCCATCTGAAACACTTCCAGAGTATGGCGAGACAACTTCCCCCCAAAGGCTACCCCATGGGAACTATAAAAACTATTCCGAGCTTGTGCGATCGCACTCTTGCCCACATGGAAAGCCTGGTTACTTTCCCCATCAACCCGGATATGAGTCACCCTGGCATTATCTCCAACCCATACCTCGGTCACGGAATTGCTCAAATAAACACCCTGGGCGCTAGCCTCTTGGCCATGGCAATACTCTTCAACTAAACTCAGCTGACTACCAGGCTCTGCCACCACCAAACAACGGGGCTGAAATAGCCTAGGCACCCCATCAGCCATGGAAACAAACAGCAGATGAATGGGAACCGTCACCTCAGTATTCCTAGGCAACCAGATCACCGCCACATCAGTCAAACCAGCGGTATTGAGCAGCGTAAACACATCGGTTGCGCCCTGGTGCTTGCCCAAATAATCAGCAATTCGGCTCTGATACTCTGATGGCAACTCAGCCAAATTCCCCACAAAAACCCCTTCAGGCAACCCAGCCACAGAGGATAGCTCAGGGGCATAAATCCCATTGACAAATACTAATCGGCTGTTAACCGCCTCTGGCAAAACTACCGGACTAATATCAATGGTGCTTGTATCAACAGCTACAGCAGCCTCAAAGGTCACCTGCAAAAGTGGCGACAAATCCGTAAACCGCCATTCCTCATCTTTAGTGGTTGGAATCGCCAACTCCTGAGCAATACCCCTGGCGTGGTTACTTAGCTCTTGTAACCAATCCATCTGAACTGGATTATCCTGGCGACATTGCTCTAGCAGTGCCGACAAATAAGAAACCTCCCGTTTTACAGAAACTTCCATAGTCATCAGACACTCACCTCAGCAGTCTCGTCTTCTAGCACCCAGTCATAACCACGGGATTCCAACTCTAGAGCCAACTCCTTGCTACCAGTCTTGAGGATACGGCCATCTGCCATCACATGAACAAAATCCGGCTCAATATAATTCAGTAAACGTTGGTAGTGAGTAATCAA
The DNA here is from genome assembly GCF_010692395.1 of Moorena sp. SIO3H5. Lineage (GTDB taxonomy): Bacteria > Cyanobacteriota > Cyanobacteriia > Cyanobacteriales > Coleofasciculaceae > Moorena. Next base: position 14,948 of record NZ_JAAHHS010000150.1, read on the forward strand.
AATCATGGCATTCTCTGCACTTGCCAATTGATTCACCCCATTAGCTACAATCTTGAGAGCATCAATATCCAAGCCCGAATCTGTTTCATCCAAAATCCCCAGCTTAGGTTCTAGAAGTGCCATTTGGAGAATCTCATTCCGCTTCTTTTCTCCTCCAGAGAAGCCTTCATTGAGACTACGCTCTAGAAAGCTGGGATTCATTTTAACAATTTCCAGCTTTTCTTCAACTAAATCCTCAAAATCAAATGTATCAATTTCTTCCAATCCCTTGTGCTTGCGACGGGAATTGTAAGCCACCCGCAAGAAATCTAAATTACTGACACCAGGAATTTCCAACGGATACTGAAACGCCAGAAATACTCCAGCCAAAGAGCGTTCCTCCGGCTCCATTTCTAACAGATTTTGCCCTAAAAAACTTACCTCGCCTCCTGTGACATCATAGGCTGGATGACCTGCTAATACCTTAGACAAAGTACTCTTACCAGAACCATTTGGTCCCATAATCGCATGGATTTCTCCAGCTTTAACTTCCAGATTCAATCCCTTCAGAATCTGGTTACCATCCACATCTGCCGTCAAATCCCGAACAGACAATATTATTTCACTAGTTTCACTAATCATTTCGACTTGATAATAAATGCTTTATCCCAGAAGTGTTGTTATCAGGTTAGCAGGTTGAATGTTGAATGTTGAATGTTGAATGTTGAATGTTGAATATTGAATGTTGAATGTTGAATATTGAATGTTAATAGGTTTAAGGTTTAAGGTTGTTCGCGTAGCGTGGCCAAAGGCCAAGGTTGAATGTTACTAGGTTGAATGTTATTAGGTTTTACGTTATTAGGTTTGAGGTTATCAGGTTGAATAATAGTTGAATTTGATCAGCTTTAACTTTGAACGTCTTAATCTAGAAACCTTGGCCAAAAGGCCACGCGATCGCGTTCAACCCGCTAACCTTCAATAACCTAACAACAAACTAACCTTCAACCTTGGCCTTTGGCCACGCTACGCGAACAACCTTCAACCTTCAACCTTGGCCTTTGGCCACGCTACGCGAACAACCTTCAATTTTCAACCTCCCAACCTTCAACCTCCCAACCTTCAACCTCCCAACCTTAGTTATCCCACTGTACCTTCGAGCTTCAGGCTTAAAAGTTTATCTGCTTCAGCAGCAAATTCCATGGGAAGTTCATTGAAGACATCTTTACAGAAGCCACTCACCATCATGGAGATGGCATCTTCTTCTGAAATCCCTCGTTGAGCGAAGAAAAATAGCTGGTCTTCACCGATTTTGGAAGTGGAGGCTTCGTGTTCCACTTTGCCCATGTTGTTCTGGACTTGAATGTAAGGAAACGTATTCGCCTCAGCCGTATCCCCAATCAACATGGAATCACACTGGGAATAGTTTCGTGCGCCCTTGGCCTTCGGACCAATTTTCACTAGACCCCGGTAGCTATTTTTGGACTTACCAGCAGAAATCCCCTTAGAAATGATGGTGCTGCGAGTATTTTTACCGATATGTACCATCTTGGTACCTGTGTCGGCTTGTTGGAGATTGTTGGTCAGGGCAACAGAGTAGAATTCACCAATGGAAT
>NZ_JAAHHS010000151.1 GCF_010692395.1 Moorena sp. SIO3H5
TCATGAACTGCGTACTCCCCTCAATGGCATCCTCGGCTATACCCAAATCCTCCAACGCTCTAAAATGATGAGCCCTGAGGAACTCAAGGGCATCCGTGTCATCCACCAATGTGGCAACCACCTACTTACCTTGATTAACGATATTTTAGATATTTCTAAAATCGAGGCCAAGAAAATGGAACTGTACCCAACAAATTTTCATTTTCCCTCCTTTCTAGAAAACCTAGTTGATATCTGTCGCATCCGCGCTGATCACAAGGACATTTTATTTACTTACCAACCCCATAATCAACTCCCCAATCACATCCATGGGGATGAAAAACGCCTGCGACAAATACTAATTAACTTACTGGGTAATGCCATTAAGTTTACTGACACGGGACTTGTGACCTTGAAGGTAAATGTCATCGAATCAAAGCCCTTAACAAAGGGGGAAGACAAAAAGCCAAACCACCATCGACTAATCAGAACAATTCGGTTTGAAATTGAAGACACCGGTATTGGTATGAGTCCGGAACACATCGAACGGATAGTGTTGCCCTTCGAGCAGGTGGGGAATGCCTTAACTCGAGCCGAAGGGACCGGATTAGGATTAGCCATTACTCAGAAACTGCTGGAGATGATGGGGTCTACTTTGGAAGTGCAAAGTCAGCTGGGTGTGGGCAGCGTATTTTGGTTCGATTTGGAGTTGCCAGAAGCGACAGGGGTAACTGATGCGATCGCTCCTGACAAGACAATCATTGGTTTGTCAGGCAAAGGGCGCAAAATTCTGGTGGTTGATGATAAACCGGAAAATCGCTGGGTACTGGTGAATCTGCTCGCTCCCCTTGGCTTTGAAATGGAAGAAGCGAGCAATGGTGAACAAGGTTTACACAAAGCCACAGACTTCCAACCGGATCTGATTATTACTGACTTGTTGATGCCACAGATGGATGGTTTTGAGATGATCCGACAGTTGCGAGAATCCTCCCAATTCTCATCAGTGCTAGTGATCGCTTGTTCAGCCAGTGTGTTTGATGATCACCAGAACCAAAGTAGTGAGGCTGGAGCCGATGATTTTTTGCCGAAGCCAGTAGAGTCAAAAAAGCTATTAGAGAAGTTACGGGTACATCTGAAACTAGAATGGGTTTATGAAGAAGAAGAACATAAACATAAAAAGGTCACGACCAAAGCACCATCCCCCCTCAAAACTCAAAAGTCGATAGTGCCGCCCTCAAAAGAAGCACTAGATAAACTGTACGATTTGGCGAAGACTGGCTTAATTAGCGACATTTTAAAACAAGTAGAAATCCTCAAAAAAACGGATGATAAATTAATTCCATTTAGCCAACATCTCCGTCAATTAGCCGAAGACTTTAAACTCAAGAAAATCCGACAGTTTATTCAGCAATATCGGGATAACTAATTATTACAGCAAAGGGAGCAGGGAGTAGGGAGTAGGGAGTAGGGAAGAGGGAAAAAATCCTGTGTAACTCATTAGGCTAGAAACAGCTATAAAATAAATCAATTAATTGTTTAATTTGTTGATTAACAAAATAATAAAACCAGGCATAAAACTCTATATTGTGTATAGCAATCTGTGTAGTAATTTTGATAATTTTTGTTCCCGTCTTGATGCAGTCGCTCATGGGGGGAACCCCCAAGACCGCGCTGCATCGCTACTCCATTCTACCTGTTCCCTGTTACCTTTGCTATAGGATTGATTCCTAACTAATCCTACAGGTATATAGTTAGGAAATAAGTACTCAATAGTATTTTAATAAAAAAAATAATACTACATTTTTTTGGTAATTAAAGGGAATAATTAAAAGGAAACAGTGAACAGCATACTTTTGAAAAAGTAGCAAAAAAAATTAATTAGTTAATCTGAGCAATGAAAACTCTCAAAAAAATTAGCCCTATAGCGGAAATCAACTACTTTCTAGCTATTTTTATACCTTTAACGATAGGGATAGGAAGTTTTCTAGTGCTCATGCATCGCACTGAGGTTAAGGTTGATACAACAGAAGTCAACCTTAATGAAATCCGTAATGTTGAGATGGAAGCTCAACAAGCAGCTAGTGATTTCCATGTCATTGTATCAGACTTGAGATTCCTAGCCAATCAAAATGAGTTACGGGCAATGTTAGATAGCACCAGTGATGCTCCCCAAAAAACTGAAAGGTGGCGCATGGCTCTTATTAAAGAATATCTCATCCTGGTTCGAGAGAAAAGGCTTTATGACCAAATTCGCTTTCTAGATACAACTGGTAAAGAAATTGTTAGAGTCAATTTTAACCAGGGTCAGCCGGTGATTGTGCCTGAGGAACAACTGCAAGTCAAGGCAAATCGTTACTGGTTTCAAAAAATATTAGCTTTGCCAAAGGGAGAAATGTTTGTCTCTCCCCTAGACCTGAATGTCGAAAATGGAAAAATTGAACACCCCCTGAAGCCAGTGATTCGCGTTGGTAGCCCTGTGTTTGACAGTTCCGGTCAGAAACGGGGCATCGTCATGATTAACTATTTACCTAAACATTTCATTAATAGTTTGGAACCCGAAAATAACACCTCCTTAGGGGAAATGATGCTGTTGAATGGTGAGGGATTTTGGCTGAAGGGAACCAACCCAGAGGATGAATGGGGATTCATGTATCCTAACCGCAAAGACCGTACCTTTGCCAAGGCGTTTCCAAAAGCATGGCAACGGATTTCTAAGGCTGATAACGGGCAGTTTGAAACTGCCAACGGTAAGTTTACCTTTACCACTGTTCATCCTTGCCACGAGATGCAAACAGGTAAAACTGCTGTACCAAAGGGTTTTTCTGATCCCACTAGGATCGATGCTAACTCCGATACTTGGAAAATTGTCACCTACATTTCCCCTAAACTCATAAAAGAACGCTCTCGTGATTCCTGGAAGCCCTTAGGGCTGCTTTATGGTAGTTTAGTGCTGCTAATTGGTATTGGTTCTAGCTTACTAGCACGGGCTAAGATAGAGCATCAGCAAGCAGAAGAGGAACTGGGACTGAGTCAGGAACGCTTGCAGCTAGCCTTAGAAGGATCTGGTGATGGACTCTGGGACTGGAACATCACGACTGGAGAGGTTTATTACAGTCCCCGGTGGTTAGAAATGCTGGGCTATGATGTGGATGAGCTACCAGGATACCTCAGCAGTTGGGAAAAGCTGATACATCCAGAGGATAAAGCCTTAGTAAAGTCGTTGCTGAATGCTTGTCTAAAGAACAGTTCGGTTCTCTTGGCCTGTGACCATAGAGTACGAACCAAATCCGGTCAATGGAAATGGATTGCCATTTACGGTAAAGTCGTGGCTCATGATCACAAGGGCAACCCGAAACGAATGGCAGGAACCCATAAAGATATTAGCGATCGCAAACAGGCCGAGGAGGAACTGCGGCTGAGCAGAGAACGCTTTCGCACCCTCTATGAAAATACACCAGTTATGCTGCATTCCATTGATAGCAATGGTAAATTGCTCAGTGTCAGTAACTACTGGCAAAAGAAGCTAGGCTACGATCGTAATGAAGTTATTGGAAGACAATCAACTGATTTTTTAACAGAATCACGCCAGTACACCCAAGGGGTGTTTCTGCCTAAATGTTTTGAGACAGGAATTTGCTTGGATGTTCCCTATCAGGTGATATGCAAGAATGGAGAAATCATTGACGTGCTTCTTTCCGCTATTGCTGAACAAGATGAGTTAGGTCAGGTGGTTCGGTCTCTAGCGGTTATGGTTGATGTCACTGATCGCAACCGAGCGCAAGCTGCACTGCAAGATGCTAAAGAGGCTGCGGAAGTTGCCAATCGTGCCAAAAGCGAATTCCTGGCTAACATGAGCCACGAACTAAGAACCCCCCTTAATGGTATCCTCGGCTACACCCAAATCCTCAAAAATTCCAAAACCATGGCTCCTGAGGAACTCAAAGGCGTCCACATCATTCATCAGTGTGGTTCACACCTGTTAACCCTGATTAACGACATTCTGGATCTCTCCAAAATTGAAGCCAGGAAAATGGAACTCGTTCCTGTAAATTTTCATTTTTCCTCCTTTCTGGAAAACCTGGTTGACATCTGCAGTATCCGCGCTCATCAGAAGGACATTTTATTTACTTACCAACCCCTTTCTCAACTCCCCAATGGCATCTATGGGGATGAGAAACGCCTACGACAAGTACTGATGAATCTGCTCAGTAATGCCATCAAGTTTACCGACTCTGGGGAAGTAACCTTGAAAGTGAGTGTCCTTGAATCTAGGCAAAATCCGATCCACCCATCATCCTCCTTCACAAAGGAGCTTAACAAAGAAAAAAGGACAAAAATCCGGTTTCAAGTAGAAGATACTGGGATTGGTATAACCCCAGAGCAATTACAAAAGATTTTTTTGCCCTTTGAGCAAGTGGGAAATCCTTTTCGTAAAGCAGAAGGCACAGGATTGGGATTAGCGATTACTCAGAAACTCCTGTCCATGATGAAGTCTACTTTAGAAGTAAGGAGCCAGCCCGGAATTGGCAGTGTGTTTTGCTTTGATTTGGAGTTGCCAGAAGCCACAGAAAGCTTAGATGCCCCGATGGCTTCTGAAACAGGGATCATTGGCTTCAAAGGCAAGGGGCGGAAAATCCTGGTGGTGGATGATAAATGGGAAAATCGCATGGTTTTGGTTAATCTGCTTGCCCCTGTTGGGTTTGAACTGGTGGAGGCCACCAACGGTCAAGAGGGTTTGGAGAAAGCTCAGTGTCAGCCTGACCTAATTATTACCGACTTGCTCATGCCAGGGATGGATGGTTGGGAATTGATCCGACAGGTGCGAGAATCCCCCCAATTAAAGTCAGTAGTGGTGATTGCTTGCTCAGCCAGCGTATTTGATATTCACCAACACAAGAGTATTGAGTCTGGGGCGGACGAGTTTCTACCCAAGCCAGTAGATTCAGAAAGACTATTCGAGATATTACGGATGCGTCTGAGACTGGAATGGGTGTATGAAGGAAAAGAACAAGGAGAAAAGATGATGGCTGAAAACATATCATGTCAAACTACAGAGATTATCCCTCCCCCAGCTGAAAAACTTGCTCAGCTCTATGATTTGGCCAGAACAGGCTTAATCAGCGAAATTTTAGAACAAGTGGATAATCTGGAAAAATCCGATCAAAAATTTGCGATTTTTGTCCAACATATCCACCAATTCGCTCAAGGCTTTCAGGTAAAAAAAATCCAAGATTTCATCAAACAATACCTGGAACGTAATTAGTTAAGAGGTAAGCCTATGCGCTACGCGCATGCTATTTGAGGTGCCGTCAGTTAACGCCCTAAGCCCATGCTAACCTTGCCAGGGATCAGCCAATAGCCTACTTTTACGCTAAGCAAACGGTAATTGATAATGAGAGCGAAGTTTTAGGGTTTAATAGAATTAACATTCATAAAATCCTAGTTTTACGGTTTAAGTATTAGGACTTAATGCTGATATTTTTATGGTTAGGTATATTAGGAGTTATTATGACCGTTTAGCAACGATTTATTAATTATTGACTTGGTTTAAGCATTCTATAAAAAGGTGTAAAAATGATCAATGGCCAGGATCAACAACTAATATTAATTGTAGATGATATCGCCACCAATTTAGAAGTACTATCCACGACATTGATCAGTGCTGGTTTCAAAGTTGCAGTCGCCACTGATGGCGAAAGCGCGATTGAGCAGGTTGACTATAAACCGCCGGATCTGATTGTGTTAGATGTGATGATGCCAGGAATTGATGGATTTGAAACGTGCCATCGGCTGAAGGAAAATCCGTTAACCCGTGAAATTCCTGTGATTTTTATGACAGCCCTGAGTGAGACCGTGAACAAGGTCAAGGGTTTTTCTCTCGGAGCAGTGGACTATCTGACCAAACCGATTCAGTCAGAGGAAGTATTAGCCAGAGTTAGAACCCATTTGCAACTGCAAAGTCAGGCAAAGGCCCTCAAGGAGCAAAATGCCCTTCTTAAAGAGGAAATTGAACAGCGAAGGTCAGCAGAAGCAAGGTGGCAAAACACACTAGAACAGCTCGAAGCTGCCCAAAGCCAGATCATCGCCCAAGAAAAACTCGCTGCTCTTGGACAACTAGTTGCGGGAATCGCTCACGAAATCAATACTCCCCTGGGAGCAATTCGCTCCTGTGTGGGCAATCTGTCTAACTTCTTCAACGACCACCTCCAGGAATTACCCTCATTTTTTCAAGGACTCTCACCAGAACGTCAGTCCGATTTGTTGGCCTTACTCCAATACTCCAGCCGACAGACTACTCCTCTATCTACCCGAGAGCAACGTCAACTCAAACGAAGGTTGAGAAGCCAACTTGAATCCTACGCTATTGAGAAAGCAGTGAAGCTAGCCAATTTATTGGCGGGAATTGGGGTTTATGAGGAGTTCGAAGAGTTTTTGCCTCTCCTGAAAGACCCAGACAACGAAATGATTTTAACCACTGCCTATCAGTTAGCTAACCTCTATACGAGTACTCGCAACATTACCACTGCCGTAGAACGAGCCACAAAAGTGGTGTTTGCCTTGAAAACTTATGCTCGTTATGACTCTAGTGGGGAAAAGATAGATGCACAGATTACTGACGGCATTGACACGGTTTTGACTCTTTATCATAACCAACTCAAACATGGCGTAGATATCAACAGAAACTATGACGATTATTTGCCAGTTATCGGGTGCTATCCTGATGAACTCAATCAAGTCTGGACGAATCTGATTCACAATGCCCTGCAAGCTATGGAGAACAAGGGGACTTTAACCATTAACGTCAGGCAGCAAGATGACCACATCAAGGTCAGCATTACTGACACTGGCAAAGGGATTCCTCCTGAAATTCAGCCGAAAATATTTCAGCCGTTCTTTACCACGAAACCCGCTGGAGAAGGCAGTGGTTTGGGATTAGATATTGTTAGGAAAATTGTAGAGAAACATCACGGACACATGGAGGTGGATTCTGTACCTGGTGAAACTACCTTTACAGTTTCCCTACCAATTCAGCAGCCACAGTCGATGGCTGAGGAGGTAGATTAATATGATCAACCTGAAACTGTTATTTAGACAGGATTGCTGGGGAACTTTATAAGTGTAGCTAGTTATAAGTGTAGCTAGTTATAAGTGTAGCTACTTCATAAACAATTGTCTGAGGCAATAAAACCCAGTCTAGGTAAGAGCGGGGAGTGTCAAAACTGTGGCTAGTTGCAGTCCATGTCATTAAATCATCCATAGTAACCAAGAATGATTACACTCCCAGGCTATCGGCTCACTGAGGGAATTTACTAAGCGCCTTAGAACCCTAGTTTATCAAGGGGTTTGTGAGGCTGACCAAAAACTTGTCATCTTTGATAAAGACCGTAAGATTACTTATGCGATCGCGTAGCGTAGCCCTTGGGGCTAATCGCATAAGCGCGGAAGCTTTGCTTCCGGAGCGTAGCGTAGCCCTTGGGGCTAATCGCATAAGCGCGGAAGCTTTGCTTCCGGAGCGTAGCAATCGCGACCTTGCTTACTCAACCCATCTCGACCGTCTCCCTACCTATTGATACCAATTTTTGAAAGTAGGACTACAGATTTAGATGGACAAATGGGGAGATGAGGAGATGGCCAGATGAAATTGATGTGTAGCCGTAATGAGCCAGAATTGGTATGAATTAAATGAGGAAACTAGTCATGTCTGACGCCGTGATTTTATGTGTTGATGATGAAATATCGATCTTGAAAAGCTTAGAGATGGAACTTCAAGCAGCTTTTGAAGATCAGTATCTCTATGAATTTGCTGAAAGTGCTGATGAAGCCTTGGAAATCATTGATGAACTTTCTGAGAATGGAGAGCAAATTCTGATTATTGTATCCGATTGGTTAATGCCAGGAATGAAAGGGGATCAATTTCTGATTAATGTCCATAACAAATATCCCGGTATTATTAAAGTAATGCTAACGGGACAAGCTGATGACGAAGCGGTTGAACGGGCGCAACAATATGCTAACCTATATCGATGTTTACATAAACCGTGGAATACTAAGGAATTAATTTCAACAATTAAGTCTGCTTTAGTAAAATTATGAATCGAACTGCCATTATCTGTGTTGATGACGAACAAACCATCCTAGATAGCCTGAAGATTGAGCTAGAAACTAGTTTGGGAGATAACTATCTCATTGAAATGACCCAAGGTGGAGAAGAAGCTTTAGAAGTCTTCGAAGAATTAGTAGAGGATGACTATGAAGTTGCCCTGGTTATTTCCGATTACATCATGCCCAATCTGAAAGGGGATGAATTACTCAAGCGCATTCATACTATTTCACCTAAAACCCTCAAAATTATGTTGACTGGGCAAGCTGATTTGGAAGCGGTGGGAAATGTGATTAACTATGCTAAATTATATCGTTATATACCTAAGCCTTGGCAGGCTGACGACCTCAGAATCACTGTAAAAGAGGCATTGTATAGTTATTCTCAGGATAAAGCGCTAGCTGAAAAAAATGCTCAACTCCAGACAATGAATAAAGCGCTAGAAAAATCCAACCGCGAACAAGCTGATTTAATTTCCCAACTTCACGAAAATGAGAATCGCTTGAGGCAGTTCTTAGAAGCCATGCCTGTGGGAGTATGTGTAACTGATACCAAGGGTAAGCCTTATTTGATCAATAAAGCCGGACAGCAGATTTCAGACAAAGGCATCATAGAGCCAGCTACAGGGTCACAGTTACAAGAGACTAATAAGCTGTATTTGGCTGGAACTGAGCAACTTTACCCCAAAGCACAGAATCCGATTTTGAGGGCGTTGCAGGGGGAGAGTGTGGCAGTTGACGATATGGAAATACGTCAACGGGATAAGATGATTCCTGTAGAAGCTTGGGGTACACCGATCTATGATCAAGACGGAAATGTGGCTTATGCGATCGCAGCCTTTCAAGACATCACGGAACGTAAACGAGCCGAAGCCGAGCGGGAGCGATTACTGGCGGAACTCTCTCAACTGAATCAGGATTTGCAGCAAGCCAATGCCCAACTAGAAGACTATTCCCACAACCTAGAAGAGAAAGTAGAACAAAGAACTGTCGAATTAAAAGCTGCTCAACAGCAGATTGTTGTCCAAGAAAAACTTGCCTCCCTCGGGGCGTTAACCGCAGGTATTGCCCATGAGCTCAGAAATCCTCTCAACTTTGTTAACAACTATGCTGAAGGTTCGGCTGAGCTGGTGGCGGAAGCGATTGAAGAACTTGATAACCAATCTGAACATCTCGATCCAGAATCTCTAGACTATCTCAAAGAGATTTTAACCGACATCAAAGAAAATTCCCTAGCCATCAATAAGCACGGGAACAGAGCCGATAGCATTATTAGCAGTATGATGCTGCACGCACGAACCGAGAGTTCTCAACATCAACTGACTGAGCTCAATGAACTTTTAGCGGAAGCAGTACAGTTGGTCTATCACAGCAAGCGAGCCTCTGACAATCGTTTCAATATTACGATTGACACAGATTACGATAACTCTATTGAACCATTAGAGCTAGTATCAAATGATCTCAGCCGCGCCTTCATTAACCTACTTGACAACAGTTGCTATGCAGTTCAAGCGAAACAGCAATCTTATCAGTCAGATCCAGATCAGGTGGACGAAGCCTTTACCCCGACATTGCGGGTCAAAACCCAAAATCTGGAGCAGATGGTAGAAATCCGCATCAGTGACAATGGTATAGGGATACCACAGGAGATTAAAGATAAAATTTTCCATCCTTTCTTTACCACTAAACCAACTGGAGAAGGAACAGGATTAGGATTATCAATGACCCATGATATCATCGTCGGTCAGCATGGAGGAACCTTGAAGCTGGAAACTGAAGTGGGAGCATATAGTGAATTTATTATCACTTTACCGAAACCAGCCCAATAGAGCTAATCATTTCTAACTTGAGCATCTCGAACCTGCTTGATCAGAGAAATTAGCATCTTGGTCAAGCTACTACGTTCCTACGTTCTACGTTTTTTCATAGGTTTTTCCAGTAGCAGGAAATTAATTGACATTAAAAATTACTACTTATTCTATTAATTAGCTAAAAATATCCTTTAAAAAGTCTGCTATTCCCTCTTCTTGATAATCCTTAAATTAACCAGCATCAAACCAGATACCATAGCATATCGGGCATTTTTAAGACCGAATATGAGTCTGTTTTAGGTCAACCATTTTGGTCATTTTTGTATGGCATTTCGGACAATTTATATCTCTAGTTTCATTAAAGTTACTCCCTGTTTTTGGGTCACCTGTATCTATAATCTCGGAGCCTTTTATGTCCTTCAACAGTTGAGCTTCCATTCTAGGATTTACATATCATACTCGGTAGCCAGACTGTTGGCTTGGTCGCTGCAATACCACTAGCATTACTATAGCTACCCACAGGGGCATAGTAGCAATTATGATTTCCAAGACATTTATCTCCTCTATTAACAAAAGTTAATCTACTTTTGCTAGCTGACGGCTATCCACATTAGGATTTTGAGATAAATTGATAGCTGGAGCTTGACAGAATAGCTTTTCGGTGAACTCCATTTCTCTACACTGCTGTAATTGGTTTAGTTTGATTTCCAACTCATCTATCCTTTGGATAAGTTTATCAACCACATTAGCTACTGGATCCGGGATGTTACTGTGAGCAAGTGGACTAATCGGTTTGGCGAATTGCCTAACTATTCGTCCCGGAATCCCAACAACAGTGCAGTCATTAGGAACAGACCGTAAAACTACTGAGCCTGCTCCAATACGGCTATTGTTACCAATTTCAATGTCCCCAAGAATTTTTGCTCCCGCTCCGACGATTACATTTTTTCCCAGAGTAGGATGACGTTTACCTAGTTGTTTGCCAGTGCCACCTAAAGTAACACCTTGATAAATTAAGGTTCCATCTCCAACGATGGCGGTTTGCCCAATTACTACACCTGCACCGTGATCAATAAATATGCCCCGACCAAGGGTAGCACCTGGATGAATGTCAATTCCTGTTAGCCAACGGACAATGTAGGATACGAAGCGAGACAGCCAAAATAAACGGTGGCGATATAAGATATGAGCAAAGCGATGAACCGTAACTGCCTGTAAGCCTGGATAGCAAGTTAACACCTCAAGCCAAGAGCATGCAGCAGGATCTTTCTCAAACACAGCCTCAAAATCTGCTCGAATAGAATCCCACAGGCCTAAAGTAGATCGATCTGTGGTTTGGCCATGTTTCTTCAAAGCTTCAAGAGAATGGGTCATTTCTGTCTGATTTTTGTTTCATTTTGAGTCAAAATAATATAGCAGTTAGCAGTGAACTATCAGGCATCGGCTTTTTTGCTTTTCCTTGTGTTATGTGTCGTTGATGCTTTTCATTTGTACCTGATTAAATTGCCAACTGCTATAATAAATATCGGGTCAATTTGTGAGGATTCGATATTTTGAAGCAGTAGAGTGATTTTATTGATGGACTCTACTTACTTCTATGCCACTCAATTATTCACTCAATTATTCACTCAATTTACAGCTGCCATCTGCTTAGTCATGGCTAATTTGTAGTTATTCGTCCAAAATGTATCCCAATTATGTTTGGCTTTCTGATAGCCAGCTGTTAAATCATCTACGGTAGATGGGTCGGCATCAACTATCTCATTAATGGCATCTCTGACCTTTTGACGATGGATAATATCAGCTTCGCCAACATGAAAGTTCCAAAAATCCCAATCAATGGTGTGTTTGTTTTCTTTTATGTATGGGTTTTTGACAAGATATTTGTACATAGTAGAGAGATAAACTTGGCACAGACACTCTCCACCCATACCACATAATCCAATAACATAGGTGGTAGGCTTGGTTAACGTTAGTTGCTTAATCTCATCAAGCAAAATTTTATTTTCTTCGCTAAGACAGTTTTCAAATAAATCTTGATTTATACCAATACTTAACAGATACTTATCCCATAGTTGGAGATGATTATTCTCATGATCTCCTTCACCTAACTCTTCTGCTAGTATTTCAGCGGTTAAGCTTTTAAATTTTCCGTAAGGAGCTTTGGAAATTAGAATTGCCAGATTATCAGGAAACTGTTTGGTAAAATGACGGTACTGGATACATATCTGCTGTAAAGCGTCCAGTGGAGCATGTTGTAAATATTGCAGTTTCTCATCAGCTAGATATTCAGCTTCCAGTCGAGAATGATCTGCCATAGTCCAAAATTGATCACGATTTGTCATTTTTTTATCCTTTGTGTTTTTTATCTTAGCTCTATAACTACCATCAGTCACTAATCTGAAAATCACCTGAGTTTTCTCTTAAATCAACTGGTTAATTAGCTGTAAAATATCTAATTTGATATGCCTTATAATTATAAAATTTATATGACATAGCTTTAAAAAAGCTATATATAGTTATTTGAAAATAGCTATAAATATGCGCTACGGTATTTACAAATAATGGTGAGCTGATAATTGCTAAAAGCTGTTTAACTTGGCTTTTCTATTGCTTCTTGCCTATTCTCTATTCCCTATGGCGTATTCCTTATTGCGTATTCCCTATTTCCTATTTGGTATTTCCGATTCCCGATTCCCGATTCCCGATTCCCGATTCCCGATTCCCAGCCTGTAGCCCTCTAATAGGTACGTGGCAGTAAAAGTCAAAAAAAACCGGCTTCTGCTAAGAAACCGGGTTTTTAAAAGGTTTAGTTGATTGATGATTTAATTAACCTTTATGGGCAGGTTCTTTCGCCAAGAACTTCTCTAGTTCAGTCAAGGCATCAGCATCAACTTTAGTTTGCATGGGGCAGAACTTTGGTCCACACATGGAACAAAACTCTGCTGTCTTATAGATATCTGCTGGCAGGGTTTCATCATGGTATTCCCGAGCTCGTTCGGGGTCAAGGGAAAGTTCAAACTGACGGTTCCAGTCGAAGTTGTAGCGAGCAATGGAGAGTTGATCATCCCGGTCCCGTGCTCCTGGACGATGCCTGGCAATATCCGCCGCATGAGCAGCAATCTTGTAGGCAATCAAGCCATTGCGCACATCTTCAGCATCGGGCAGTCCCAAATGTTCTTTCGGGGTTACATAGCACAGCATGGCGGTACCATACCAGCCAGCCAAAGCTGCTCCAATGGCAGAGGTGATATGGTCATATCCAGGCGCAATGTCTGTCACTAGTGGTCCTAGGACATAGAAAGGTGCTTCTGAACACTCTTCCATCTGCTTTCTGACATTGAACTCAATTTGATCCATCGGCACATGACCAGGTCCTTCTACCATCACCTGTACATCATGTTCCCAAGCACGACGAGTCAACTGCCCCAATGTTTTCAATTCTGCTAACTGGGCTTGATCAGATGCATCATGGGTGCAGCCAGGACGCAGGGAATCCCCTAAGCTGAAAGAGACATCGTATTTCTTGAAAATCTCGATAATGTCGTCAAAGTGGGTATAGAGGGGATTTTGCTTGTGGTGATGGAGCATCCACTTGGCTAGGATACCACCACCACGAGAAACAATGCCGGTTAGCCGGTTTCTGACCAAAGGCAGATGTTCAATTAAGATGCCAGCGTGGATGGTTTGATAGTCAACTCCTTGCTGAGCGTGCTTCTCAATGATGTGGAGGAAGTCATCGGCAGTAAGGTTTTCGACTTTGCCGTGGACACTTTCTAAGGTTTGGTAAACGGGTACCGTGCCAATGGGTACGGGTGAGGCATTAATGATGGCGGAACGAATCTCATCCAAGTTGCCACCGCCTGTAGACAAGTCCATAACGGTATCGGCCCCGTACTTCACCGCCAAGTTAACCTTCTCTAGCTCTTCATCAATATTAGAAGAGTTGGGGGAGGCACCGATATTGGCATTCACCTTACATTTGGAGGCGATACCAATACACATTGGTTCTAGGTTAGTGTGGTTGATATTGGCGGGGATAATCATTCGCCCCCGTGCCACTTCATCTTTGATCAGCTCAACGGGAAGGTTTTCCCGCTGGGCTACGTAGTGCATCTCTTCTGTCAGAAGACCCTGGCGAGCATAGTACATTTGAGTCACATTGCTCTGACCACGGCGCTTGGCAACCCATTCAATACGCATATTTAATTTCCTCGATCACAGCTTCCCTCCGCCGGTATTAACCGGACTCAGGTTCTAAGGGTGTAATCTCAGCCTGGTTTCTCAGGCACCCCTAGCTTGGTTTGATTATACTATCACAAAAAATCCTTCGGATTTAGGATCGCGCTCCTTGCCATAGATTCACAGGTGGGGAATCTATGGAATTCGAGATTATTTAAATTAGCTTATGGAATTTTGAACAGGAATAGTTATATCCTTATTCTTTTTTAAGATTTAATTTAAAAAGAATACAGGACAGTGCTTAGTTACACTGTCCTGTTACGGTGTCCTGTTACGGATGATTAATAGCTAGAGGCTATTGTATTCACCATTGTATTTACCTATGTATTTACCTAGGTGATTGCCCAAATCGCCTTGTGTTAAAGAGCGATCGCAGCCATCTTGACATCGTTAGTGCTTAGAATCTCTTGGAGTTCCTCAGCATCTACGGTTTCTTTATCAATCAGCATTTCAGCAAGCTTATCTAGGATGTGCTTATTGCCAAGAATTACATTCTTAGCCCGTTCGTAGGCTTCATCAACTAGCTTGCGAACCTCTTCATCAATGGTTGATGCTGTGGCATCTGAGAAATCCCGGTCTGAGGCAATATCCCGACCTAGGAACATACTGCCATTCTGCCGTCCTAGGGCAACTGGGCCAAGGCGATCGCTCATACCATAGCGCATCACCATCTGCCGTGCCACCCGAGTCACCTGTTGCAAGTCATTGGAAGCACCTGTGGTCACTTCTTCTTCACCGAAGATAATTTCTTCAGCAATCCGACCACCTAAGGCCACTGCCATCTGATTTTGCAGGTAAGAACGGGAAAACATGCCTGAATCCATCCGGTCTTCGCTAGGGGTGAACCAAGTCAAACCACCAGCACGACCCCGAGGAATAATGCTAATTTTCTGCACTGGGTCATAATCGGGCATTAAGGCACCCACAAGGGCGTGACCTGCTTCGTGGAACGCTACGAGGGTTTTGCGTTTCTCGCTCATTACCCGGTCTTTCTTCTCTGGCCCTGCAAGTACCCGGTCAATGGCATCATTCACCTCATCCATAGAGATTTCGGTTAAGTTGCGACGGGCTGCCAAAATTGCTGCTTCATTGAGCAAGTTGGATAAATCTGCTCCGGTGAAACCAGGGGTCCGACGGGCAATCTTTTCGAGATCCACATCTTTGGCCAGGGTTTTCCCACGAGCATGAACGTTGAGAATTTCCAAACGTCCGGCATAATCAGGACGGTCTACTACTACCTGTCGATCAAAACGACCAGGGCGTAGTAGGGCAGCATCAAGAACATCTGGGCGGTTGGTAGCAGCAATAATAATAATACCGGTATTGCCTTCAAACCCATCCATTTCAGTCAGCAACTGGTTGAGGGTTTGCTCCCGTTCATCATTACCACCGCCTAAACCGGCACCCCGCTGACGCCCCACAGCATCGATTTCATCAATGAATACAATACATGGAGCATTGTTCTTGGCTTGCTCAAATAGGTCTCGCACCCGAGAAGCACCAACCCCTACGAACATCTCGACGAACTCAGAACCAGAGATGGAGAAAAAGGGAACACCTGCTTCTCCAGCTACTGCACGAGCTAAGAGAGTTTTACCCGTTCCTGGAGGTCCGACGAGTAGGACTCCCTTGGGAATTTTAGCCCCAATAGCAGTGAAGCGGTCAGCATTTTTGAGGAAGTCTACTACTTCGTTAAGCTCTAGCTTGGCTTGCTCAATACCTGCCACATCCCCAAAGGTTACCTGAGTTTGGGGTTCCATTTGGACTCTAGCCTTGGACTTGCCAAAGTTCATGGCTTGAGAACCTGGACCATTCTGGGCACGCCGCAGTAATAGAAACAATCCCACCAAGAGCAGAATCGGGAAGAAGAAACTGCTTAAGGTCTTGAACCAGAAGCCTTCATCACTCTGGGGTAGAACTGAAATATCTACACCGTTATTATTCAGAAGGTTGATTAGTTGTGGGTCATTGGGGAGATTGACCTCTACCTGACGACCATCTTGAGCGATCGCGATCGCTTTACTGCGGTCAGCACTGATTCTAACGGTTTCCACCTTGCCGCTCTCGACTTTGCTAATCAGCTCGTCGTACCGCCACGTATCTCGACTTGGGGACGGTTTGTCCAAAAATGCTGTACCAAGGGCGATCACCACTATGGCTAGGAGTGCATACAGCCCTGCGTTTCTCCACTTTTTATTCACTCGTTGTTACCTCCATAGATTCGAGGATGTGGCAAATATAGAATTTAGCTTCTTATATTAATTTATGTTAACCTTTCTGAGGACAACTGGGCGGACTTTATTCTAAA
>NZ_JAAHHS010000152.1 GCF_010692395.1 Moorena sp. SIO3H5
TTGGGAGAGGCTAGGCAGTAAAACAGCAGGGGCAGATTGGGGGGGCTTCCGCATGGTCACTAATCAAACTCTCGGTTAACTTGTAAGCCTAGCATTTCTTGGCTTTCATGAGAATGAAATAGCCCTGCTCGATTGGACTGTGATCTCGCTTCCAGTTTAACCAAGCAGCAGCAAGCATGTGTCCGTAAAGTTTGAATAGAGGATTTATTGCTTCTGTACCCTTTTGAGCCTCTACTACCAGAAAGTAAGGAGGGGTGACGCGACCAGCAACCGTTTTTACTAGCCCCCCATTAGCCATGCCTTCTAGTTTAAACTTAGAGTATTGCGCCTTTAGCTTAATTTCTGCCCTAGCTTCAATGTCATCTCCTTCTGCTAGGACTAATAAGGGGTAAATCGCTCTTGACCAAATTGTCGATTCATTCATCAAATCAATAAAGGTATTGCTCAGGCGGGATTCAATTACTTGTAATTGCTGTTTTTCCTCAGTACTCACAGCAATAGAATCAGCTTGAGTCCAGGGATAGTTACCAATTCTTCCCTCTTGCAATTCAATTACCGATCGCAGTTGACTTAAGCTATTATCCGTAATCCTTATATAATCCATATTTATTTAGTAGATAGCACTATGATGTGGTTTGTGAAGCACATCGTTTATCAAAATAAAACGATTAACAGTACTATGATGACTCTTAAAAGATGTATATTATTAGTTTAATATACCTATTGCAAATGTCAAATTTTAATTTACATTATATTTATAAAATAACGAATTTAATAATATTAAAATTAGCCATCATAATTAGCATTTTAAGTAGTTAGGATGTCAACAGTATTTTTTACCAATTCTAAAGTTTCTTATTCCTTCTTATGACTTTCCTGTTCCCTACATCCGCAAGAAGTATACTAGATCAGGCATTGGCTAACGAATGTGCCAAAATTGAACTACAGTCAGAACTGACGTAAACTAAAGCGCGTAATCAAACCCAAGGAGTATCACTTGTGCAGTCACAATACAAACCCACCGAGATAGAGGAAAAATGGCAACAAATTTGGGAAGAGCAAGGCTTGTACCAAACCCCCACAGAAACTGACAAGCCGAAATTCTATGCTCTGTCCATGTTTCCCTATCCATCGGGTAACCTGCACATGGGTCATGTCCGTAACTATACAATTACTGATGTGATTGCCAGGAAAAGCCGGATGCAAGGCTATCGCGTACTTCACCCTATGGGTTGGGATGCCTTTGGATTACCGGCAGAAAATGCTGCGATCGCTCGCGGGATTCATCCAGCTAAGTGGACATACCAAAATATTTCCCAAATGCGATCGCAATTAAAGCGCCTCGGACTCTCCTATGACTGGGATTGTGAAGTAACCACTTGCTCGCCGGACTATTACAAGTGGACTCAGTGGATTTTCTTACAGTTCTTCAACGCTGGATTGGCCTACCAGAAAGAAGCAGCAGTGAACTGGGACCCAGTCGATCAGACCGTGCTAGCTAATGAGCAAGTGGATAGTGAAGGACGTTCCTGGCGTTCTGGTGCCAAGGTCGAACGGAAACTGTTGCGTCAGTGGTTCCTTAAAATTACCGACTATGCTGAAGAATTGCTCAAGGACTTGGATACCTTAACCGGTTGGCCAGAACGGGTGAAGCTGATGCAGGCCAACTGGATTGGTAAATCTGTTGGTGCTTATCTAGAATTTCCCATTGTGGGCTTAGATCACAGCTCAGATGACGACTTAGATAACAAGATTGGTGTATTCACCACTCGTCCAGATACGGTTTATGGCGTTACCTATGTGGTGCTAGCACCGGAACATCCCTTGACCGCAAAAGTCACTACCCCTGAGCAAAAGGCTGCAGTTGAAGCCTTCATTGAGGAAGTCAGTAACCAAAGTGAACTAGAACGGACAGCAGAAGATAAGCCCAAGCGAGGCATTCCCACTGGTGGTAAAGCCATTAATCCCTTCACTGGGGACGAGATCCCAATCTTGATTGCTGACTATGTGCTGTATGAGTATGGTACTGGTGCGGTGATGGGAGTACCAGCTCATGATACCAGAGACTTTAAGTTTGCCAAGGAAAAGCAATTACCCATCAAAGTGGTGATTGTCCCAACTTCAGATGATGTCGAAACAGTTAATGACACTCCTCTAGAAGCGGCTTACACCGAACCGGGCATTGTCGTGAATTCTGACCAATTCAATGGCATGGATTCCGTCAAGGCCAAGACCGGGATTATTGAGTATGCTGAACAACAGGGCTGGGGCAAAGCCCGAGTGCAGTATCGCCTCCGAGATTGGTTAATCTCTCGCCAGCGTTACTGGGGTGCCCCTATCCCTGTGATTCATTGTCCTAACTGCGGCGCAGTGGCAGTGCCAGACCAAGACCTGCCAGTAGAGTTACCAGAAGATGTGGACTTTAGCGGACGTGGTCTTTCTCCCTTGGCTCAATTAGACAGTTGGGTGAATGTACCTTGTCCCAATTGCGGTACACCAGCTAAACGGGAAACCGATACTATGGATACCTTTATCGATTCCTCCTGGTATTTCTTACGTTATGCCGATGCCCAGAATGACTCTGCTGTGTTTGATTCCAACAAAACCAATGATTGGATGGAAGTGGATCAGTATGTAGGGGGCATCGAACATGCTATTTTGCACTTGCTCTACTCGCGATTCTTTACTAAGGTATTGCGCGATCGCGGTTTACTAAACATTGATGAACCGTTCCAACGTCTTCTAACTCAGGGGATGGTGCAGAATACGGCTTACAAAAATACCAAAACCGGGAAATATTTCGCTGTTGTAGATATCGATCCCAATGACCCTAAAGATCCAGAGACTGGGGAACCGTTGGCGGTATTCTATGAAAAAATGTCTAAGTCTAAATACAACGGTGTCGCACCAGAAGATGTAGTAGCTAAATACGGTACCGATACCGCTAGGATGTTTATCTTGTTTAAAGCACCACCAGAAAAAGATTTGGAATGGGATGATGCTGATGTAGAAGGGCAATTCCGTTTTCTTAATCGTGTCTGGCGTTTAGTATCGGATTTCGCCGCTAATGGTAGCACTAAACCTAACCCGTCTAATGGTGATTTAACTAAACCGGAAAAAGACTTACGACGAGCAATTCATATCGCGATTAAAGAGGTAACTGAGGATTTAGAAGGGGAGTATCAATTTAATACAGCGGTTTCTGAATTGATGAAGCTAAGTAATGGAATTACTGATGCTAAGTGTAAAGACTCCCCGGTCTATAAAGAAGGGATTGAAACCTTGATTACATTACTTGCTCCCTTTGCTCCCCATATTGCTGAAGAACTTTGGCATAGTCTGGGTCATAGCTCCTCAATACACAATCAACCGTGGCTTGAGTACGATCCTGATGCTTTGGTAGCCGATGAAATTACCTTGGTTATTCAAATCAAAGGCAAAACTCGCGGCACTATTCAAGTTCCAGCTAACTCCGATAAGGCAGCCTTAGAAACCTATGCTCGGGAATCTGAGGTAGCACAGCGATATCTAGAGGGTAAGGAGATTAAGAAGGTAATTGTCGTACCCGGTAAATTGGTAAACTTTGTAGTGGTTTGATAGGAAAAAAGCGCTGGACGCAGGGGATAGGTAACGGAGCTATTTCCTATTTCCTATTCCCTGTGCCCAGAGCTATATATTAGATAAGAAACAATCAATCAGGTTCATTTACCAACAGCTATGTCTGAACAAAACGCACAAGTCTGTCCTATCTGTGGTGTCAGGATTATACCAGGAGGCCAAGTCGAGGATAAGGTCATCTTTAAAGTCGGACCAGTGGGAACGAGAGCTATTCTTAACCAGCGCGTTTGTCAGTATGTTAAGAAACCAGGCTGTATCAATAAGAATCCGTAGCAATTATCAATGGGTGAGGTACTTTATTTCCTGGTATTAGGGAGCAGGGAGCAGGGAGCAGGGAGCAGGGAGCAGGGAGCAGGGAGCAGGGAGCAGGGAGCAGGGAGCAGGGAGCAGGGAATTCAGAACTCCCTAAAATCCTAGATTTTGTAGCTCACCCCATTGATAATTGCTATTTGCTAATTCACTTTAGGAGTGCCTAATTTACCTAGGAAGTTGCGCACCAGTAAGGTTAGCATTATCAAGGTTAGCGTTAGTTAAATCAGCGTTAATGAAATTAGCGTTAGTGAGGTTAGCGCCACTCAAATCAGCACCATTCAGGTTGGCCTTGAAAAAGGTGGTGTTACTTAGATCAGCACCCCTAAAGGAACTACCACTCAGGTCAGCACTAATGAAATTTGCCCACACTACGCTAGCACCACTGAAGTCGGCGCGACTCATGTTGGCCCCTGTGGCGTAGGCTGAATCTAAGTTGGCATTGCGGAAGGTTGCCCCTGTGCCATCAATAACTCTCATTGCTGCACTTTCGAGCATGGCATCAGAAAGGTTAGCCCCACTGAGATTGGCTCCCTGGAGGTTAGCATATCTCAGGTCTGCTTCCCTCAAATCAGCTCTGGCTAGGTCAGAATTTACCAGGTCACAGCTTCGACATTCCTTAGTTTCCAGGAGTTGTAGATACTGCTCGCGCTGTTCAGCATTGATAGGAGCGATTAACCCTAAGGAGGCTACCAGTACACTAATTCCTAAGATTCTGAATTTCATAATTTCTGGCCTGATCTTGTTTTGCCTGTATTATGGCAGCGAAGTTCAAGAAATACCCAATATTTCTATCGTGATTGTTAATTACTACTGTGCGATCGCATTGACAAACTAACGCGCTTCAGTTTTTCATTCACTTCCATGACCCGCACCTTCACCACCTGTCCCACTTTGACTATCTGTTTGGGATCTTCTACAAACCGGTCAGCTAGTTGGGAGATATGCACTAACCCATCTTGATGCACGCCGATATCTACGAAGGCTCCAAAGTTTACCACATTGGTGACAATTCCTTCTAATTCCATTCCAGGACTTAGGTCTTTGAGCTCATTTACGCCTTCTTTGAAAGTGGCGTACTTAAACTCTGCCCTGGGGTCTCGTCCTGGCTTTTCCAATTCCTCGATAATATCCTCTAGGGTTGGTAAGCCTATGGTATCTGTGACGTAACGGTTCAAATCTACTGACTTGAACCGTTCTGCTCCTTGGTTAATCTTGGCTAGAGGTAACTGCAAATCCAATGCGATCGCTTTCACTACGGGATAACTCTCTGGATGCACAGCTGTGTTATCCAATGGATTATCCCCGTTGCGAATCCTGAGGAATCCTGCTGACTGCTCGAAGGCTTTTGGCCCTAGTTTTGGTACCTTAAGAATTTCCCGACGGTTCTTGAATGCACCTTGCTCATTGCGATAGCTCACAATGTTATTAGCAATGGTCGGGGTAATCCCAGATACAAAGGTTAGCAGTTGAGCGGATGCAGTGTTTAAATCTACTCCTACATAGTTTACACAACTTTCCACGGTGTCATCAAGTTTTTTCTTGAGCAATTTCTGATCAACATCGTGTTGGTACTGTCCTACACCAATAGATTTAGGGTCAATCTTGACCAACTCAGCTAAGGGGTCTTGTAAGCGTCTGCCAATACTAATCGCTCCCCTGACTGTGACATCTAAATCCGGAAACTCCTCTCGTGCTAAGTCACTGGCGGAATAAATCGATGCCCCAGATTCATTCACCATTACTTTTATTGGTTTGCGCTCCATGGTTTTGAGTACTTCCGAGATAAACTCGTCTGTCTCACGAGAGGCTGTACCGTTACCAATGGCAATTAGCTCGATCTGGTAGGTTTCAATTAAATGCTTAATGGTTTTAGCAGCTTGTTCGCGCTTTTGGCTGCCTTGATGGGGAAAGACTGGTTGGTATGTGATGTATTTAGCTGTTTCATCCAAGATAGCCACTTTACAACCGGTGCGGAAGCCTGGATCTATGGCTAAGGTTGGCTTCATTCCTGCTGGAGGAGATAACAACAGTTCTCGGAGATTGGTTTCAAAGGTTTTAATGGACTCTGCATCAGCATAGGCTTTGCGATCGGTACGTACTTCCGTAGTTAGGGAGTTTTTCATCAGCCGATTAAACCCATCTTTGAGCATGGTCTGGTAAAACTCTCGCAGTAGGGTAGCCTTCGTGTAGATTTCCTCAGACTCTAGGTAGGACATCACATAGTCTTCATCAAAAGAGAGTTCCAGCTTTAGGACTCCTTCCGCTTCACCCCTGAGCAGGGCTAACATATTATGTGGCGCTACGGATTTCACTGGGATTTGGAACTCCCGGTACATTTCAAACTTAGTGGTACCTTCGGGATAATCCTTTTTAATCCGAGACACGAATACTCCCGATTTCAGGAAATAATCCCGCAAGTACGCTCGTAAGTCGGCTTTTTCCGCTACAGCTTCCGCTAAAATATCCGAGGCACCTTGAAGAACGTCCTCTACCGTATTGAGCTTATGGTCTGGGGAAATGTATTTAGCCGCTTCTTCAGATAAGGATACTGATTTAACCTCTGGAGTGTTCATCGACTCAATCCAGTCCGCTAAGGGTTCCAGTCCTTTTTCCCTGGCCATGGTTGCCCGAGTGCGTCGTTTGGGTTTATAGGGCAGGTAAAGGTCTTCTAATTCAGTCTTTTGCTGGCAAGCTTCGATCTTAGCCTTTAGTTCATCGGTGAGCTTACCAGCAGATGCGATCGCATTCAGGATTACTGACTTCCGTTGCTCCAGTTCCGTTAGATAAGTATGGCGCTCAGCTATAGTGCGTAGCTGAACTTCATCGAGAGAACCAGTCACCTCTTTACGGTAGCGAGCTATAAACGGAATAGTTGCCCCTTCAGCAAATAAAGACAGGGCATTCTCGATCTGAGTCGCACTTAACGACAGTTCTTGGGCTAAGATTTGAGAAAAAGTGCTCATGTTACCAGGAAAAGCAGAAATTAAAATAAATTTGAAATATATTTAAAGTAGCAAATTGAGAACGGTATAGCGTTTTTTATTTTAGATGTAAACTTACAAGGTCTTTTTTTAGTTTACAATAAAACTCCGTATCTCTTGCACCTCTTGCCTTTTGCCTCTTGCCTCTTGCCTTTTTCGGCAATACTGGTATTTACAACCTATATCCAAACGCGCTTATTACCATTAATAATTAACAATTAACAGTTCAATTCACAAGTAACAATTATGGTTTCTAGCCCTGAATTGATCAAACCTACCCTAAGTCCAGGTAGTCTCCGTCGAGTCCATCATATTGCTCTGAATGTGAAGGATATCCAAGCATCGCGCCACTTTTATGGTACAGTATTGGGTTTACATGAACTAACTGGAGAAGAAGTGCCCAGTACTTTGCGATCGCTAGTCGAAGCTGGAAAAGTCACTAACTTTGTTACCCCAGATGGCATTGTTGTGGATTTGTTTTCCGAGCCAGACCTATCACCACCCGATCCAGACCCCCATCGTGGCTTTACTCGGGTCAATCATCTCGCCTTTGATATCGATCCTCAGTTATTTGACCAAGCCGTAGAAGTGCTAAAACAAAATCAAATTCCCATCGATCATGGTCCAGTAACTCGTCCTACCGGCAGAGGTATCTATTTTTATGACCCCGATGGATTTATCGTTGAAATTCGTTGCGATGCGATTGAATGAGACGTAAGCAGTCAGCTGTCAGCCGTCAGCCGTCAGCCGTCAGCCTTGGCAAAAGGCAAAAGGCAAAAGGCAAAAGGCAAAAGGCAAGCTAGCAATAGGGAACTCCTATTCCCTATTCCCTGCTCCCTGCTCCCTGCTCCCTGCTCCCTGTTCCCTACTTCTGCAAGAAGTCTAATATCTAAGTTAAAGACCGCTGCTTCTTTTCAAAATACTGTTGATGATAGTCATCAGCTAAATAATAGTCGGAAGCTGGCTTAATTTCGGTAACAATATCCTTATCAAACTTACCAGAAACTTGCAGCTTTTGTTTTGACAGTCTTGCCAATACTTCTTGTTCCTGATTGTGGAAAAATATCACCGATCGATACTGTTCTCCTCGATCAGGACCTTGGCGGTTCAATGTCGTAGGGTCATGGATAGACCAAAACACGTCAAGTAATTGTTCATAGCTAACTTTTTCCGGGTCATACTCCACCTGTGCCACTTCCGCGTGACCCGTTATTCTTGATAATACATCCAGATAGCATGGGTTAGGAAAATGTCCGCCCATATAACCAACAGATGTTGAAACTACTCCCTTCACTTTCCGAAATGCTGCCTCTACTCCCCAGAAACAACCACCACCAAATGTCGCTTTTTCCATCGTTGTTACGTAGTTATTGATCAATCGTTGGTCAGGTTTTACTAATTATATAGACTCTCCCGGCTTTGCGGTGATAAGGCAAGCTAATATCACGTAATTCCGCCAGTTCCAGCCACGTTGATTGTCGATTTTGTGCCTTTTGATACGTTTTTAAGCACAGATCAGGGAGAGCCTATCTTTTTAAAAATTGCTTGAGTTTCTATATTCACTCTCTGAATTAACTGATTTTGATTTTTGTAGTAGTTAATCTGCTTTAGAGGTGGAATAAAAAAGCTTTTTGTATTGTTAAAACTATCTTCAAGAAGCTGGGAGTAATTTCTTAGTCTCTGTTGATCGAGCTGATCTAGTTTATCAAAATTTTCCATGTTTTTATAACTTTCAATAATATTATCTTTCTGCAGAATTATTTTTTCGTATTGTTCTGGAAAATGCTTTTGACATACAAATAAAAAGGCATCAAATATCTGTGAAACCATATTTTCAATTTTAGAATCACTCTGAGGCACATGTTCTTTTATGCCTAGGTTGACATCACGGATTGGAATGCCCTTCCCCAGGACAAAAAAGTTGATTGCTGTTTCAATTCCATATGCTGTTGGAAATGTAATAGATTCAATAATATTTTTAGGGATGATGAATTCACCACTTAAAGGATATTTAGGACAAGCTTTACCAAAATCATCAATGCCACAGTTAAAAAGAGATCTATGTAAATTATGAAAGGCAAGTCTACTAGCTCTGCCACTAATAGTGTATCCATCTGAATAAACGTCGCCAAGTATTTTATTGGGATATTTACATTTTTGATAGTGAGAAGTTACAAAGCAATCGTTATCTGCCGAGAGAAACGCTTTGAGAAGCTTAAATAAAAACAGAGCATTGTACTGTTTTATATCGCAGTCACTGAATGCAATATTATACGCTTTAGACAAAGCAATACCTTGATACATCCCAGACCCTTTACCATCCAAGGTCTGGTTTATAGGTATACTACTTTCTAAACTGCTAAATAGCAAATAATTAAATTCAGGTTTCCTACGAATCTGACTAATTCTGACATTTTTTTGGCGGTCTATAATACTTAAATCAAGACCCAGATCTAAAATAGCTTCTTTTATTGCTTTTGCCGCTAAGTATCCGCTATTAACAAATGTGTCATCATCAGGATGAGAAGCATCAACTAAAATCAACTCGGAAATAGGGCTAATATGAGCAATTTCAGCAAAAGAATATTTACTTGTGAGCTTCGAAATAGTATAAGAGCCAAATAAATAGTATATAGCAGTCTTACAAACTCCAGCAATACGGTCTTCGTTCTTTACTGGTAATATCAAAGCAATAGAGTTTTTATTATTTTTTTGCTTCAGTTCAACAAGCTCTAAAATTAAGGATTCTAAATCACGATTTGAATCAGTATATTCGATGGTTTCCATAGCTTTGATTTCCTTTAAGCAACTGAAGGATATCATTAAATGCAGAAATATTGAATTTTGACATAAAACTTTACATTCAACTATCCCTCTTCTGTCAAACTGGGGTCAAACCCTGAGGGGGTGACATGAGCCCTGAAAATTTTACTATATAAGGCTTTGAGACCAATGATTTTAGGCAAGATTTAGAATGCGCGAATGTAGAATGCGCATTCTATATTCCCTAGCCTATTTGCGTCATTTCATTGAAACTGAATTCCTCAACCGCTCCATGAGTTGCAGCCATGTAATCCTTCAGGTGTTGGCCACCCATATGCTTCTGCCACAGCTCACGGGATTCCCAATTTTCAAAAAACATAAAGTGAGCTGGATTTTCATTGTTCTGATGCAAATCGTATTGCAAGCAGCCCTCTTCAGCACGAGTGATGTCGATCAACTTTTTAAGCTCAGTCTTTACCAGGTCAATTTTGTCATCTTTAGCTGTGATATGAGCAACAAGAGTCAATTTAGCCATGTTTTTGTTTCCTTGGTTTTAGTTATTTTCAGTCGTTAAAAATTGAAAATATGATGTAAGTATTCAGCTATCAGCTATCAGCTATCAGCTATCAGCTATCAGCTATCAGCTATCAGCTATCAGCTATCAGCTATCAGCTATCAGCTATCAGCTTATGCGCTAGGCGCACCCTACTTGAGGTGCTACAGATGGTGCTTTTGAATAAAACAGGTAAGCATTGGAATAATGCTGAGTTACCTTAGCTGACGGCTTACAATCTGATCACGATAACTTGCCACCGTTGGCTATGCTCTCTTAGTTAAAACCGTCGAGTACATTTTTGCCAATGGCACGACCGCTCTCTTGCTGGGAATGAGCCGTCTTGAGGGTTTCCACACTGATTTTCCCGAGATTGTTGGTCACAGTGGAAATTAGCGTGCCATCGTCAATGAGCTCCGACACCCGATTAAGCAATTCATGCTGTTTTTCGATGTCTTCTGTTTGAAACATCGAGCGAGTAAACATGAACTCCCAGCTGAAGCTTAGGGCTTTGGGTTTGATCAATTTCATATCTAGGGATTGAGGGTCATCAATTAGTGCGATATGACCGCGAGGCTTGATCAGCTCGATGATGCCAGGAAAATGTCCGTCTGATCCTGAAAGGGAAGCAACGTAGCGGGGCTCGAGTCCCAATTCCTTGATTTGATCAACAAGGGACTGGCGGTGATTGATCACATGGTCGGCACCCATCTTTTTAACCCACTCGATGGTTTCCGGACGAGATGCCGTTGCGATCGCGGTCAACCCGGTGAGTTTCTTGGCAAGTTGAATCAGGATTGACCCAACACCTCCCGCGCCACCAATAATCAGTATACTCTCGCCCTTGCCTTCTCCTTCTTTGACCCCGAGGCAGTCGAACAGGATTTCCCAGGCGGTAATGGAGGTCAGTGGAAAACCCGCTGCTTCCGCAAAGCCTAGAGATTTGGGCTTTTTCCCGACAATGCGCTCATCAACGGCATGGAGCTCGGAGTTGGTGCCCGGTCGAGTGATATCACCCGCATAATAGACTTCATCACCTACTTTAAATTTACTGACATCGCTGCCAACGTCTCGAACAACACCTGCGGCATCATAGCCAATGACCTTGGTGCCCTTTTCCGGTGCCATCTTGGCGCGCACTTTCACGTCCACAGGATTGACCGAAATTCCCCGAACCTCCACCAACAGGTCCTGTGGCCCTAATTCCGGCGTTTCGGTTTCAAATTCGATCAGCGCGTCTGGTGCAGTGATTGGTCCAGGCTGATTATAGCCTATGGCTTTCATATCTTGGTTTTCCTTTTATGATCAATGCCGCCGATTCGATTCTATAGCAGTTTTTAGTGTAATACTGCTGCACTGCCCACCCTAAATCAACTTATGGGGAAAACCATGATATGTACATTTTTGTTAGGTGATTCAGGATTTGCTCCTCCAGCACCTGAAGTGAAGCAGTGATTACAGTTGCTGGAGTTATGCGATTGGCCCAAAGGCCACGCTACGCGAACCCATCCTCCTCTATCAGATGTTGGTCATGGAAGATGCTATAATTAGAAATTAAACTATCAACAATACTGGTATGTCCAGTAACTAATATACCGAATTAAAAACCGCTGTATAAACCATATAATTATTACAGCCTCCTAGCTTTTATACTGAAACCATTTATAATCCAGGAGATATAATGTCAGAAGACTCTAATAAATCTACTCCAAATGACCTTAAACAAATCCAAATTTATGGTGGATTAGTAAATGCTAATAATGTTGATGCAAATCAGATAGGTGCCGAGATCAATAATAATTATGCTCCAGAACAAAAACCAAACCTAGCAGATGCAGCAGCAGAAATTCAGGAGCTTTTGCAGCAACTAGACCAGAGTTATCCCAATGCAACGGAAATCGAAAAACAGAGTGCTTTAGCTGTAACGCTTCAACAAGAAATTAAGCAAAACCCAACATTCAAGGCCAGGCTAAGTAATGCCCTAAAAGAAGGCGGAATCGAAGCCCTGAAGGTGTTGTTTGCCCCGATTGGTATTCCCATTGAAATGGTTAAAGGTTGGATTGAGGCGGAAGCTGAGTAACCGGCAGTATCGCTAGATACCCATGTCTGAAGAGCAAAAAAAAGTCTCTAACAATGACCTAAGGAATTATCAGTTTGGGGGTGGTTTTGTTCATGCTGATACAGTCAATGCTGATCAAATTGGCGGTAATATCAATAATTATAATGTTGTTGTCAATCCGCCAGGAACCCAATTAACTCGGCAAGAATACCGTAACCGTCAGGCATTACTCACTAAAGTCAAAAAATATTGGGTCAAAGGCGTTCTGGAAAAATCCCTCTATAACCAGGTACTGATTGAATTGGGATTAGAAGAGAGACCCGATGCCATTACTAATCCTTTGAGCGAAATTATCGAAATCGGTGACAACTCACCTAAACCCCTCCCCGAAGGAACTAAAGTAATTGATATTTTTGACCAAATTGGGACAGGAGCAACCCTACTAATTTTAGGAGAACCAGGGTCAGGGAAAACCACAACTTTACTCGAACTCGCCCGGGATTTAATCGCTCGTGCTGAACAAGACAGTAATCAGCTAATTCCTGTAGTATTTAACCTCTCCTCTTGGGCAAATAAACGGCAGAAGATAGCCGATTGGTTAGTAGAGGAACTGAACACTATATATAAAGTTCCCAAGGAAATTGGACAAGCTTGGGTAAGTCAACAGCAACTACTACCATTACTTGATGGTTTGGATGAAGTAAAGGCGGAGTACCGAGATGACTGTATTGTTACTTTGAACAAATTTCACCAGGAGTATGGTGCCGAGTTGGTAGTGTGTAGTCGGATTAAAGACTATCAAGCTCTATCCAATCGTTTCAATTTTCAGAAAGCAGTTTCTATAAGATTACTGAATTTAGAACAAATTTGTCATTACTTGGATAGTGTCGGGGCTGATTTAACGGGATTGAGGACATTAATTGCAGAAGATAAAGTATTACAAGAGTTAGCCCAATCACCTCTAATGCTCAATATTATGACTCTAGCTTATCAGGGAGTAGCAGTTGAGTATTTGCCCAGAACTGACGTAGTGGAGGAACGGCGCAAGCAGCTCTTTGATGCATATATCGAGAAAATGTTTAAGCGTCGGAAGACTAATCAACGATACGATAAAGTGCAAGTAAAGCGTTGGCTAATTTCGCTGGCGCAAAGGATGATTGAAGATTCTCAAACAGTATTTTTAATTGAAAAAATGCAGCCATCTTGGTTAATAAATAGAAAGCAAAAACGAACTTACTGGCTGATACTAATACTGATATTAATACTGATATTAATACTGATATTTAGTCTGATATTTGGTCTGATATTCGGTCTGATATTCGGTCTGATACTAGGGCTACTGGTGGGAAGGCTACTGGTGAGAGGGCTGGTGGGACGAGTAGCGGGAGAAATCAAAACAGTTGAAATACTTCAAATTAATTGGAAAAAAGTTTTGATTAACCTGCTAAAGGAACACCTGAAGAGAGAGCTGATGGCAGGGCTGATGCTAGGGCTGATCGCAGGGCTGATCGCAGGGCTGATTGGAGGATTAAGGGAAGGGTTGAGAGGGCTGATGGCAGGGCTGATTGGAGGGCTGATGGCAGGGCTGATTGAAGGACTGATGACAGGGTTAGACATTTCAGAAATTGAAACAAAAACAAGTCCAAATCAAGGGATTTGGAAATCAGCTCATAATTCTCTAATTACAGGGCTGATGTGCGGGCTGATGTTCGCGCTGATGGGAGGACTGATGGCACGGCTGATGGGAGGACTGATGGCACGGCTGACGGGAGAACTACTGATAGTAGGGCTGAGGGAAGAGCTGGTAGGAGGTCTGGTAGGAGGGCTGATGTTAGGGCTAAAGGAAGAGCTGGTGGAAGGGCTGATGGCAGCGCTGATGTTCGGGCTGATGTTCGGGCTGATGTTCGGGCTGTTGAATGGTGGCATAGCCTGCATCCAACACTTCAGCCTCCGCCTTGTCCTCTACCGTAACAATTACATCCCTTGGAACTATGCCCGTTTCCTGGAGTATGCCGCTGATCGCATTTTCCTACAAAAAGTAGGAGGCGGCTATATCTTTATTCATCGGATGCTGATGGAACACTTTGCCGAGATGGAGCTTGAGAATTAAGAATTAAGAATTAAGAATTAAGAATTAAGAATTGGAAATTCTGCCTTCTGACTTCTGACTTCTGACTTCTGACTGGGCAATAACCTGACTAGCAATATTAAATTCAAATTCTAGAGCTTCATACTCGGCTTTAACTTCTGGATTTGCTAGAACTTGCGATCGAACATCATCCCACTTAATTGTCTTTGCACTCATTTTTTATTCCTCCTATTTTGGTAATTATAGCGTTTTTAGGATTTATGAGGTACGCTTTTCAAGCTCAAAGTCCCCCTTGATAAGGGGGATTTAGGGGGATCCATTTGTCCCTGATGGCATAGAGATTGCTATAGTTTATCTAATTGTCTTTGCACTCATTTTTTATTGCTCCTGTTTTGGTAATTATAGCGTTTATAGGATTTATGAAGTACGCTTCTCAAGCTCAAAGTCCCCCTTGATAAGGGGGATTTAGGGGGATCCATTTGTCCCTGATGGCATAGAGATTGCTATAGTTTATCTAATTGTCTTTGCTCTCATTTTTTATTGCTCCTATTTTGGAAATTATAGCGTTTATAGGATTTATGAGGTACGCTTCTCAAGCTCAAAGTCCCCCTTGATAAGGGGGATTTAGGGGGATCCATTTGTACCTGATGGCATAGAGATTGCTATAGTTTACTTATTGGTCAATTAACGCCAAAAATTCCGCTCTACGAGATTCGGAAATTTTAATATTCTAGATTCGCCCATTGTACTTGGTGGTGCGTTACAGTGCGGGCTGTCCCAAAACTGGCTCTAGGGGTTGAACATCAGGGCAAGCCCGCCCCTAACACACCCTACATCAACTGCCCACCGTAGTACTTTCTGTGATTAATCCTTTGGTGGGCAGTGCTTAAAACAAGTGTACCGAAGCAAATCAATCTTACTGCTGCACTGCCCACCCTACTTTCTGCTGAATGTTCTGAAAATCCCTAAAAGGGTTTTGTATACTATGATTGGTAGCACTATATAGCAGTACGCATTAAGGTTAAGACATTGATACAAAGTGAAAAGCTCTTGTAGTTAACTGTTGCCTTTTGCCTTTTGCCTCTTGCCTTTTGCCTTTTGCTATACCTAGTGATCTACCTCCTTTAATCGGTGGTGAGGCTTTCCCGGAGCAGTAGAAGTTGCATGAACTTGGGTCTTGGACAAACGATCGGTGGACGCTATAAAATTATTCGTCAACTGGGACAAGGTGGATTTGGTCAGACTTTCGTAGCTGAAGACCAACACTTGCCTGGTGAGAATCAGTGTGTGGTTAAGCAGCTCAAGCCAGTAGCCACGGATCCCTTGACATTGCAGACGGCTAGGCGACTGTTTGACACAGAAGCCCAAATCCTACACCAGTTGGGAAGTCATGAGCAAATTCCCCAGCTTTTTGCTTACTTTGAAGAAAATAAAGACTTCTATCTGGTGCAGGAATTGATTGAAGGGGAAGACCTCAGCCAGGAACTTGTACCGGGACAACAGCTGAATGAAGATCAGATTATTTCCCTGTTAAAGGAAATCCTGGAAGTTTTAGAATTTGTTCATCAACGGCGTATTATTCACCGAGATATTAATCCTCAAAACATCCTTCGGCGTAAATCAGATGGCAAATTAGTACTGATTGACTTCGGTGCGGTGAAACAAGTGAGTACCCAAATCCTGGAAGGGGGCAACACTGGCTTTACGGTTGCTATTGGTACTCCTGGCTATCGACCCAGTGAACAAGCCAATGGTTACCCGAAATTAAGCAGTGATATCTATGCTGTCGGGATGATCGGGATTGTTGGTTTAACCGGTTTACGTCCTCACCAATTGCCCCTTCACCCAGATACAGGGGAAATTAGCTGGCATAACCAGATATCAGTAAGTGCTGAATTAACCGATACTTAGATAAAATGGTGCGCTATGATTTCCGAGAGCGTTACCAATCAGCTACCTTAGCCTTACAAGCACTAACTAC
>NZ_JAAHHS010000153.1 GCF_010692395.1 Moorena sp. SIO3H5
CTCTCCAGGGGGTCGGGTTTGCACCGCCATCCAGATGAACAGTTATAACTTTTGGGTTATCCCCGCGAGTTACCTAAGTCATACCCCTCTATTTTCTAGAGGCTCCTACTTAGAACAAGCCGCACGAGTTAAGAACCTGGTTAAGAACCATTGTCTTGCTAAGTCTATTAATGATGCAGGTTGGTACAAATTTCGGGAATGGTTGGAATATTTTGGTCAGAAGTTTGGCCGGATAACTGTTGCTGTCAATCCGGCTTACACAAGTCAAAATTGTTCCGATTGTGGCGAAGTGGTGAAGAAATCGTTGTCAACTAGAACTCATGTCTGTAAGTGTGGGTGTCGGTTAGATTCGCCGAAGGCGACGCTACGCGAACGAGACCATAACGCCGCTCGAAATATCCTAACCAGAGCCTTGGGTACCGTGGGGCACACGGGAACCTTCCAAAACGCTTGGGGAGATCTGTCCTCTACTCTTCCTGGTTCCGACCTGGTTGAGCAAGACGGGTCGATGATCCAAGAATCCCCTGGCTTATAGCCATGGGGAGTGTCAAATAACAGTTTGGTTGAATGTCAAGCTTGATCGTATCCATAAACTAGGATAGTTGTAATCTATTTGTAATCATTTATCACTTGAAATGTGTCCGTTGCTAAATGTTACTGACCGGATAAACAAGCTTTCCATCCACTGTTAGGATAGATAATAATGGAGTAGTTAGTAATGGATGACCAACACAGCGGCATTATGGGTCAAAAATCGGCAGTTTGCCGAATTTTGGATGCAAATTTAGACCGAGCTAGAGAAGGCTTGCGAATTATTGAGGAGTGGTGCCGCTTTGGTCTCAACAGCGCCCAGATGGCTGGGGAGTGCAAGGAAATGCGCCAGGAATTAGCCCGTTGGCACACCTCGGAAATCAGGATATTCCGAGATACCTCAGGGGATCCAGGGACTGGACTAACTCATCCCCAGGAAGAACGACGTTCGAGCATTCAGCAGCTTTTGCAGGCTAATTTGTGTCGGGTGCAAGAAGCACTACGGGTATTGGAAGAATATGGTAAACTGTACGATGCTCAGATGGGGATCGCCTTTAAGCAGATGCGCTATCGGGTTTACACCCTGGAAAGCAATTTACTGGGATATCAGCGTCATCAGTTGCTAGAGCGATCGCATCTCTACTTGATTACATCCTTGTCAGACCAGTGGTTTGCCAAAGTAGAGGCTGCCCTCCAAGGTGGACTAACCTTGGTACAGTACCGGGAAAAACAAGCAGATGATGGGGACAAACTGGCGGATGCTCAGAAACTTTGCCAGCTGTGCCATCACTACGGTGCTTTGTTTATTATGAATGACCGGGTGGATTTAGCTCTGGCAGTGGAGGCTGATGGGGTTCATATCGGACAACAAGATGTACCAATTGCCTTAGCACGGCAGCTCCTCGGCTCCCACCGTATCATTGGTTGCTCGACTACTAACCCTGATGAACTACACCGGGCAATTGCTGAAGGGGCAGATTATATCGGTGTTGGACCGGTTTATGAAACCCCTACTAAACCCAATAAGCAAGCAGCTGGTTTGGATTATGTCAAGTATGCTAAAGAGCATGCTACAATTCCATGGTTTGCAATTGGGGGAATTGATCCAAACAATTTAAACTATGTCTTGGATGCCGGAGCTCAACGAGTGGCGGTTGTGCGGGGGATCATGGAGGCAGAACAACCGACTCTAGTTACTCAATATTTTCTGTCCCAGCTAAAACGAGAACACACTCTTCGATCTCTTGAAGCTGGGGTTTCTAAACCCTAATGTCATAAAACTAGATAATAGTTAGACATGTTAGGTAATAAGTAATAGTGACTAATTTTTAATAGCTTGCTGGTAAATATTAGCTGATGATATCTAAAAACACAACTCAAATTACCCTTGAAGTTAATGGTGAATCCCGTACCTGCTCTTCTGACACTAAACTACCCCAGCTATTAGAACAGCTAGGCTTAAATCCGCGCTTGGTAGCGGTAGAATACAATGGTGAAATTATCCATCGGCAGTT
Source organism: Moorena sp. SIO3H5 (assembly GCF_010692395.1). Classification (GTDB taxonomy): domain Bacteria; phylum Cyanobacteriota; class Cyanobacteriia; order Cyanobacteriales; family Coleofasciculaceae; genus Moorena. Next base: position 2,046 of record NZ_JAAHHS010000153.1, read on the forward strand.
TTGGGACCAGACTCAAATGCAGGAGGGAGACCAGCTGGAAATTGTGACTATTGTTGGCGGGGGTTGACTTCATCGAATCCATCTGACCATCCGCCCATCAATCTTCTTGATGATGGGTATTCAACTGGACTTGATATCACCAAAGCTAACGGTAAAACACAATCAAACACACATTAATTCAGGAGTTAGACCTAGATTTTTGCATAATTGTCGAATCTCTTCTTCATAGATAGGGTTCATCACAATAACCAGATCAGGTTGGTAATCCTGGAGAAATTCTGGTGGCACAATTTCCTGTCCCGTTCCAGCAACGTACTTTCCCTGTTTGCGGGGATTGAGATCTACGATGTAATCAATCACATCTTGGCACTTGAGCAGATTCAAAAAAGTAACCCCTTTTGAGCCAGCACCCCATGCTACAGCTTTTTTCCCAGTTTGAGCGATGGTTGTCAGTTTGTGCTCCCAGCTTTCTAACTTCTCTTGAAACCTAGCGGTAAAGCTGGCAATATCCTGAGTCAATACCTCGATTTCATCCGGTTTTCCATAGCTGTTCGGGATTTCCCCATGGACTGGCTTTGCTTCCAGGCACAGGAACTGACCACCAAAGGCCTCCTTGATTTCAGTAACTTGAAACCCAGCATTGGTAAAAGCTTGCCCTAGAGAAGAGGGGGCGAAATAGCAGCAGTGTTCATAGATAATATCCCACACCGCTAGATGACGAAAGGTATCTAAGGCGTTGGGGACTTCAAAGAAAACAACAGTATTGAGGCGAGAACCGATGGCCTGTCGCAGTGGCTTGAGCAAATCTGCGGGATTGGAAATGTGCTCTAAGGTGTGCCGACAACAAATTAGATCAGCTTGATACTCTTGGTAGAGCTGTGAATAGAAATCTTGAACAAACTTGACTTGAGTCTGAAGTGGTTGATGCTCTGACCTAGGAACATAGCTGGGGTCAAAACCTACTCCTCGGTTATTACCTAGTTCACACAGACTTATCAGAAAATCCCCTTTGCCACAACCAATTTCAATAATGTCTTTATTATAGAGATTGTGGCGCTTCACTAATCCAGCGGCAAGGGATTGGGCATAGTCCTGAAATCGAGGAGAGTAGTGTAAGGAATTTTCATAGTCCTGGGAATAACCCAATTTAGTAGAGTCAAACGCTAGGTTACTAATAAAACCACAGCTAGGACAAAACCCTAGTTTGATATCTCCCTTGAAACAGTTTTGAGCAGTTTGACGCGATCGCCACAGCAGATTACAGTACACTGGCACCGCCAACATCTCAAAAAACACCTCTAAATCAGCAGAGGCACATACAGGACAGTTGTGGTTAGATAAGGTGTTCATTTCAAGTTTTCACTCCATGAGACTAGTACAGGGAAAGTACAAATAATCAGCTATCAGCTGACGGCTGATAGCTTTTAAGGAAACTTGGGTCAGATCACCCTTTCGAGAGTTTTCAGTGTCGGGATTTCACTAGCGATCGCATTACCAATTTCCAAAGAAGCCGTAGCACCAGGAGAGGGAGCATTACAAACATGCATAGCTTTAGGAGCATTGACAATTAAAAAATCATCCACCAGCTTGCCATCATTTTTCAAGGCTTGAGCTCTGACCCCAGCATGGGTGGGAACTAAGTCATCTGCTTGGATTTCAGGAATCAACCGTTGCAAACTCTTAACAAACGCAGCTTTACTGAAGGAGCGGATGATTTCCTGAATCCCGGCGTCTCCATGTTTGACAGCTAGTTTCCAGAAACCGGGATAGGTCATGACCTCCACAAAATCTCGCAAGTCAAAATCAGTCTTTCGATAACCTTCGCGCTTGAAACTCAGTACAGCATTGGGTCCAGCATGGACACTGCCATCAATCATGCGGGTGAAATGAACCCCTAGGAAAGGAAAATTCGGATTAGGAACTGGATAAATTAGGTGCTTGACTAGGTAGCGTTTCTCTGGCTTGAGTTCATAGTACTCACCCCGGAAAGGAACGATTTTAGCTGGAGGCTCAGCATCACCCAACTTAGCAATGCGATCGCTATGTAGTCCAGCACAGTTGATCACAAAGCGAGTGGGATAGTTACCATTGTTGGTTTCGAGTACTAAACCATCCCCAGTTTCCAGGATTTTTTCAACCTTACTATTGAGACGTAAATCCCCTCCCTGGACACGAACCAGTTCAACGTATTTTTCACAGACCTGCTTGTAGTTTACAATCCCAGTCGAATAAACTCGAATTCCCGCTAAACAGCGCACATGGGGTTCAATTTCCTTAACCTCTTCACCAGTAATCTTGGCAATTTCTATACCGTTTTCCAAACCCCTTTGGTAAAGAGTATCCAGCAATGGTAGTTCTTCTGGTTCAGTTGCTACAATCACTTTGCCACAGATGTCATAATCAATGCCATGCTTTTGGCAGAATGCCACCATCGAGCGGTTTCCTTCGTAACAAAACCTAGCCTTGAAACTCCCTGGTTTGTAATAGATTCCAGAATGAATCACACCACTGTTATTGCCAGTTTGGTGAGCAGCCCAACTGCTCTCTTTTTCCAGTACCAGAATTTTGGAATCTGGATAACGTTGACCCAATGCCATGGCTGTGGATAAGCCAATGATTCCTCCTCCAATAATCGCCAAGTCGTACATGGTTATTTTTATTACTGAAACTATTAACGTTAAATTTTAAAGTTGAATGTTGAATGTTGAATATTAAAAGTTAACCGTATCCCTTAGAAAGGTATAATAAGGGTAAATATAGTGTTTTTTTGTATGGTGAGGTACACCTTAAAGCTCAAAAGCTTGTTAATTGAGACTTATGGTCTACCTCATTGGAGTAAAAACCGCTATAAACAATTAATCATCAAAAAAAGTATGGTAAGCCTATTCACTTACCATACTTTTTTTTACCATAAAAATTATTGGGATATTTGCCATTTTGGCCTGGGCGACCAAACAATAAAAAATCACAAATGACAAAGACTCTTTTTACCGCAAGCATCCAAGCCTTTGGCCTTTTGGCCTTTTGGCCACGCTACGCGAACGGCCACGCTACGCGAACGGTTATTGCTCAACTTTGCTGGGTGCTTTCTGATGGAAAAAATTTTTACAATTTCACATAAACCGATTTGCTTAACCTATTCTACTATAGTCATTAGCATTTCCAGTAAACACTTTATGAGTCATAAGTCTCTAATTTTTGACCTATGACTCATAACTCATGACTAATGAATGATATTTATAGAGATATAACCTCTGTAGTTACTCCCATCTTATCCAACATTTGCTGAATTTCATCACAATATATGGAATTCATGACAATCACCTGATCAGGTTTGTATTGCTTCAAAAACTCTGGTGCCATAATTTTTTTACCAACACCAGGGATAAATTTCCCATGACGATGGGGATTAATATCTACCACGTATTCAATTTTGTCTGTGGTATCAAGAGTGGTTAGAAAAGCCACACATTTGGAACCCGAACCCCAAACGACAACACGCTTGCCTTGAGCATGCATCTGCTCTAAGTGCTGCCTCCAATTCTCCAGCTTCTTGGTAATCTCGTTGGTGAAGTTTTTGACATGCTGAGTAACTTCCTCAAGACTCTCTTCCAGAGGATGTACTTTATCAGATGGGATGGTGACAGGTCGGGTTTCAATTAACAGATATTGTTCACCATAAGCTCGATACAGGTCAGTCACTTCAAAACCACAGTTGCGGAATAATCGCGCTAGGGATCCAGGGGTGAAATAAGAGCAGTGTTCGTAGTAAATGTCTTCAAAAGCTAAGTCTTTGAGTACTCGTATGGTATCTGGTATCTCAAACACCACAACGGTATTGAGGCGATCGCCAATGGAGCGGCGCACAGTACTAATAAACTCAGCAGTAGGATAAATATGCTCTAGGGTATGGCGACAACAGATAAAATCACCTACATACTCAGCATAGCGCTCTGAGTAATAGTCTTGAATAAAGGTGACCCGGTCAGCGGCTTCACTCTGGACTCGTCCTACTACAGCAGACGGGTCAATACCAACACCACGATTTTTACCTAATTCGCACAGCAGCAAGAGGAAATCTCCTTTGCTACAACCAATCTCTATAATGTCTTTGTTATGAAGGTCGTATTTGTCGATCAGATGATTGGCTAGATCAAGAGCAAACTGATTGAAGGTTGGGGAAAAACTCTGTTGGTCTTCATAATTGGGAGCGTAAGCTGACCACCTGGGATCAAAGGAAACATTAGTGATGAAGCCGCAGTCTTGACAAAAACCCAAAACCACATCACCGCAAGGGAAGTCTAGAGCTGCTTCCTGGGTTGACATCATTAAGCAACTGTGAACTGGTACGTTATGTACTTCATAAAATAGGGACAATCCTTGGTGTCCACAGTTGGGACAAATGTGTTCTGATAATGAAATCGGTTGTGTGTGAGCAAAATTTTTGGGCAATGCTTGTTGTATCATTTTGAGTGACTCTTTTATAATTTAAATGTGATGACTTCAGAGCATTTGAGTGCCAATCAATATCAATCCCAGATTGAACGGGTAATTCAGACCCTTAAGGACGATATACCAACCCTGTATTAGCAAGATATTGCCTATAATTTTTATACAAAAAATAGTTAATTTCAATACCAAATTAGTCGATTTAAAGTAAAATTAAACTATCGAATTATATTTTCGATACTGAGATTTCACGCTCGGCTATTTTTGAGCACAATTTATTTCGTTCTGCACTCACGGGGTGACAACAAAGCTCAAACCTAGATAGGTGTTAGGTGTTAGGTTTTAGGTATTGGGTAAAATGAGTGCGATGAGTCATTTTTATTTGCCAGCAATTACCAGATATTAATCCAGTTTTTAATTAAAAACTATCGATAAAATGGATAAAAATCCTAGAAAAAATCAGGATATTATTACAGATTTTAACCTTCACAACAAACAACTGGTTCAATCAGATCAGAATGGGTATGTGCGAGCAGTAACAGTGGCAGAATTAGTATGTGGTGGGCAGAATGACCCGGATACCCCACTCATCCTCAAACAATTAGCTCAATCGGATCAGTATTGGGACGTACGACAAGCAGCAGCCGAAGCATTAGCCCATGGTTGGAAAGATCATCCGGTTACCTTACCTTTACTCAAACAATTGGCTCAATCGGATCACAATGACTATGTGCGACAGGTAGCAGTGCAAGAATTAGCTCGTGGTTGGAAGGGTGAACGTGATATCTTACTTATTCTTAAACAACGAGCTCAATCCGATCAGGATTCCGATGTTCGAATAGCAGCAGTTTCAGGATTAGTCGATGGTTGGCAAGATCATCCGGATACATTACCCATTCTCAAACAACTGGCTCAATCTGACCACAATTCCGATGTGCGACGAGTAGCAATGGCAAAATTAGTCCATGGTTGGAAAGATCACCACGATACTTTAGCTATTCTCAAACAACTGGCTCAATCAGATCAGTCTTGGCGTGTGCGACAAGCAGCGATAGCAGAATTAGTCAGTGCTTGGAAAGATGATCCAGATACGTTACCCATGCTAAAACAATTGGCTGAATCGGATCAGGATGCCGCTGTGCGACAAGCAGTAGCCGAAGCATTAGCTCGTGATTGGAAAGATCACCCCGATACGTTACCCATGCTAAAACAATTGGCTGAATCGGATCAGGATGCCGCTGTGCGACAAGCAGTAGCCGAAGCATTAGCTTATAGTTGGCAAAATCACCCCGATACCTTACCTATTTTCAAACAATTGGCTGAATCGGATCAGGATTTGGCTGTGCGACAAACAGCAGCCGAAGCATTACCTCGTGGTTGTAAAAATCACCCGGATACGTTACCCTTTCTCAAACAATTGGCTAAATCGGATCGGAATCGATATGTGCGGCAAATAGCAGTGCAAGTATTAGCCCGTGGCTGGAAAGATGAACCGGATATCCTACTTTTTATCAAACAACGGGCTCAATCGGATCGGAATTTGGATGTGCGAATAGCAGTGCTGGGAGAATTAGTCCGTGGTTGGAAAGATCACCCAGACACTTTACATTTTCTCCAACAACTAGCTGAATCAGATCCGCATTGGCGTGTGCGAGCAGCAGTTATGACAGAATTAATCTGTGGTTGGAAAAATCAACCTGGGATGTTTGAATTTTTGTGCGTTCGCGCTGTCAATGATCCCTTTTCTCGCAAGCAGCGCCGGGAAGAAAACCCTCGGCAAATTGCCCTTACAGCAATCATCGATTACTATCAGAACCATCCCCAAACTCTGCTGCTGTTGCGAGACAGAGCAGAGCATGACTCAGATCAGAAAGTACGGAAGTTCGCTAAGAGTAAATTGACAAGTATCCGTACCCTCCCGCACTCCAATGCATGACAAAGCTGACTTAAATTATAGCATGTATAAAATAGGTGACGTATACAAGTTTGGGATTTTATGGAATAGCCATTTATCCCTACTTCCTACTTCCTACTCTCTTGCTTTATATTAAACCGTCAACCGTCAACTCTAAACAATCTTTGGTTGTGGAATCGGAATAATAAATTTCCCTCCTTGTTGTCGATATGCTTCTTGTTGCTGCAAAATCTCATCAGCAAAATTCCAAGCTAGCAGCAAGACATAATCTGGTTTATCCTCTAACAGTTTTGATGGTGGAAAATAGGTAAATGATTAATGCCCATGTAGCGACCATGTTTGAAGGGATTTAAATCCACAACATAATCCACCAGGGTTTTATTAATCCCAAAATAACTGAGCAGAGTAGTTGCTTTAGCTGCTGCTCCATAGGCTGCTACCTTTTTACCCTGTTTCTTCAAATCCCATAGGATATCTAGTAAAGAAAGCTTAATTTCCTGAACACGATTAGCAAAATCACGATAGTAATCAATGCGGTCAACTCCCCGCGCTACTTCTTCTGCTAATAGAGATTTTACGGATTCCTTAACCTGTTCCTTAGGCTCCACAAATAGCCGTAACGAACCCCCATGGATTGGAGTACGTTGGATGTCATTTAGGAATAAACCATGTTTCCTAAACAACCGATCCAAAGCAGTTACTGAAAAATAGCATAAGTGCTGATGGTAGATAGTGTCAAATTCACAGTGATCTACCAAGTCAACCACATAGGGGACTTCAATCACAGCTACACCAGTCTCTTTCAGCAGAACGCCAATTCCTGCTACAAAGCCATTCAGATCTGGCACATGAGCCAAGACATTGTTAGCAAGAAAAACATCAGCTTTCCGTCCTTGAGAGTGTAGCTCTATTGCCAAATCTTTCGTAAAAAATGTACAAAGAGTAGGAATACCTGCTTTTTGGGCAGCTTCCGCAGGTCCAGAGGCTGGGTCGATTCCCAGCACCGAAATTCCTTTTTCAACAAAGTTCTTGAGCATATAGCCATCATTACTAGCTGCTTCAATCACTAGACTGTTGCTATTGAGTTGTCTTGACTCAATGATGGCTTTGGCACTATCTCCAAAGTGTTTTAGTAACGATTTTGATACAGAAGAAAAATAGGGATAGTCTCGACAAAATAGGATTTCGGGGGGGACACTTTCGGTGATTTGTACTAAACCACTGTTAGGAGAAAACGCCAGATCCAATGGAGCAGTATATTCAGGCTTTTCTAACTGTTCTTTAGTAAGTAATCCATCAGCTAATGGGGTGTAACCGAAGGAAAGAATTAACTCTAAGTCATCAGTGCTGTTAGCACGGCAAATAGGCATTTTAACTAGTTATATAAATTTTCATAAAAAGTGAGCGACATAGTTTTACCTTTTAAGTAAAAAGGTAAAAGGCAAAATACAAAAGACAATAGTAAAGATAGTTTGAATGGAATCAGCGTCAAAAAAAATTTCCGCCCTGTTGGTAATTGGTAATTGGTAATTAGAGTAGGATTACCGATTACCGATTACCAATGACCCAACAAATCCTAAACACTCATGGCTTGTATTTGAGGAGATGTAGGTAGCTGGGTACGCCAACGCAGGGTTTGATCTAATCTGCTAGTGCTAAGTAATTGTTTGATGTGAGCAATACGCTGATACCTCGGTCCCTCAAACTCTTCCAAGGTTAAGCCTACGGTTTGATAAGCTTGGTAAAGTTCTTGAGCTCCCCGACGGGCATTCCATTGAGGTTTGAATTCGGGTAATGTCTGAATGATCCTACTACAATCAACGCGATAACAGCGCTTATCGGGTCCAGCATCTTTAGCGTATTCAATTTCGCAGCCTGGAACTGTTTCTTTGACAATTTCGGCTAACTCTCGAATGCGATAGTTGTCCTCATTCCGTCCCACATTAAATGCTTGATTGTGTACCACCTCACGAGGTGCTTCCAACACTGCAATAAACGCTTGGGAAATATCTTCAATATGGACAATGGGACGCCAAGGGGTGCCATCGCTTTTGATATACACTTGACCGGTGGTAAATGCCCAAGCCACCAAGTTATTGAGTACTAAATCAAAGCGCAAACGCGGCGAAACACCGTAAGCCGTAGCATTCCGCAGAAAAGTAGGACTAAAGTTATCGTCCGCTAACTGAGTAACATCTTGCTCGACACGAACTTTAGAAATGCCGTAAGGAGTGACAGGGTTGAAAGATGATTCCTCAGTCAACCAGTTATCACCACCAGCACCATAGTTACTACAGGACGATGAGAAGACGAAGCGCTCAATGCCTGCGGCTTTGGCTAACTTAGCCAAATGAACTGAAGCAGCATGATTAATCTGATAGGTTAAGTCAGGATTCAGATTCCCCAGAGGATCGTTGGAAAGCCCTGCTAAGTGGATTAAAGCATCAAATCCTTCTAGTTCTGTTGCCGTAAGGTCACGGATATCCTTTTTTAGCTCTGGAATTTCTCGGATTCCTTCACCAAAGGTACTCTTTTCAAATAAGTCGCTATCAAGACCAAATACATCATACCCTTGAGCTAGTAGCATTGGCACCATCACTGTGCCGATGTAGCCCTTGTGACCAGTTACTAATACTCGCATTATTTTCCTCCCAAATTTTCCAAGGTGCATTGCCACTGTTCCACAGACTTTCTAACCTGCGCTTGTCGCGCAAGGTATCCATGCATTGCCAGAATGAAGTGTGGTGATAGGCCATCAGTTGCCCATCTTTGGCGAGTCGCTCCAGTGGTGCTTTTTCCCACTGGGTGTCATCGCCATCGATATAATCAAAAACTCCGGGTTCTAAAACAAAGAAAGCACCGTTGATCCAGCCTTCTCTGGTTTGAGGCTTTTCAGAGAATTCTGTAATCTGGTTTCCATCTAGGTCTAAGTAACCAAAACGTGCAGGTGGACGTACTGCAGTTAAAGTAGCTAATTTGCCATGGGAGCGATGGAATTCCAGAAGGGCATTTAAATTAACATCAGAAACTCCATCTCCCCAAGTGAGCATAAATGTCTGATTGCCTACGTAGGGAGCGAGCCGTTTAATCCGACCGCCTGTATTGGTGTAAATACCAGTATTGATTAAATCAACTGTCCAATCCGGTGCTGCACCACCGTGCTGGATGACTTTGCCATTGTTAAGGTTGACCGTTAAGTTACTATTAAGTGAACTATAGTCCACCATGTATTTTTTAATAACTTCTGCCTTATAACCTAGGGCAATCACAAAATCTTGGAAGCCATAATGGTAATAATGCATCATGATATGCCAGAGGATTGGTCGCCCTCCGATTGCTACCATTGGCTTTGGTTTTGTGTCGGTTTCTTCCGCTAGACGAGTACCGAGCCCCCCGGCAAGAATTGCTACTTTCATATGACTGTTGAGACCAAAATTACTAACAACAAAATTACTAACAGGTTTTACTTCAACTCAATCATATAGTTATGAATTAAGTAATCAATAAACCTATCGATATATCCTATCAAATTCGGTTGAATAATGATCATAATTCCTGAACGGGTAATTGGTAATTCGTAATTAGTAATTGTTAGTTAGTAGTTAGTAATTAGTAATTGCTAGTTGATGATGAGCCATCACCCATTACGCATTACCAAAAATTCAGGGATTATTGGGAAAGTAATTAACCAGACTTGATATCATTCAGTATTTTCAATTAAACCCAAGTTGTAGTTAGATCTGTTGCCAGATTGGCTTGAATTAAATTAAAAAAATTTATTAATTTAATATTAAGTATTGTAATTTTTTGGACATAAAGTGGTATCTGAACAATGCTAAAAACACGATTAACTAAGAACTGCTACCACTGGATGATCAGTAAAGGTTTGGCAATATTGATTGACAAAGTGTTGATATTTATACATATAACGTATAAATATCGATTCCAAATACTTAAAAATCTAGTAGCCATTCCTCTGCACCTAGCCAAGCTCATGCTCTTCTCCCTCAGCCTGTGCAGCCTAGCAGTTCAGGATAATCTCACCAAACATCGCACCCTGTGGCAACAGGAACCTATTTGGTTAGTGATTCAATTGAGTGGAAGAATCAGAAGGGTGTGTTTGGGGCATTTCTAACTTGGCAAGGTGAAGGCACTGACAAAACTATGATCAAGCTTCAGGACAAAGCCAAAGGTTTTGGTAATGCTGAGCAGCCTTGGGAATAGGCTTAGAATTGTTGTATAGGCGTGTTTCTAGAGCCAAGTAGACTCTCTAACCCCTACTACAGTACTATTCCACCTTTTATCTATCTGTATTTAAAGCAACTTTTTTTAGAGAGTTTGTTAAGAAAAATAATATAAAAAAGTTAGCTAATAAATTAGTTAAAAACTCAAACTAAACCTGGAGAAACACAGTAAAAAATTTGCTTTATCTGTATTACTGTTGAGGTGTTTGCGGTTTGAATAAACCCTAGGCAATAATTATAAGGGCTAAGTCGAGGTTATAGCAACTTTCATGCTTGATGAAGTAAACTCGTCCTCAATGACTTACTCACACACAGCCAATGAACATAATTACTCTCATTTTATTTATTGCTGGCTTTGTACTTTTGGTTGTTGGGGCGGAAATCTTGGTCAAGGGCGCATCACAGTTGGCGTTGGTAGCAGGGGTCTCCCCCTTAGTGATTGGGCTGACTATAGTTGCTTACTGCACCAGTGCCCCAGAATTAGCCGTAGCATTGCAGTCGAGTTATGAAGGACAAGCGGATATTGCCCTTGGTAACATAGTTGGCAGCAACATTGCCAATATTTTGCTAATCTTAGGCATATCTGCAACTATGCTACCCTTGGTTGTATCCCGGCAGTTGGTACGATTAGATGTACCTTTGATGATCGGTATATCATTCTTACTCTTGTTTATGAGCTTGGATGGCCAACTGGGTAGAGTTGATGGCAGCATCCTGTTGGCTGGCGCGATCGCATATAGTTTATTCACCATTATTCAGAGTCGCAAGGAAAATCAGGAAATCCGAGACCAGGATACCCCTCAAAGCAAATATCGGCAGTCTCGTACTAGCCTTAAAAAGATACTTACTCAGTTAGGGCTGATTGTTTTCGGCTTAGGAATGTTAGTACTAGGTTCCCGCTGGCTGATTGATGGGGCTATTGCTCTAGCCAAGATGTTTGGCTGGAGCGAGTTGATTATTGGCTTAACCATTATCGCTGTTGGCACCTCTCTTCCAGAAATTGCCACCTCCATTATTGCCTGTATCCGTGGTCAGCGGGATCTTGCCGTAGGTAACGCTATTGGCAGCAATATTTTTAATATCCTATTGGTGCTGGGGATGTGTAGCTTGATTGTGCCTGATGGTGTACAGGTGTCAACTCCTGCTCTAAACTTCGACATTCCAGTAATGATTGCAGTAGCGGTGGCTTGTCTGCCAATTTTCTTTACTGGGTATCAAATTTCCCGGTGGGAGGGATTTCTCTTTTTAAGCTATTACGGTGCCTATACCTTGTATTTATTCCTCTACGCCACACAACACGACGCTTTATCACGATTTAGTACTATCATGATGACATTTGTTGTACCGCTAACGATAGTTACCCTAGTGATTTTGGTGATGCGCAGTATACGGACTACTATCAAGTCTGGTTAAATAATTACCGAATTGCTGAATTGTTCCGATTGAGCAATTCGGCCATTGTTTTGGTTAATTATTGATAAAACTGGTGCTAAGCTCAATTTGTCGAGCAGCTACCATATATCAAAAAATATAATCGGCTAACTCCAAGTAGATCTGGGCACGTTCGGTGGAAGATGCCCAAACCGTTATACCATTGTTGCGAATCAATAGGACATTGACTGATGGTGGTGCAGCCTGAAAGCGATCGCATATCTCAGTACTAAGAGTGCTCAGTCCTGAGTAAGAACTGTCGCTGTTGATGATATGTTCACGATCAATAATATTACTATAGGCATTGCTATCGCATTTATCAAAAAAGTGAGGTACTTCCGTACTTTGGTTTCCGTGGAATCAGGCATTACAGTGTAAATATTACGGATTAGGGGTAATAAACTGTATTGTACCTCATTAGTATAATCAATTATATCTTGTCATTAGCCCATCACCCGATCACCCGATCATCAATTTAAAGCTTCAAAAAATGCTTTAACGCCAGCAGCAGGACCATTGGGATGATCCATAATGCCAGTGCCAGCATTAAGAATAACCTCTTGTCCGTAATCTCCTACAACCTTAGGGACAATCCCAGCATGAATGCCAGTGGAGGGCACAGGAAATACATTACGCGATCGCAAACTATCTCGAATTCGCTTTTCCTCCTCTGGGTCAAAGGGTAAACTACCATAATGGGCGGGATATAGCACCGCATCTGCCCCACCATGAGCCATCAGGGTTCCCAAAACCACTGAGTAAGCCATCCCGTGGTTTGGGGCTCCACACAGGGCTCCTGCTAAGGCCGGATGGGCAAAAATTGGCACATTAATCTCTGGATCAGCAGCTAGGGCTTCTAAGACAGAGAAACCGTAGGTCAAGACATTCAGCAGCAGGGCATTTGCCCCTTCTTTTACCAACGTATGAGCTTTCTCAAGCAATTTGTCAGCCGAACCAGTTACATTAATGGCATAGAGTACAGTGCGCCCAGTTTGCTGTTTGATTTCATCGAGTACCTTACGGCAGACTTCTAGACGTTTGAGGGTTGGTGCTATCTCCAAATCCCCCAGAATCTCATCATCTTTAATAATGTCAAGTCCAGCTCCAGCAACCTCTTGCAAAATCTTCCCATGGTCTTCCGCTGAGAGTCCCAACGCTGGCTTAAAAATTGCCATAATCAGGGGACGGTCAACTACTCCTAGTCTTTCCCGAATCCCAGTAATTCCGAATTTGGGATGCCTACCGTAGTGTTCTGGCAAGCGCACTGCCATGACTTTAGCTGGTCCTGCCATGGAATATTTGCCAAAAATCATGGTTAGTAGAGTAGGGATATCGTTTTCCACATTAGCTTCAGGAAAACGGATGGTAGCCAAACCAGAACCATCAGGGTTAATGACACCTTGAACAACAGTACCAAGATGGGAGCGAAACACATTTTCGAGATGGGCAAAACGAGCATTCCAGGTGCCTGCGGTTTGTCCAACAGCAATCATTTTCGCTTGTTTTTCCACATCAACACCGGTCGGAAAGCGGTAGTCAACTTCAATGGACATATTAATAACTTATGAACTCGGATATTCTCAAACAGCTACTACCGGCTTCATCCGAATTTCCGTACCCGTGTATTCCGGAACCCAGCCTTCAGTAGTGATAAAGTAGCGCACAGCTTTAACCCGTCGTGATGGGGTCAGATAAAACCAATGTTCAGTATTCGCTGGCACATTAATGTACTCCTCGGGCTGCACAGTCAACTCCATTTGGCTGCCATCAGGACGTACAAACCCAAAAACCCCAACTCCAGCAACTATGTAGCGTACTTCATCGTCAGTATGGTAGTGACAATCCTTAAATTTGGAAAGGAGGGCATCAATATTAGGTAAGTCTGGGTAAAGAACGAGTAAGTCACGGGATTGATAGCCAGCGGTTTCCTTAAGTTGTTCAAAATAGCTATCTAAAGCTTTAAGTACTGTCTCCTTTTCAATATCACTAAGGGTGTCTTGCTCTAGAAGGCTGTGAATTTCTGGGTTGTCCCCTACAGACCAGTGATTTAGCTGAACCTTCAGAGGCGCTAATTCTTGGGCAATATCACTGAGCTCGGTATAGGTTGTACCATCTTCAAGTCGCAAAACCCCCATGATGTGCCTCCTGTTGGCTCTTCAGTATCCAAAGCTGATAATTATAATATTAATAATTGATGTAGGTCAACCCACACCAGCA
>NZ_JAAHHS010000154.1 GCF_010692395.1 Moorena sp. SIO3H5
GCGCGACACAAACTCCTACCCGAAGCCAAAACAAGGGATTGGGAAATCACCAGCTAGTAGCATTCATCTCCGATCAGGCCCACTATTCCTTTTTTAAAGCCGCAAATTTGTTGGGCATGGGGATAGACAATGTAGTCAAAGTCAAATCCGATGGCGATCAGCGCATGTGCCCGCAACAATTAGACGCTGCTATTCAACAAAGCCTAAGGGAAGGAAAAACACCTTTCTTTGTGACAGCTACTGCGGGCACTACCGTTGCCGGTGCATTCGATCCGTTGCCCTCAATTGCAGAAATTACCAGCAAATATGGACTCTGGCTACATGTGGATGGGTCTTGGGGTGCTCCAGTTTTGTTCAGCAACCAGCACAAGCATCTGTTGCAAGGTAGCTCCTTAGCAGATTCGTTTACTTGGGATGCTCACAAACTCATGGGCGTGCCGTTGATTTGTTCAGCTATTCTAGTCAAACAACCAGGGACTTTATTGGAAGCTTGTTCTAGTCAAGGTACTCACTATATCTTCCACGATGATGAAGATAGTGCCTATAATCTCGGAACTATGTCCTTGCAGTGTGGGCGGAAAGTAGATGCCCTTAAGCTGTGGCTAGCCTGGAAATACTATGGCCAAAATGGTTATGAAGCACGGGTTGACCGCTTGTTTGAACTCGCTAGCTACGCGGCGGATTATATTCGCAATTGTGAGAATTTAGAATTGATAGTTCAACCAACATTTTTGAATATCTGTTTTCGCTATAATCCCAGAGATAACAGTCTGTCTAATCATGGTTTAGATCAGCTTAATCTGGAGATACGTGAGCAATTAATGCGCTCTGGTCAAGCATTAGTCAATTACTCTCAGTATCAAGAACAGATTGTAATTCGCTTCATTCTCAGCAATCCAGAAATTAACGAAGCAGATCTAGATAGCTTTTTTGCTAACTTTATCAAAATTGGTAATAGTTTATTATAGGAGGTCTCACGGGGTGACAACAAAGCTCAAACCTAGATAGGTTTTAGGTTTTAGGTTTTAGGTATTGGGTAAAATGAGCGCTTCGGAGTCATTTGTATTTCCCAGCAATTGAAGCAATTTTCACGCATACTTCGTCAATGATAGTTTTAATCAATCCATCCCCCTTGACAATTTTACCTAACACCTAACCCCTAAAACCTAACCCCTGTAAGATTTTAAAGAGCGCTTGTCACCCCCTGAGATAGGAGGTACGGAAGAGCCATAAAAACAAAAAAAAGCTGACGAATCTATAAGTGAACGCCAGCATATCAATTGTAAAGGTGTAAAAATAAGGTAGAGAATGGGAAAGATAAAATATCTTATCTCATCCTGCTGTTTTGTCTAAACAAACATTAGTCTAAACAAACATTGGAATCTGTGTGACTAAACTACTGAATACCAAGATAGTACTCCAGAGAAGGTGGCGATAAAGACCCATCAGCTTAGCTATCCTGACGACCTGGTGACTAACTAGTTAATAGTAATAGATAATAATAGATAAATATTAAGGTAACAATAATTTTTGGTTAAGGATGAATTATCAAGAAGGATGTTCCCCTGATAGCTTTACCGTCGGGTAGGATGAATTATTAATTATCAAGTCAAGGATGAAGGGTGAAGGGTTCATCCTTCATCCTTAAAATTAGCGATTATCAATGTTAAGGACTAAATCAGACTTCAAGGTTATATCTAAATCTGTGTCAGGGTCGATGACAACTACTTCTACATCTTCCTGACCTCCTGCAAGGAGAAGCTCTGTAACCAAACCGAGTCCAGCACCAGCTAAAACTTCCCAAAACTCAAGCTTACCAAAGATTTCAGAGAGTACAGCCCCAGCAGCTGCACCAATAGCAGCACCTTTGAGCAAATCGGGATCAGTGTTTTTGGTAATAGTTTCAGTTTTGGTGACAACCTCGGAGGTGGCATCAAGGGACAAGGATTGATCACTATCCCTGAGAATCAACTCTTCGGCGACAAACTGAGAACCTCCTTGAACTGGACGCACTTCACCTTCAATCTCACTACCTGCTGGAATTAGGAGGGTTCCTGAAAAGGAGACTACATCTCTAGCTACTATCACCGTTATCGGTAGAGTTTCATTACGAGTGACAATGACTCTGTTGGCGTCGTCGGATTCAACTGGTATCAAAGTCCCAGCAGGAATGATGACTTGAGTAAATTGAGCCAACTGTGGCTCGATGTAGAATCTAGACTGGGCAGTAGCTTGAGTAGCCATCAACATTGGTAACGCCACAGTTGAAGTGATCCCCAATGCTGTGAGTAGAGCGATTCTGGACTGCCAACGATGGGAAATAAACATTAAATATATCTTCCTTGAGGATGAGTACAAGCGATTAATTAGACTAAAAAGAGCATAGTTATGTTTCCCAAGGTGAGCATGAACTATGGGAGCATGAAAGCAACCGTAGGCTAATTGATCAAAATTCTGGGCAGGATACCCCACCTACACCCACCCGACCTTTAAAGCTGCTTGTCACCCCATTACCCCATCACCCCCATCTTCTGCTCCCGGAGCCTTCGCGTAGCGTAGCCCTTCGGGCTAATCGCATCCTGTCTGTTTGAAAACCTAAAATTTGAAAACCTAAAATCTGTAGAATTGAGGTAATATAAGGTTTTTGAGCCCCATAGCACTAAAATTAGGTCTGGGACTGCTAGAGCCAGTGGGAGGTTTCACCATGAGTCTAGGCACATGGATTGGTCTACTTGCCTTTATCCTTTCGTTATACATTCTGTGGCAAATCCGCAAAGTACTGTTGCTGATATTTACGGCTGTGGTACTTGCCAATGCCTTAAATATCTTGGTGGAAAAATTCCGCCGGGCTGGCATCAAACGGCTTTTTGCTGTCCTGCTGTCAATTCTTCTGATGGTTGCTCTGGCGGTAGGGTTTTACTGGCTAATTGTGCCACCCTTCGCAGAGCAAGTGCTAGAACTGATTGATCAGGTTCCTAGGGGTATAGAAGAATTAGTTGACCAGTTGGAGGTTTTGTCAGCGCGTCTTCCCCAAGATCTGATTAATTTCCCCGAGATCCAATTAGATTTAGATCAGCTAATTCAACAGCTACAACCGTTACTTAATCAGTTATTGGGTGGTGGATTCTCCATTGCCTTTAACTCTTTGGCTGTCCTAGCCCAAGTTTTGCTGGTATTAGTTTTGACCATAATGCTATTGGCTGACCCCAAGGCTTATCGTCAAAGCTTTATCCGACTTTTCCCATCTTTCTATCGCCGTCGAGTTGATCAAATTTTGACTCTATGTGATCAATCTTTACGGGGCTGGTTAGTAGGCATTCTCGTTAACATTGCTGCCATTTCTGGCTTAAGTTTTGTGGGTTTGGTCATCCTACAAGTTAAACTGGCACTGGCACAGGCGGCTTTGGCAGGTATCTTGACATTTATCCCCAATATTGGCCCTGGATTGAGTGTAGTCCCACCCATTGCGATCGCTCTACTAGATGCACCCTGGAAAGCGATCGCTGTTTTAATTCTCTACATTGTTATTCAGCAGGTCGAAAGTAATTTGCTGACTCCCCTGGTGATGAAGCAACAAGTATCCCTGCTACCAGCAGTAACCCTTTTGGCTCAGGTATTTTTCGCAACATTCTTTGGTTTTTTAGGTTTACTGTTAGCTTTACCATTAACCGTAGTTGGTCAGGTTTGGCTAAAAGAAGTTTTAATTAAAGATATTCTCGATCAATGGAAAACTAGTCCGATATCGATCAGAGATACCCAGACCCCAAAAGAAACCGTTGCGATCGCCTTTGGCGCGGCTTCGCCGATCGCATCACCAAATCCTGATTTAGCCAGCCCAACTACATCAAAGGATTCCCAGGATAGGACTGAATCGGAGAATAACCCAAAATCCGACAAATCAGATCAGATACATAAGGATCAAGAGTAAACCTTCATCAGCCTTCAGCCGTTACAACGCAAGCTATGGATTTTAAAAACTGCCTATGATCACGCTCGGCTGACGGACGTAAGCTAAGATACCACTGGCTAGTGATATTTTGGAAAACCTTTCTCCCCATTCC
Organism: Moorena sp. SIO3H5; assembly: GCF_010692395.1. Taxonomy (GTDB): domain Bacteria; phylum Cyanobacteriota; class Cyanobacteriia; order Cyanobacteriales; family Coleofasciculaceae; genus Moorena. Next base: position 4,062 of record NZ_JAAHHS010000154.1, read on the forward strand.
CAATCCCTATGCGAACCATTGCTCAAATTAATGACAAAATCGAGGGTAACTGTGCCGTAGTGTGGACAGTGGAAGAATTAAAAGCACGGGTGGCAGACATCGGTGTCACTCAGGCGGCGAAAGAAGTAGACATCATTACTACCGGTACCTTTGAGCAGATGGAGTCTTCCGGAGCAATCATGAATTTGGGACATACTGACCCACCCGTGAAAATACGGAAATGTTGGTTAGATGGAGTTCCAGCTTACACTGGCTTCGGAGCAGTGGATTTGTTTTTGGGAGCAACTCAAGTTGTTGACTACCCAGATAACCGTGAGATTCCAGATATGGAAGAACATAGGCAAAGGGGTGGTGGTCATGTGATTGAAGACCTGATTGCTGGGAAACCCGTCCACCTGCAAGCCCTCGGACAGGTGACAGATTGTTATCCCAGAAGCTCCTTTGAGACTACGATCACTAAGGAAAGGATTAATCAGTTTTACTTATTCAATCCTCGCAATCTGTATCAAAACTTCATAGTAGGGGTGAATGGAGGCGATCGCCCCTTGTATACTTATTTGGGTTTGCTACAGCCCAAACTCTCCAATGCAGTTTACTCTAACCCAGGAGCAATCTCACCCCTAATCAATGATCCGGAACTGAAGGTAGTGGGTATTGGCACGCGGATTTTTATGGGTGGAGGTATTGGCTATATTGCTTGGGAAGGGACCCAACACTTCCCACTGCAAAAACGCCTTCCCAATCAGACACCTATAGGACCAGCAGCAACTCTAGCGTTAATTGGAGATGCCAAGCAAATGAATCCCAAATGGGTACGGGGTTGTTACTTTAAAAATTATGGCCCCTCTCTGATGCTAGGTGTGGGCGTACCAATGCCAGTACTGAATGAAGAAGTAGTGCAACGTTGTGCTGTACAAGATCAAGACATTGTTGCACCAGTGGTAGATTTTGCCATTCCTAGACGGGTGCGTCCAACCTTTGGGTTAGTCAGCTACGCTCAGCTGAAGTCTGGTCGGATCACTATTGATGGTAAATTAGTACGTGTAGCTCCTCTTGCTAGTATTTTCCGCTCCCGGCAAGTTGCTATGGAATTAAAGCAATGGATTGAGAGTGGCAAATTTACCCTAACTGAACCAGTAGCACCAATTCCGATGGACCGCTCATTTATACCTCAAGACCTATGGGGTTCACAAATTAGTTTGGATTGATTTCATTGGTCATTTTAAAATTGAAAACTGAAAATTTAAAAGTAATACTTAGCAAGTAATAATTAGCAATTACCAATTAGCAATTACCAATTATATTTAGCTTACTTGAGCTGTGACATTTGCTCATCTAAAATAGCTAATTTTGAGCGGAGTAGAGGATTGTCCTGTACTGCAAGGATTCGACAAATGCGATCACGCATCTTTTCGTGGTGTCTGAGCGTGGTCTCAGCGTCTGCTTGTAAGCCGTAGTGGCGCTCTTTAATTTGTGTCTCTGGCAAGCAGAAGAACACCCCTCCATCAGTTCGTTGAATGCTGCCTTCAAGCAGGTCAAAGATTCGTGCGTTGCTAGTGATGGAGCCCTTGGAGTTTTCGGTCCCGTATACATGAAGGCTAAAAAAGCAGGATTCTCCGGGGTTGCCCATCTGGTGAATCATATCGTCAGCTACTGCTTTTACCTCTCCTGAGCTAAAGTCCAGCCGCTTCAGGGTTTGCAGCAATCCATCTGTTAAGGTATACACGTAGTGTTCCGCCTCGCCAAAGCACTGTACTGCTCCCCATTGGGCTACGCCGTGGTCATGAATCGTGCTGTAGTCTCCTGGAGCCCAAGACATAACCATAATTTCAAAGGAATCGCACTCGTACACTAGCTTTCGACCGTAGCTCTCGGTGATGGGATGATCAAAGTCAGCCCATCCTATCAAGTCTTCCGGTGAAATGCGTGCATCCAAAATGCACTGACGAGCAATTTTCGGTACCAATACCGACTGACTTTGGATATTACTAATTAAGCGCTGGATACTCTTGGGAAGACTTTGCTCAGATACATAAGTCTTCATGCCAGTAATAATCTGAATCATTTTGCCATCCTCTAATTTTTGAAAAAACTTGGTTGTTTGTCACTTGAAAATGGAGACTTAAAAATTGAAAATTCACAAAATGGGATTAACCATCCTAGAATAGATTAACCGCAATAAGGGATTAACCGAAATTGATACTATTACTAGGTAAGGAAATAGTGTTAGGGTAATGGTGTTAGAGTTTACTATTCAAAGCCTAATCCCTAATACTTAATCCCTCATCCCTAAATTTACCTAACTAATCATTCCTCACTGCTTGACTTTACTGTATAGACCTTAAAGGTGTAGGCTGAGATAACGCTGATAAATTCCTCACTATCCTCTGAAAAAGATTGAGAAGTATCTCAGCTTATTTTTATTCAGGACACATGATGATTATTCCTCATATCATCAAAGATTTCTTCAAGCTATAGCAAGCCCGATTGAAACGAGAAAGAAATCCCTGCACCTCTTCGACCTCCTTCCCATCTTCCCATCCGTTAAATCCCCTTGAACTATCGGTTGCAAGCTCCTCCCATGCTCACAACTCTGACACAGATTGCTATAATTCAGGACGGTAAGGTAAGATATGGGATAAAACAAGCTGCATAATAACCATGTCATGCCAGCGTCCCTTGAAAAACCCAATTTCTTTTTGAACACCTACAACCTCAAATCCAAATCGCTTGTGAAAATCAATACTCCCTTGATTGCAGCCCAAAATTTTAGCCACGACATGGTGATAGCAAAACTCTTCAACTTTCTTAAGCAATGCTGTTTGTAAAATACTGCCGTAACCCTTACCAGTTTCCGCTAAAGAAAAATAAATCGAAATCTCGCAGCAAACACGATAGCCTAAGCGAGGGCTATAGCGCTTGATGACACCCCACCCAATAACACAGCTTTCTCGTTCTGCAACCAGTATGGTTTCGCGATCGCCAAACTTATTCGCGAGTCCCTCCATGTCCTCAGCGGTATAAAATTGGCAATCCATCGTACTGTTGCCTGCAGCGATAGACTCGTTATAAATAGATGCAATTGCTTGAAAATCGGTATCTTGATATTGCCTTACCAGAATGTTGGGATGCTCTGATAAATCTGCACAGAAATTTTCTTGTTTAGTTGACATTTTTCTGCACTTATTTTTTTGCCCGTAATTATTTTTTCTCTCTCAATTATAATTTAGAGAACTAAAAACTCCTAATCCTCAACCAAACACAACGATAGGTTTTTTCTCGGCTTTCGATAAAATTCAATCATCCAGGTGAATAATCGCTCCATTATCGATTGGTTGGTTAACATTTCTAATCTAGCAAAGCCACCAATATTTCCTCCATTGATTTCGCTAATGCACCAGTTACCCTCATCATTCATCAAAAAGTCATATCCCAAGGTATGTATACCCCGACAGCGATAGTGTTCAAAGGTAGCGTCAATTGCTTCTTTTTCTTCAGAGCTGATATCTGATAAGAAACATTCTCCATCTACGCTGACATTATGCACCCAATGACCACTTTTCGAGCGGCGGATATAGGCACCGTAAATTTCCCCATCTACCACAACAATCCGCTTGTCTCCCACATCAACTCGCTGCAAATATTGCACAAATTGTAGTGGTTTTCCTGTGGAACCTTTCAGATAATTTATCACCTCGGAAAAGTGAGTAAACTCCCTGGTACCTGCAAAGGGATTATCCACTAAGAAATTACCGTTGTGATACCAAATTTTAAAAACTCCTCTACCACCACAACTATTATATCGCTTAGCCACAATAACTTGGTGCTTTTCAAAAAAAGCTAATCCTTCCATCCAGCTATCGGTTACCATCATTTCTGGTGTAAATTTACTAGCTAATTTGAGGAAGAATTCTTGCTGAATTTGCTCATGAATTCCCGTAGGACTGTTGACAAATTTTACAAAAGGCTCCCACAATCGTAGTCTATCTAGATATCCTTCAGGAAAAGGCTTTAAGGTGCGACAAAATACCAAGTCAAACTCCTCTAGCGATCGCCAATCCTGGGCTTGTGAATCTAATTCGAGAAAGGTAGTGTAAGGTAGTATTCCCTTCACCGGAGCTACCTGAATCGATTCAGTATTTGCTCCTTGGTTGAAGACGCCCTCCGTAGGGATGTGGAAAAATTCAAATCGTTCGTCTACCGCTAGCCGTTGGTAAAATATGGGTATGTCCAGTAACGGACTAGAGTATCGAGAAGGATTGCAAATGGAAAGTAATTTCATCTTACATTACTTATGACATTACTTATTAATTTACTTAATTTAGAAGCTGATTCAACTCTACCGATTACTAACTCTTTTATACTCCTTTGATATAAATAATTATACTGATGAGGTACGCCAATTTTTGTCCCTACGCTGAGCTTGACCCGTAATTAAATTCGCCACGGGTCGCACCGCTCCCTACTCCCTAACCACTCATAGTAACTACCTCACTGAATTGAGAACTGCTATCTACTTACATAGAAGATGCAGAACTTTCTCCTCTAGCTGCAATTTCCTGTGTTGGTTGGGGCTGTTGTTTACTAAAGTTAGTGATTGACACTCCAATCATGATCACAATAAATGCTATTACTTGCATCAGTGAAGGGCGTTCTCCATTGAGAACTAGCGCATAAATTATCCCAAATACGGGGGATAATACAGTCCACTTGCCCACCGTCTTGGAGTCTAGCTTTTCGAGGGCAGCGTACCAGAGAAATTGGGTAATCACGATGATAATTAGCGCATAGATTCCCATCACCATCCAAAGCTGACCTGAAAAGACATCTCCAAAATGAGACGGACCAAATAAATAACTAGCGATCGCGAAAAATATTACAGCTGATATAAAGTTACGGCTGAAGACAATTACCGACAAACTATTGTGTTTAGAAAGGGTCAACTTGCCGATAATCGAAGTAACTGCATACAAAAACGTTGAGGCCAGGATTAAAAGGTCTCCCTGATTGATTTGATAATTACTGCTTTTGAAAACAATAGCAAGAACACCAACGCCAATCAGAGAAAAGCCAATCCATTCCCATTTTAGAATACGCTTGCCAAAGAAAAGTGCTCCTGCCAGAGCATAGAGTACCGGACCAAATCGCCCCAATAAGACCGCATTAGTGACAGTAGTTTCTTGTAGCCCCAAGAAAATCAGTGCAGAAAGTAATGCTGCTAAACAACCATTAATAAACAATCCCAGAAGCAGCTTTACATTCAACTTTCGGAGTTCATTTAGAATAGGAATTGCTCCAAAAAAAGCCACCACTGCCAAAGAGGCACAGAGATTGCCAACAAACAGAACGTTACAAAACGATATTGGTGTTTCCTTCCCGCCACTGAGCATACTAGCGTTGGCAATTAGGAAAGCAATTACCGAGGGTCGCAATGCTGCCAAGGCCCGGGAGACAACTAGCAGCAATTTGGGATTAAGGTTATTGATACTATTGGCAATCATTTCCGTTCTTAAGGAAGAGTGGTGTATCCTTTCCTAGTAAAGCATTACTCCAGTAATCATAGGAATGAGTAAATCAATGATTAGGTAAAACCTAAAAGGGGGGGGATAGGGATACCTAAATCTATCCTTTTCTGTTAATACATATTTAAGATCATTTGTCAAATCCTATACAAGCGTGGGGAATCCGAGGAGTGTGGGTAATTCCGTTACCCATCCATTGCCCATGATCCCCAGCTTTACTGAGTTACCAGCTCATAACTTTCCGGGTCAGCTTTGAGAACAAACATATCCCCATATTGAACTACTTCCCCAGTGATGCGGATAGGGTCAGCTACCTTATCCAAAATCCGGGAGTTAATCGCCTGGTTTTGCCGATCTACTAGGAGCAGATAAAGATTATCCCCCTGCTGGTTGTAGACTAAGAACACCGGAGGAACGCCACCACTGATGCAGCGAATGGCACAGGAGCGATGGGTTTTAGTTTGTCCTGGTTTCATCACCCCGGGATAGCATTTACTGTCTAAAATCTCTCCTAAGAGGGAGAACTCACCCAGAGATTTACCCGCATCCGGTTTTACTGCTCCCGAAGGAGGGTCAATTGCCTCTGCAGAGCGAGCTGCTATTACCGTCAGGTTGTTGCGATAAACTGGACTACCAGTTAGCTTGACCCACTTTCCCACTTGATCCAAGACGCTGGATCTCGGTGAGGTTTTTCCCGGACCCGTGAGCAAGTAGCGAGAGTAGGCCGCTTCGGAAGAGGTATCCCCTGGACGGGGTACCAGCAAGTGAGGAACAGGTTTTCCTAACAGCAACCCTTCAAACTCTTGAGCCTTATTGACCTTTCCAGAATTAAACTGGTCATGAATTAAGGGGAAGACAGCCCCTAGAATTAGAATCACCAGGGCTAGGACGGGAATCAATATCAACAGAAACCGTTTGATACCGGTCGGCACCTTACCATAAGCGATATAAAATTCATCGGTGTTTTGACCTTGGCTGTTGGTAGTCATGTCTGTTCCTCCATGGCGATTACAGCAGGGCTAACGCTAGTACCAGGAAGGTTCGGTATAGTTTTCACCAAAATGCGATCGCCCTCTAATTTAATATCAAACGTAGGGATTTTTTCTGTAAACGGTGGCGGGGAAGCACCATTTTCTGGCAGATACTGATAACCGTGCCATGGACAGGTGATGCAGCCATCCACAATTTTTCCCTCCCCTAGAGGGCCATTCTGATGCTGACAGACGTTGGAAACAGCAGAAATCTTACCGTCATACTTAAAAATTGCCACCCGCTCGCCTCCGAGAGTGACTATCTTAGCTCGATTTTCCGGGATTTCTGCGATGCTGCCCGCATCCACAAATTCTTCGTTTCCTGTAACCAGGTCCTGATTATCCTGCCCGAACTCCCTAATCCCTGCTGCCAAATGCACTCCCACAATCCACACTAGTCCAACACCAACAGCAAGGGTCAGAACTGGATGGGTGTTAGTTTGCAGTGCTCCTAGCAGGACATGACCTGTCAGTAGTGCGTAGGCAACATAAACGCTCATATGTAAACCTTTCCAAACCGGAGCCGTTAGGTTAGCCAGCCAGAAATCGTGGCTAGTGGCTGCCATTAGGAACAAGATCACCAGGGGAACAAATCCCAAAACCTGGAAGGGAAAGCGAATAAAGGTAAGATAGTTAGTATTGCTCAAAAACAGACTAACCAAAGGTTCGAGATTGCCGAAGTCGTGGTACCATTGCAGGCCAAACCGGGTGTGCTGGAGAGCCAAGAAGAACATCGTAACCCCCATATGACGCCGATTGTAGAGCAGGGGATAGAATTTTGGACTCAGGCGAGTTAGCGGACCAATGGATAAGATGACGTGCAACAGGATGAAAGCAGCTGATCCAAAAGCGCGAATCCTGACTCCCCTGATGTCGATGTTGCTATCGAACCACTGGGTAACATTGATGAAAAGTACAATATAAAGGGCAACTAGGCTCAGAAGGATAGCATCGTAAATAAACTTCTGGCGGTTCCACAGAACAGCTTTATAGGCAACACTCATTTTTTTACTAAAGGTTAATTGCTATTGCTCATTAGTGATTAGTGATTAGTGATTAGTAATTAGTGATTAGTAATTAGTAACTATCAGTAAACCTTCTTTTATTTACTAAGCACTAATAACGATAAACTTTAGTCAGTTTGGCTGGCAATGGTAGAGCTGCAATCAGCTTTTGTTGCCCCTGGCTGTAGATCAGCAAATGTCCCGCTTTGCCTCGCACACTGGCAGGAAGCAAAAATTGTTTACGAGATAACCCTGCCAGATTGCCTAGCAGTATAGAGCGATCGCTAATTTCTGTGGGGGCTTCCTGCCTAGGGTCCCAATACAGCAAGGGGTCGGGAACTTGGAGCAAAGAAAGAGACTTAAGTTCCATCACCAGTTTCCCTTGGGAATTGACAAAGGTTTCAACATGAAACCGAAATGTTCCATCCTTAAACTGCGTTGAGCCAATTGCCTTTCTGGGTTGGGTTTGTGTCACGAACCCTGCCTGTGTAAATAAGTTATTGGTAGCTACATCAACTGGTTCGTAACTAGGACGCAGTAAAATCCCTGCCAAGAAGCACACTGGTAGGACAACTGCTAGTACCACAAAGGAATAAAAGTGAGTTTTACGGCGAGCGAGAATCATGGCATTTCCCTTTCAGGTCAGTCGTTTTGCCGATATACGGTGAGCATTGCGTTCACTCGGAAGAGTTTTGCCTCTCAACAGGCGAGTGGCAAACATCGGCCAGAAGGCAGTCACACCGGGAATGATCATAATGCGAAAGCCGATCGCCCATCCATGGACATTGGGATCCACCCGTTGCACGCCAAAGATGACGAAAGGAACCGCAAAAATCAAACCAGCGACCAGGTAGACGCGGAACAGTTTTATGATCCACTCGACAATAGCAATGGTGAGGCTTTCCATGTTTCTACTCTTGAGGAGTGATGGATATGATTCAGTTTATACCAAGCTATGACAATGGGTATCTGTTTCTTCTTTAAGATTAGGTAATACCCGAGAATCTGTCTGCCTGAAAAAATCGTATGTTTGTGACACCCCCACCTGGGTAACAGACCTCTTAAGGCGCTTGTTGTTTTAGATAAGGACCGAACAGAACAAAGACCGTTGTCCAGAAAAATCAGGCAAAAGCAAGCCAAAAGGCAATCTTGACGATGTAAGCATTCAGCCGTCAGCCGTCAGCCGTGAGCTAAAGGCTCACGCTGCGCGAACAGCAGACTTAACTGAGATTAAACTAATGCTTACCTGTTTTATTCAAAATGGTTTCCTCATCAATAAGCGTGCCCATAGCCCATAGCCCATAAGCTGAACGCGCACGCGTGCGCATTAGCTGATAGCTGATAGCTGATAGCTGATAGCTTACTGGACGATTAAGAAAGGATGAGCTAGCAGCAAAACCCAACCCCCAAGCCGAGTAGCTAATCAAAAGCTGACTGCATGTAGTGTTGTAGCATCAGCTTATACCCTGCCACCAATACCGGTTGAGCTAGTTCAACTATCTGACTTTCGATCTCTTGATCTGCGGTTGTAGAGTGTAAAGATTGGCTCAGGCACTGGCAACGGACAAGAGCAACATCAAATCGGCACGGTAGATTAGCTAAATCTGGATGTTTTGACAGAAATAACTTAGCTGTACGCCGGAGTTTAGCTTGCTTTTGTGGTGTAATTGCTAGCATACCATCGGCATCCCAATTCCCTCGACTGCGAGTTTTAACCTCTACAAAAGCCAATGGCATCGGGTTTCCTTTGGCAATTAGGTCAATCTCTCCCCATCGACAGCGCCAGCTATGGTTTAGGATGACCCAGCCTTGGCTTTGTAACCACCTAGCGACTAACTTCTCTCCCAGTTGCCCAACCTTAGCCATCTTATTATTGTAAAGTCAATTGTATAACTGGTATCTTGATTATGATACTTGTAATCGTTATTAACATTATGCTCTCCCTGTTGTGTCTATACATTGCTTGCCAAATGTGGCAATTGGGACAGTGGCTTTCATCTATCGCGAATCGCTTGGAAAGGCTTGAACGCCGTATATATAAAAATTTATATAGTGCTCCCAAGGCAATTGTTCTTGGGCAAGTAGGTATTCATGGTGTGAGAGAGCAGTATCAAAAATTACAGCTTCAGCTACACACACTCAAGCAAATTTTTCTACTTTTGGGTATGCTTCAAAAATTTGGAGGATTTAGATTGCGCTTTAGTAATAAACCGACGAGCAAGAAAAGCTTAGTGCCTCAAAAGCGATCGCACTAGTATCGGGTTGTGACTAGTATCGGGTTGTAGTATTCCCAGCATAGCGCTCACCAAGCCCAAGCTGCAACTGAGATCACCCTCACCGTACCTGTCGTGAGAAACCCCACACTCTTACCCTACTAACTACTGATCAATTATCAAGCTACTTGTAGGATAATAAACCAAAACCATTTACTATAAAAGTTTTATCCATCCCATTTATATAAAACTGTTGGAGGAACACAAATCAAAAGATGTCAAAAAAAAGTGCTGGAGCATTTATCGGTGGCATGCTATTGGGTAGTGCCGTAGGAACAGTGGTAGGGTTACTAATTGCCCCCCGTACTGGTCGCGATACGCGCAAGCTATTGAAAAAATCAGCAGATGCCTTACCCGAATTAGCCGAAGATCTTTCTAGCAGTGTGCAACTACAGGCAGATCGCCTTTCCGATTCCACACTGCGTAACTGGGATGATACCCTAGCTCGACTAAAGGTAGCGATCGCAGCAGGTCTTGAAGCTTCTGTCCCTGAAAAAGGTTCTGTCCCTGAAAGCGTAGAGCCTCAAAAGTCCGAGTCGGCAGTTGCCGCAGAGTCAAACTCGTCCGCTAATCAACATTAGCTTTAGGCATCCCGGACGGGGGGTAAGAAGGTTTAGTGCTTTTTTTTGGTGTTACCGATTGACCCAATCTCATGGGTTTTTTCTTACGTGCCCTTCTTCTGCTTCTTCCCCCTCTTCCCCTTCTCCATAAATCAGCCCCCTACAAGTGCAACATCCTGTTTTTGTGTCGGTTAGCCGAGTTGGGAAGATCGGAAATGGAAAAATTTATCCTATGCTGCAAGTATTACCCAATAATATCACTAAACGTTGTCAAATACGTTGTCAAATGTTAGGAAAACTGATAGGATAAAATTGATGAAAGCTGATTTGTAAACGGAGCTATAAACATTGCAGTCCAAGGCTTTCAGGAATGCGGCCTAGTTTGCCCCCTGTTACCTGAAATCCATATCTGTCAAGGTATTTTATCTCTTAACATTTACTTGATAAATTAGCTATGAAAGTTTGGGCTAGCTTAATGGTGTTTTATGAAGGGTGTTTTTTCAAGACTTCAAGCGCACCTAATGGCTAGTCAGTTAAGTTAACTTAAGCTTAATTACTGAAGGCGAGGGCTTGATCAAAAAAGCCGTAAACTTCGATTTTTCCTTGCCAGTTACTGAATCATAGCACAAGTTAACCTGTATAATAAATCAACGGTCATCACCACTCTCTCCCATAGACGGGGCTTCCCAACATCCTAGGATTTTTTGTGATTGATCCTCTATTTTGGCTCGGGCTTTCCTTTCTGCTCGTAGCAGTTAGTTTAACCGCTGTTTTAGTAACGTTATTACCTGCTGTACAAGAGTTAGCGCGGGCAGCTCGTAGTGTGGAAAAATTAGCTGATACCCTAAATCGGGAATTACCACCGACCCTAGAAGCCATTCGGCTGACAGGCTTGGAAATCAGCGACTTGACAGATGATCTTAATCAAGGAGTAAAAAGTGCTGGTCATGTGGTTCAACAGGTTGACCACAGTATCAGCAGTGCTAAAAACCAAGCCCAAAAAGTCAAAGAGAATACTCGCAATGTGGTTAAGGGTTTTAAAGCTGCCTGGAAAACTTGGAGGGGTACCTCACCAAAATCCATAGGTGCGACCCGTGATGGCGAGCAATCCCTAGGCATCACGGAAAGCCCACCTATTCACAGAAAAGCTCTAGAAATTTCTGAGACTGATCAACGCTCATCAGATGTTAATCAGCCAAGGCTCAGAGATAGTAACTATAACCATAAAGAGGTCAATCACGGCACTCGTGAAACCTCTGATTACGACATCGATGATAATTCTATCGATGATAATTCTTGTTAACGAAAGCAATACCAAGATTCGAACCTGAAGACTATACAGAATAAATAAAGAATAAATGTAATGCCACCCTTTAGTTTATAAATTCAAGGGTGGCATTATACCGTTTTTGTTAATATTTTGTTAATGGATGAAAAATCCAGTTAGTCAGTAATTGAAAACTGGTAAACACCAGCAGATAAAAGTATAGCAATCCTATTAAATTAAAACATGCATAAAAATCAGTCCAACTCTCGGTAGATTGGGTGCATCTCATATAGCACTAAGCATTAAGGTTTTTGACATTTATAAAAGCTGAAAAAGGTGCGACCCGTGATGGCGAACGCGCCCCGCGTGACCTATGGTCAAGGGATTGCTCGCCATCACGGAAAGCGCACCTGCGGACTTTGCACGTCAACTTTTGCTTCTTGCCTCTTGCCAATCCCATTGCGCTATTTTTGTAAAAAAGAAGGAGAGTGTGGGGAGAGCGGGAAGTG
>NZ_JAAHHS010000155.1 GCF_010692395.1 Moorena sp. SIO3H5
AGTAGGCATCAAATAATCAAATTACAGGTTAGCAGGTTGAAGGTTAGCAGGTTGAAGGTTAGCAGGTTAGCAGGTTAGCAGGTTGAAGGTTACAGGTTACAGGTTACTAGGTTACTAGGTTACCAGGTTAAAGGTTATATTCTGAACCTTGGCCTATTGGCCACGCTACGCGAACAACCAAACCACCTTCAACCTTCAACCAAACCACCTTCAACCTTCAACCAAACCACCTTCAACCTTCAACCAAACCACCTTCAACCTTCAACCAAACCACCTTCAACCTTCAAGCAAACCACCTTCAACCTTCAAGCAAACCACCTTCAACCTTCAACCAAAAAACCTTCAACCAAACCACCTTCAACCAAACTACCAAAAAACCTTCAACCAAACTACCAAACCACCTTCAACCTTCAGGCAAACAACCTTCAACTTAATTATGACCCATATTCTTCACATTGATGCTAGTCCCCGTGGCGATCGCTCTATTTCTCGTCAATTGTCTAATCGGTTTATTCAAACTTGGAAGTCTTTCTATCCAGACGACACTGTCAGCTATCGAGATTTAGGTCATAATCCTGTCCCCCATGTTGATGAAAAGTGGATTGCTGCAGCATTTTGTCCTCCCGAAAAACGTACTCCTGAATTGGTAGAGGCAATTAAACTATCAGATACTTTGGTGGATGAATTGCTAGCAGCCGATCGCTATGTTTTCGGTATTCCCATGTACAACTTAAATGTTCCATCTACCTTCAAAGCTTATATCGATCAAATTGTCCGAGTTAATCGCACCTTTACCTTTGACCAAACTGGTAAATATCATGGCTTAGTTCCTCAGGGAAAGAAAATGCTAATTTTTACAGCTCGTGGCGGTAGTTTCTCTCCAGGAACCCCTAGTGCTGATTACGATTATCAGGAACCTTTTTTACGGGCTATATTTGGAGTGCTTGGCATTACAGATATCACGTTTATTCATGCCGAAAAACTAGATTTAGGGGAAGAATCCCGTCAGCAATCTTTGGCCAATGCCCGTGCTGAGCTTGAGAAAGCAGTAGGAACGTGGTAAGCTCACGCATTTAAATTGTAAAAGTCGGTTGATGGGGAGATGGGGAGAGGGTAGACCGCCTTTTTCAGAAGTGAATCGGACTGAAATTTAAATGCATATTAGCTTAATCAATTCAAACGTAAATTTTGGTAATTTTACAAACCAATTGAGGTATTTAAATGGAAACAAGATTGAAACTAAAGAAAGTTGAACCAGCAGCTTATCTAGCCATGAATTCCTTGGAAAACTATGTGAATAAAAGTGGGTTAGATAAAACACTAATGAAGTTGATTAAAGTTCGTGCTTCTCAACTGAATAAATGTGCGTTTTGTATCGATATGCATACAAAAGAAGCTAGAATTAATGGAGAAACTGAACAACGGATATATGCCCTAAATGCTTGGCGAGAAACGCCGTTTTTCAGTCCAGAAGAGCGGGCTGTATTAGAGCTAACTGAAGCAGTGACTATGATTTCAGAGAATCAGGTACCGAATTCAGTTTATGAAGAGGTAATTCGCTATTTTTCAGAAACTGAAATAGCTAAACTTTTGATGGCTATTGTCACGATCAATGGTTGGAATCGTATTGCTATTACTACAAAAATGATTCCAGGTGCCTATTAGAGTAAGCTATCAGCTATCAGCTATCAGCTATCAGCCATCAGCTATTAGCTATCAGCTATCAGCTATCAGCTATCAGCTATCAGCTATCAGCTATCAGCTAATGCGCTACTTGAGATGCTACTTGAGCTGCTAAGCACCTAAACAAAATTAATTTCCTACTACCAATCTCTGTAACTCTTACATGGTAAGGCTTTGAGTTTTATAAAATGTGTAATTAATTTTGTGCACCTGCTTATTAGCTATTAGCTATCAGCCAAATAAGTTTATTTTAAGCTGACCGCTGACTGCTGACTGCTGACTGCTTACAGAGGCTGTTTGTCAATAAAATGTGCTTTATTTTTATTCAACTATAACGAGGTAGATTAAACCATGACTAATAGTACAGCATTGAAAACATCAGTTTGTATTTTAGGTTCAGGTCCAGCTGGCATTGTAGTTGGTAATATCCTTCTACAAAATGGCATTGATTGTATCATTGCGGATAGATACAACCGCGAAGAAATATATACGAAGGCGCGGGCAGGTGTGCTGGAAAGCACGACAGTTGACCTACTCAAAAAACATGGTCTAGCGGATACAATTCTCCAAAATGGCTATACCCATGATACCTGTGAATTTCGTTACCCTGATTACAGCGTTGTCTTTGATTACGGAAAGTTAGCTGATGGGGATGTCCATTACATTTATCCCCAAAGCGATCTCAATGACGATCTGATCCAAAGATATCTGGATGCAGGTGGTAAGTTATTGTTACGCCATGAAGGAAAAAAAATTACTCAAACCGATGACGGCGTCATTGTTGAGTGTTACGATAAAGATGGTGACACTACAATCACGATTCATGCTGATTTTGTAGCAGGGTGTGATGGCTATCATGGAATCTCGCGCCAATCAATTCCAGACGGAGCGGTAGACATCTACACAAAACAGCATCCCTACGGCTGGCTGGCAATTTTAGCTTACGCACCACCTTCTGCAACACATGTCATCTATGGCTTGCATCATGATGGCTTTGGAGCTCACATGCCGCGCAATAGCAAGATTTCTCGTTATTACTTACAAGTTCCACTCCATGATGAGGTTAAAAATTGGCCTGATCAACGGATCTGGAGTACCTTGGCAAAGCGTCTGGCCAAAAAGGAATGGACTTTGAAAGAAGGGGAAATCTTTGACAAGCGGATTTTATCCATGCGCAGTTATGTTATGGAGCCGTTACAGTACCAACGGTTATTGATAGCTGGTGATGCGGGTCACATTATTACACCTTGCGGTGGGAAAGGTTTAAATCTGGCGGTACAGGATGCGGGTGTTCTCGGAGAAGTATTGGTAAGTTACTACCAGGAAAAACGGGATATTTCTTACCTAAAACGCTACTCGGAAATTCGTTTGCCCTATATTTGGCGTGCTCAAGAATTCTCTTGTTCGATGTTGCATATGCTGCATAAGTCTGAAGAGAAGAATGTAGACAATGTCCGTTTCTTCAATAAGTTGAGTGAATCGAAATTGAAACAATTGTCTACATCGGTTACATTTGCTAGGGATTTTGCTAGAAACTATGTCGGTATTATCTAGCAAAGGGAGTAGGGAGTAGGGAGTAGGGAGTAGGGAGTAGGGAATAAAATTATCAGAATTCCTACACGGATCCCTATCTGATTGACCGTAGGTCACGGTACGCGATGAAGCGTTCGCGTAGCGTGGCCAAAGGCCTCAGCTTCCGCGCTTGAGCGATTGGCCGTAGGCCACGCCAAAGGCGATCGAATTAGACACAAATTTGCCAATTAATTTGGGAATTGGGAATTGGGAATTGGGAATAATCTAGTGGTTTATCGGCTAATGAGGTACAGAGTATTGTTTACCTGTTCCCTGTTACATTTTAGCTATTACATGCTCCCTGCTCCCTGCTCCCTGCTCCCTGTTCCCTGCTCCCTGCTCCCTGCTCCCTGCTCCCTGCTCCCTCAAAAAATGTGCCTCACCCAAATTAAACAACTCTATAGGTTATTAAGGAGACCAATCATGAAGATTATCGAAATGCAAAATTATAAGAGTTTCGACTATTACGCTCAGCTGGAAGAACAACTTAAACCAAGCCGTATTGCTCTCATAAATCATCCAATTTACCAACAGTTAAATGACTTGGTATCTCTACAGATATTTATGGAGTCTCACGTGTTTGCTGTTTGGGATTTCATGTCTCTGATTAAGACTCTTCAACACCGAGTTACTTGCTTGGATGTACCTTGGGTGCCACCGACAGATATTAATTCTGCCAGGATGGTCAATGAGATTGTTTTAGCTGAAGAGACTGATGAAGTCTCACCAGGAAATTACATCAGTCACTATGATCTCTATATGGTAGCCATGACAGAAATTGGGGCTGATACTAATCCAATTAAAACGTTTATCTCTTCTCTTAGAAAAGGTATTCCATCTGAGCAAAGTATAGCCTCTCTTTCGATACCTGAATTAACCAAAACGTTTGTTAAATTCACGTTGGAAACTACGACTAAGTCAACCCATGAAGTAGCTGCTGCTTTTCTACTAGGTCGAGAAGATATCATTCCTGCTATGTTCAGACAGGTAATTGCTACTTTAGATAGTCTCTATGGATTTACTTGGGATTCTTTGCGTCTCTATCTAGACAGGCACAATTTTCTGGATGAGGATCAGCATGTTCCGATGGGTAAAAAACTCTTAAAAAATCTTTGTGGTGATGATCCTGTCAAGTGGGAGCAAGCTTTTAACTCTGCTGAGAATGCTCTCAAAGCACGCTATGCTCTATGGGATGGTGTAGCTGAGTTGATTCAGGTCAACAAAGAGAATGATATAGCGCTGCTTGAGATGTAATAAGGCGGTTTGCAATTGCTGTTAGGTACTTCTGGGTTTTTAGGGAACAGGGAACAGGGAACAGGGAACAGGGAACAGGGAACAGGGAAAACAATCCTGTGTACCTAATAGAAAATTTTCCGTAGGGTGCGTTAGGGGGGCCTTCATTTTTCGCCTCGTAGTCAGGGTTATGTTGCTGACCGTAACGCACCACCGTGTCAAACAGCAAAAATGAGATGCACCCACTTCGGATCAGGGAAATGGTAATCGAAATTGCGTAGTATTATAGGTCTCAATCGTTCTTTGATACTGTTCCCTTGTACGAAGTTTTATGTTGCTTTATAGTAAGCATATTTTCATATTAAATATTTCTATTATCCATTATAAAAGCAATAATAAATTACAAATTAGTTGTAAATTTAAATCAATTTTAAATTAATACTTTATCTGAGGCTAAATCATGCTAATTATCCAAAAGTATGGTGGTACGTCGGTTGGGTCAGTTGAAAGAATTAAAGCAGTTGCCCGGCGGGTGAAACAAACAGTCCAAAATAATAATACTGTGGTGGTAGTGGTTTCGGCGATGGGTAAAACCACTGATGATTTGCTCAGTTTATCGAAGGCAGTCTCGACTAATCCCAGTGCTAGGGAGATGGATATGCTTCTGTCTACTGGAGAACAAGTATCAATTGCTTTGCTGAGTATGGCATTGCAGGAATTGGGACAACCGGCTATTTCTTTAACTGGGGCACAAGTAGGAATTATTACTGATGCTGAACACGGTCGTGCCAGAATTTGGGAAATTCAGCCAAAGCGAATTCAGCACTATCTTAATCAAGAAACAGTGGTAGTTGTAGCTGGATTTCAGGGTATGAGCAGTGGTGATAACTTTGAAATTACTACTCTAGGACGTGGCGGTTCAGATATATCAGCTGTGGCGTTAGGGGCTGCCTTAAAAGCAAATTTGTGCGAAATTTATACTGATGTTCCAGGCATTTTTACAACTGATCCTCGGATTGTACCAGAGGCACAATTAATCCCAGAAATTACTTGTGATGAAATGCTAGAGTTAGCGAGTTTAGGGGCAAAGGTGCTACATCCTAGGGCGGTAGAGATTGCTCGCAATTATGGCTTACCTTTGGTTGTACGTTCAAGCTGGAACAATGCACCAGGAACTAGGATAATTTCTCCGATACCTAAACCTCTTTCTCTGAAAGGGTTGGAGATTAACAAGGCAGTATATGGAGTGGAATTGGAGACAAATCAAGTAAAAGTAGTCCGATGGCAAGGGCGGGATCGTATAGGGGTAGCGGCAGGGTTATTTGATGAAATTGCTCGTGACAATCTCGATGTTAATCTGATTATTCAGTCAATTCAGGAGGACAATGGTAAGGATATTGCTTTGACGGTAGTGAACAGAGGTTTGGATCAAGGTGAGACTTTAGCAGCTGCAGCGAGTGAAACTAAACTCAAAGAGTTGATTACTTCTGCTTTATACAGGGATCCTTGGCAAGGGTCACAAGAAGTAGAAATGATGGTAGAGCAGAACATGGCAACAGTGGCAATTACTGGGACTGGTATGATTGGGCGTCCTGGGGTTGCAGCTAAAATGTTTTCTACTCTAGCAGAGGCGGGAGTTAATATTGAGATGATTTCTACCTCTGAGTTGAAGATCACCTGTGTGATTAATGCTGAGGTATGCGATCGCGCTGTTGCTGCTTTGTGTCAGGCTTTTGAAATTGATCGTTCTGTAGTGCTCGGACCTGATTCAATTCAGGAGTTTGCTACCAGTTCAACCCCATCCCCAGTATCCGGTGCTGTGGTTGATCTCAACCAAGCTTGTATCACAATTCGCCATGTCCGAGATCAACCGGGAATGGCAGCAAAAGTCTTTGGACGACTGGCACAAGAAAATATTAGTGTTGATATGATTATTCAGTCTCAACGCTGTCATAGGTTTAATGATATCCCCAGCTGTGATATCGCTTTTACGGTGGCTCAAGCTGATGCTGAAGCAGCATCCATGGCTTTAAAAGCGTTAGCACTAAGTATTGGTTGTGGGGAGATTCTAGTGGATACAGAAATCGCTAAAGTTAGTCTAGTTGGGGGTGGTATGGTGGCACAACCAGGGGTTGTGGCTCAGTTTTTTGAGGCATTAGCACAACAGCAAATAACTATTCAAATGATTACAAGTTCGGACACTAAAATTAGTTGTGTGGTTGCTCAAGAAGAAGGAGTTAAGGCTTTAAATGCGGTGCATAAGGGGAGCATCCCGTTAGTTAAAAACTATCCCCAAACCCTCAAGGGTTTGGCTACACCAGCAAAGCCTAGCTACGCAGGCTAATCAGCAGGCTAATTAGTCGGACACAATTATAGCGCTACGCCCAAGGTCTTTAGGCAACAGGCAAGAGGAAAAAGTTGACGTGCATTAGCGCACTTTTTAGATGACTTTGTCAAAGTAAAGTTAACAATTGTAGTGTTAGATATTGGCCAGAAGTCAGATGAGTCTCCAACACCGTCTGGTAGAATTGTTAGCTAGAGCTTTACTACGAGCCTAACTAATTCAAGCGAACATGGTATTGAGAGAGAAAAAATCCCGGCTACACTGAGCCGGGAGGTTCACCCGATCGCCATCCTTTTCAAATCTATCCCTGAAAAAACCTCAAAGGTTGTCACACTCAGGTAAATAATCTTGAGGGGTAGCGTCAAGTGTTGCGCCGAACGAGCAATATCTAGTAGTTATCCGGCAATACTGGTATTTGGTCTAGTGGGATGTCATCGTCACCCTCTGGCACCCAATAATCGTCATCGAAATTGGTTTGCCCCTGAGCCTCAAAATCCCAGAAATAAGGCTGGATTTTGAGCCACTCGCTGAATTTCTGCTCTTTTGCGTAGGCAACAAGCCGCGCTTCGAGATATTCCACGATATCTGGATGCAGCCAAGCAACATTGTTCTGCTCTTTCTTGTCCTTAGAGAGATTGAATAGCTCGGTCTTACCAGGAAGAGTTGCGTACTTGATCAACTTCCAATTGCCTTTGCGGATAGCCCCGCGATAGGTCTCGACATTGATCAAAATCTCCTCATGGGGTGAGATAGCCCCTTCAGCAATGGTCGCCCATGCTTCTTTCCCGTCGAAAGGTTTATCGGCACTGCCCTGAGCACCGGCAAGAGCCAGTAGGGTAGGCATGATATCTACATGGTGTAGAGGTTCGTCCACCACTGCTGGCTGGAGTTGGGCTGGCCAGTTCACGATGGCAGGTAAACGCACTGCACCCTCATAAAGGCCCGTCTTACCACCCCGGAAAGGCTCGTTAGAGGCTGACGGAGCGTCTGGAATTGTGGCCCCTGGTCCGTAGAATATTTTTGGCCTTTCTGCGCTGCCACCGTTGTCAGTGGTGAAGAAGATCAGCGTGTTATCGCGCATACCTTCCTCTTCGAGAGCCTCGAGCATATCACCGATCTCGGTGTCGAGAATCTCTACCATAGCTGCGTAGGCGCGCTTCTCCTTATTCTCACGACCCGGAAACAGATCCTTATAAGCTTTGCGATCTTTTCGAGGGGCTTGCAATGGAGTGTGGGGGGCCAGGGAAGCGAAATAGAGGAAAAACGGCTTCGACTGGTCGTGTTGATGGATTAGCTTTACGGCTTCGTCCCCAATCAACTCGGTGTAGTAGCCATCTTCGGGTGCTACAATGTCTAACCTTTTACCGTTGCGCTGCCAATCGATTTCCAAACCACTTTTATCCTCCTTGGTAAAATAATCTACCTCACCCATGACGTTGCCATAGAAGTAGTCAAAGCCACGATTCTGGGGCCAATAATCCTTAGAAGCGTGGCCGAGATGCCATTTGCCGACCATTGCCGTTTCGTAACCAGCTCTTTTAAGAGCTTTAGCCAAAGTCATCTCATCCGTGGGCAATCCGTACTCGTGTGCGGGGAAGATAACGTTAGTCTGCAAACCGTAGCGCATGGGGTAACGCCCTGTCAACAGTGCAGCTCGTGCTGGAGTGCATACGGGCAAACCGTAGTATGATTCCAAGCGCACACCTGTCTCAGCAAGCTGGTCGATATTCGGTGTCCTGATCTTGCTACCACGATAACCTAGATCGGCATTACCCAGGTCATCTGCCAAAATCACAATGATGTTAGGCTTACGCTCCGGGGTGGCGGCCAGAGCACTCGGGAGCCAGGGCAGCATTCCCGAAAGGAATAGTAGAAGGGAGGTCGCGATCGCTATTCCCTTTCTGATCGTTTGTTTCATGAAGCCAAAAACTCCTGATTTTTGATTTTTGTGTTCGATGGTAAAACCGCTATGGGGTCAGTCAAAGACTCCAAGGCTAGTTTAGTGGTAAGCTATCTCTGTCAACAACCGAAAATTCCAACTTTCTCAGATATAAGATTTAAATAACTAATTTTTAAATTGTATTAGTTTTGCTTATATTTGATTAGATGATTTTTTTCTAGATGGGGGCATAAATGACTTTATTAATTGATGCCAACAATAGTAAAACTACCCAACCTGAGGCTGAGCCTGGGACAGGCAATCAGAATATTGTCTCCAAATCCATTACAGATGTGGATAGTGTCAAAGAGTTTTTTAAGTATAAAAATAGGGAAATAATCCAACTCAGTCCCGGTCCTCTTCAAGCTAAGTTTTTGTCGATTCAGGTTGGTAACTTATTTTTTGTATATAATCAGGTCAACCAAGGGATTCAAGTCTCGGGTGAGGGACAAAATGAATACATATGTTTTGGGATAATTTACTCTGAAAATGAAAAAGAATATTACTCCTTACGTCACCCTGTGGAGCCTCAAAAGACTATTTTTGGTTTCAATAACTGGGAAGCAGATGCAATCTTTCCTCAAGGTTTAACGTTGATACAAATTATAATCCCTGTTCCAACATTTGATGCTTATGCAGACCAACTACAACGCCACGATCTAGACGATAATTTCCGAAGTAAAAATCAGGTGAATTTGCTCCCAACGGGGATGAAGGAAATTAAAGATTACCTGAAAGAACTTGTTTGGTTAGCATTACACAAACCTAATTGGTTACAAAACCCTCACATTGAAAAACTCGTTGCTGATGATTTCATTCCTTTGTTGATTAGTCAGATTCCCATTAAGTTAAATTCCAAGTGTTTTCTCAAAGCTTCCCGAAGAGCAAAGTTGATTGCCCAAGCTGAAAAAGAAATGTTAGCCAACTTAGAAAAACCTCTGACCTTAAAACAGCTAGCTCAAAATTTAGGGTCTAGCAGTTCTGCGTTATCCTATGGTTTTCAGGACTTATTTGGCTTGAGTCCCATGCGCTATCTCAAGGTACGACGACTTAATGCAGTGCGACAACGCCTGAAGGCAAGCGAACCAGAAAGTTGTTCCATAGCCGAACTTGCTAGTGAATTTGGGTTCTACCATTCAAGTCATTTTGCTAAAGATTACAAAGCTATGTTTGGGGAGTTACCTTCAGAGACATTGCAAAACACTGCAAACTAATCCTTGACTATCGATCGATAAATATCTCTCGAAGTTATAGCGCTACGCCCAAGGGCTTTAGGCAAGAGGCATGCTAGCAATAGCTGAATAGAATAGCGTAGGTGCGCTCTTACTTGGCGAATTAAATTCACCACGGGTCGCACCTTTTGCTGCTTTTATATAGCATTGCTCGTAGCGATGAGGTACACATTATTTTTTCCCTCTTCCCTCACTTCCCCTCCTGGGAGGGGTTAGGGGTGGGTTCCTCTTCCCTGCTCCCTGCTCCCTGCTCCCTAAAAACCCATAAATTTGTACCTCACAAGTCGTAGAATTGCTATAAATGTCAAACACCTTAATGGGTAGTGTTATACTTCCAAAAATCAGGGAAAAATTAGGCAAAAATCAGGAGAATAAAATTATGATCAAACTTTATGATTACCAGCTATCTGGCAATTGCTACAAAGTGCGGCTAATGCTTTCACTACTTGGGTTAGAACACGAGACTGTCTGGGTTGACCTGGACAATGGTGAACACAAATCTCCCGAGTTTCTGGAATTGAATTCCTTTGGACAAGTGCCAGTTCTGACTGATGGAGATTTAATCTTTCAGGATGCCCAAGGTATTTTAGTATATCTAGCACGGCGCTATGGTAGCGAAGACTGGCTGCCTTTGGAGCCTGAAGCTATGAGTCGAGTGATGCGCTGGCTATCTACAACTGCAGGAGAGATTCGCCAGGGTCCAGAGTTTGCCAGACTTTATTACAAGTTTAATGTACAAACGGTTAACATCGAGGTAGCAACACAAAAGTCCGAAACTATCCTGACACTGCTCGACAACCACCTCAGTGATCGGGAATGGCTGGAACTAGGTCACCCCACAATTGCAGATATTGCTTGCTTTCCCTATGTTAGTCTCTCACCAGATGCCAAGATTTCTCTAGATGCTTACCCCAATGTGATGTCTTGGATGGAGCGGATTAAGCAATTAACAGGCTACATTGCGATCGCGTAGCGTGACCGTAGGTCAATCCCATAGCGTGACCGTAGGTCAATCGCCTTTGGCGCGGCAGAGCCGATCGCGTAGCGTGACCGTAGGTCAATCCCATAGCGTGACCGTAGGTCAATCCCATAATTTCCTCCCCACCATCAGCCCCTAACTGAATCATCTCGATGGCGCTAGCGGTACTCTTTCCAGGTATGCTGAATCTAGCGCCATTTATAGCATTTTCAATTACAATTCAGAACAATCCCGCAATACAATACAGTATCGACGAGGACGACTGATTATCCCTTCTTCCTCAAACTGCTTGATTATCCTGGTGATGGTTACGCGTGTGGTACCAATCATCTCAGCTAGTTCTTGATGGGTCACTGGTATGTCAATCAGCTGCCCACTAGAGACGGGACGACCGAACTTCCGGGCTAACCAACTCAAAAACTGTTGCAAACGCTGAGAGACTCTTGGGGTTCTAATGATAGACAGCAACTCTTCTGTCTGTCGCAAATGGCAAACAATAGCCTCCGATAAGCGGTAAGACTGAGACAAAGACAGACATTGCGCTTTAACCCTAGTCAAACACTCGATCTCGTAAGTTTGCAAGTTAGACAAAGATTTCCCCACTACATCCCCAGCTCCCCAATATCCTAATGTGATTACCGTTCCTTCGTCATTCCAGGTCAAGGTTTTCACCACACCCTGTTGAACTACCCATAGTTGATCGGGTTCTAGAGCAATCAAGTCATGGCGTTTAAACAGATGAACAGATGGCTTGAACCTAGTGATGACAGGGTTCTGAGTCACTAACGATTGCTCTGATGCCTTACCAAATCTCGGAATTGTCATGATTCTTAATAAAAATAGGTTTCATTTTATTTAAGCAGTAGTGTAGGCTATTTCAAGTACCTATTGAATATATTTTTCAATAAATAACCTAGGAGGTGTAGATAGTGGCAAACACTGCGGAGAGTTCCCGATTAGTAGAGGGAGAGTATGGTTGGTGGGCAGGAAACGCTCGCCTGACTGAGTTATCCGGGAAATTATTGGGGGCTCATGTTGCCCATGCTGGTCTAATCGTATTCTGGGCCGGAGCAATAACCCTGTTTGAACTATCCTGCCTCAATCCTGCCAAACCGATGTACGAACAAGGGTTAATCCTGCTGCCCCACTTAGCAGCTCAAGGCTGGGGCGTTGGTGCTGGGGGAGCTATAGTCGATACTTACCCCTACTTTGTAATTGGTGTTTTGCACCTGATCTCTTCAGCATTTCTCGGCTTTGGTGGTACCTTCCACGCCCTCCGTGGTCCGGAAACTTTGGAAGAAAAGTCTGGCTTCTTTGGGTATAGCTGGGCAGATGGGGACAAAATGACCACTATCATTGGCATTCACCTGATTCTACTGGGATTTGGAGCTTTCCTACTGGTGGCTAAAGCTATGGCGTTTGGGGGGTTGTACGATCCAGCAGTGCAGAATGTGCGAGTCATTAACAACCCTACCCTCGATCCAGCAGTGATTTTCGGTTATCTGTTTGGTACTGTGGGCAAGAACTGGATTGCTGGAGTCAGTAACCTAGAAGATGTAGTTGGTGGTCATATTTGGGTTGGCCTGCTCTGTATTGGTGGTGGCTTTTGGCACATCAAAACTCAACCATCTGAGTGGACACGGGGTCTTTTTATTTGGTCTGGAGAAGCCTATCTTTCCTACAGCTTGGGCGCTTTGGCGCTGATGGGTTTTATCGCCGCCTACTTTTGCGCTGTTAACACCGTAGTCTATCCAGAAGTCTTCTATGGACCGGCTTTATCCGTTAAGCTGGGTGTTTTCCCTTACTTTGCTGATCCTAACTCTAGCTCCCTTTCTTGCCGGAGTTGGTTAGCTAATGCTCACTTCTTCCTTGGGTTTTTCTTCCTCCAAGGGCATATTTGGCATGCTTTGCGAGCAGCTGGCTTTGATTTTGGCCGGGGTAAGGTAGTCGCTTCAGAAGCTACTACTTAAATTCAGCTTAATGCAATTAATTCTAATAAAGTGTCGATATAATGGCATTTTATTGACCAAACAAAAATGCAAATAATTCTCAAAGAGGTACATCAATGACAGCAGTAATTGCTGATAGTCCCAACCAAGGCCAAATATCAAAAGTAGGCTGGTGGGCTGGTAATGCTCGTTTTATTGAATTATCCGGTAAGTTGCTAGGCGCTCATATTGCCCATGCTGGTTTGATAGTCCTGTGGGCAGGAGCAATGACCCTGTTTGAAATATCTCGCTACAACCCTGACGTGCCGATGTATGACCAGGGATTAATCTTGTTGCCCCACCTGGCTTCCTTAGGCTTGGGTGTTGGGTCTGGTGGTCAAATTATCGACACTTATCCCTATTTTGTGGTTGGAGTCTTGCATTTGATTTCCTCAGCAGTGCTCGGAGCTGGAGGACTTTACCATTCCCTGCTTACCCCAGATAAATTAACCAATGATGGCACTTTTGCTGGTTTCTTTGGCTATGACTGGGAAGACTCCGACAAGATGACCACCATTATCGGCATTCACCTCATCCTTTTGGGGGTTGGTGCTTGGCTGTTGGTAGCTAAAGCCCTGTTTTGGGGTGGACTATTTGACCCCTGGGCGAGTGGGGGTGGCGATGTACGAGTGATTACCGATCCTACCCTTAGCCCTGTCAAAATTTTTGGCTACTTAGTTGGTGCATCCGGTTCAGAAGGCATGGCAGCCGTGAAGAATTTAGAAGATGTGGTTGGCGGTCACATCTGGATTGGTTCGATCTGCATTGCTGGTGGTTTCTGGCACATCTTGACCAAGCCATTTAACTGGGCACGTGAGGTTTTGGTTTATTCCGGGGAAGCTTATCTCTCCTATAGCTTAGGAGCGCTGGCCTACATGGGAATTTTTGCCGCCTACTTTGTCATGGTCAATGACACCGTTTATCCGGAAGTGTTCTATGGTCCAGTAGGAACTTTAGAAGCCAGTGATGGCATCGTTTCTGCTCGCGGTTGGTTAGCAGCATTCCACTTTGTCTTTGCGGTGTTATTTCTGTTCGGTCATATCTGGCATGCTATCCGGGCGCGAGGAGCAGAAGCTGGTTTTGACTTCAAAAAAGGTGAGCTGATTATCCCTCGGAGTAATCCCCAAGTTGGTGATTTGGCAACCCCAATTAACTCCTCAGATATTAGCCTTAACTTCCTCAAAAACCTACCTATTTACCGTCCCGGTCTTTCTCCCCTCTCCAGGGGTCTAGAAATTGGCATGGCTCATGGATATTTTATCTTTGGTCCGTTTGCGAAATTAGGACCGTTGCGGGATTCACAGATGGCAAACTTAGCTGGTGTAACAGCAGCTATTGCTCTGATTGTAATCGCGACCATCGGCCTATCAATCTACGGTACAGTCACCTTTAAAAAAGAGCTAAAAACTGTACCTCGACCCACATTCGTTACCAGGGTACCCGAGGTACCAGAAACTATCCAAACTGCTGACGGATGGAGTCAGTTTGCTGGAGCTTTTCTAGTTGGTGGCGCTGGAGGAGCGATTTTTGCCTATCTGCTGGTCAATAACCTCAGTATGATTCAGGGCATGATGGGTTAAAATAGTTGCTAAGAAGTCTCAACAAATGCTAGAGTAATTAATGGAGCATTCTATACGCTTCTTAAAATAGGAGCTGTCTGGGGCTAGGAAGCCATGTGAACCCTAACCCCATTATCTCTTTTCCCTAGCTTACATATAACTAACCGTTCATCCGTCCGATAGTGACAGCCAGGTTAAGTGCAACCTTGACCTAAACTATGGCAACAGACAATAATCCCTCCTTTTGGTCTCGATTTATTGATAAAATTTATTAATAAATTTGAAAGAACCTAGAAGGCCTTGATAAAGATGAATGCCATAACCAAGATGGATGTCTCCACCTCCCACTAGCATTTATTGGTATTGCTGCCACTGTGGGCAACAAATACCAATGCTGGAGGAAACCATACTGACTGAGTCAGTACCCTGTGGGGATAAGAATCTAATCAACATCAATCAGGAGTAAATAAAAATGTCAAAAATTGGTCTTTTCGTCGGCTCTCAAACCGGTAAAACTGAGGCGGCAGCTGAAGAAATTCAAGAAGGACTTGGCGGTGATGATGTCGTCACTATACATAAAATAGAAGAGGCTGAAAATAGCGATTTTGAGAAGTACGACAATATCATCATTGGCTCTCCTACTTGGGATATTGGTGAATTACAATCTGACTGGGATGCCTACTTTGAAGAGTTAGATAATATCAACTTTAGTGGTAAGAAAGTTGCCTACTTTGGAACTGGAGACCAGGAGGGCTATCCTGATAATTTTATGGATGCTATTGGTATTCTAGAAGCAAAAATATCCGAATTGGGGGGTAGCACCGTTGGACAGTGGCCAAATGATGGTTACGAATTTAATGAATCAAAAGCTCTCAAAAATGGTAAGTTTATTGGTCTTGCCCTCGATGACGATAACCAGTCTGAACTGACTGAAAAACGGATAAAAACTTGGGTAGCGCAACTCAAACAAGAGTTTGGAGTTTAGTTTTTACCACCTTTGTAAACTGCTAAGCATTCAGCTTACACCTGAAAACAGTCTCTATTTTATAAAGCTAGCTACGTTGACCGTTGACTATTGACCACTTACAGTTGATCGTTAACGGTCAACATTAATGACTTACCAACAGATAAAAAATTGCTTCACCCCTATTGAAGATTTGTGATGAAAAAATTGCTATAGGTATCCGTTTAGTAATTGTGATAATTTTTGATACCTACTCCCTACTCCCTACTCCCTACTCCCTACTCCCTACTCCCTACTCCCTACTCCCTACTCCCTACTCCCTACTCCCTTTGCTATATGTCTATTTTGCCTGAAATCCTTTGGTTGAATGTTAGTCCAAGTTTTCTACGTTTTGATCAGCCTTTAATTCGTTATTTCTCTAAACAAAAGCGAGTTGGCCAGTGGGAATATCGCCAAAATCAAGATGAACCAACTTCTCTTGATATCGCCCTGACCTTACTTCATGACTATCTCAAAGCCTCAGATCATCCTATCCATCTGGTGGGTCACAGCACTGCTGGTTTGGTAGGACTACTCTATAGCCGTAAATATCCTGAAAAAGTAAAGTCTTTAACTCTATTATCAGTAGGTGTTAATCCTGCAGTTGACTGGCAAGCCCACTACTATGTGCAGCTCCAACTTTTACCCTGCACTCGCCAAGTGTTGCTTAGCCAAATGGTTAAGAGCCTCTTT
>NZ_JAAHHS010000156.1 GCF_010692395.1 Moorena sp. SIO3H5
TGGGGGAATCAGACCAGCCACCAGAAGAAAAACTCTTGCGAGCTATATTTGGGGAAAAAGCTAGGGATGTACGGGACAATTCTCTGCGAGTCCCCAATGGTGAAAAAGGGCGTGTGGTAGATGTGCGGGTATTTACCAGAGAGCAAGGGGATGAACTGCCACCGGGAGCCAACATGGTAGTCCGTGTATATGTGGCTCAGAAGCGTAAAATCCAGGTTGGTGACAAAATGGCAGGTCGTCACGGCAATAAAGGAATTATTTCCCGGATTTTGCCCATCGAAGATATGCCCTACTTGCCCGATGGTACACCTGTAGATATTGTACTTAACCCCCTGGGAGTACCCAGTCGCATGAATGTGGGTCAGGTATTTGAATGTCTATTAGGATGGGCTGGGGAACACCTAAATGTCCGATTTAAGCTTACTCCCTTCGACGAAATGTACGGCGCAGAAGCATCCCGCCTCACCGTCCATAACAAGCTTAAAGAAGCCAGTGATCAACCTGATAAAGATTGGGTATTTAATCCGGAGCATGCTGGAAAAATTACTGTCTACGATGGTCGCACCGGAGAAGCCTTTGACCAACCAGTCACAGTGGGGCAAGCCTATATGCTCAAGCTAGTCCACTTGGTAGACGATAAAATTCATGCTCGCTCCACCGGACCGTACTCCCTAGTAACCCAGCAACCCTTGGGGGGTAAAGCCCAACAAGGTGGTCAGCGATTTGGGGAAATGGAAGTTTGGGCATTAGAAGCATTTGGAGCATCTTACACCCTCCAAGAATTGCTAACTGTCAAATCAGACGATATGCAAGGCCGCAACGAAGCTCTCAATGCGATTGTGAAAGGAAAAGCCATTCCCCGACCTGGTACTCCCGAATCCTTCAAGGTACTGATGCGAGAACTCCAATCGTTAGGACTCGACATAGCTGTTCACAAAGTCGAAACCACAGAAGACGGTAGTAGCAATGATATGGAAGTTGATTTAATGACCGATTCAGAACGCCATCGAACACCACGCTCACCAACCTATGAATCCCTAAACCAGGAAGAGTTGGTGGAAGAAGAGGAAGCCTAAAAGGTGGGTCTATAGGAGTGTCTGTGAATAGGGAAATAACAAAATTATGAGAAGCCAAATAGAACAGCGGTTTGACTACGTAAAAATTGGTATTGCCTCTCCTGAGAGAATTCGTCAATGGGGAGAAAGGACTCTTCCCAACGGTCAAATGGTCGGTGAGGTGACTAAGCCAGAAACCATTAACTATCGCACCCTCAAACCAGAGATGGATGGGCTGTTCTGTGAGCGGATCTTTGGTCCAGCTAAAGACTGGGAATGCCATTGTGGTAAGTACAAACGAGTGCGCCACCGAGGTATTGTCTGTGAACGCTGTGGTGTGGAAGTGACCGAGTCCCGGGTAAGGCGTCACCGTATGGGATACATTAAACTAGCCGCACCAGTGGCTCACGTCTGGTATCTCAAAGGGATTCCTAGCTACCTCAGTATTTTGCTTGATATGCCCCTGCGGGATGTAGAACAGATTGTCTACTTCAACGCCTACGTAGTACTAAACCCAGGTAATGCAGAAAACCTCAGCTATAAACAGCTGCTCACCGAAGACCAATGGCTGGAAATTGAGGAGCAGCTCTATAGCGAAGACTCAGATCTATCTGGGGTAGACGTGGGGATTGGGGCTGAGGCTCTGCAACGACTTCTACAGGATTTGGATTTAGACGCGATCGCAGAAAAGCTGCGAGAAGAAATTGCCACTTCTAAAGGTCAAAAGCGAGCTAAGCTCATCAAACGGTTGCGAGTCATTGACAACTTTATTGGCACCGGGGCTCAGCCAGATTGGATGGTGCTGAGTGTCATCCCTGTCATTCCCCCCGACCTGCGACCGATGGTGCAACTAGATGGGGGTCGCTTTGCTACCTCTGACTTGAATGACCTCTATCGACGAGTCATCAACCGCAACAATCGACTAGCCCGGTTGCAGGAAATTCTGGCACCGGAAATCATAGTCCGCAATGAAAAGCGGATGCTTCAGGAAGCTGTGGATGCCCTGATTGACAATGGCAGGCGAGGAAGGACGGTGGTAGGGGCAAACAATCGACCCCTGAAGTCCCTCTCTGACATTATCGAAGGTAAACAGGGTCGCTTCCGGCAAAACCTGCTAGGAAAACGGGTGGATTACTCCGGACGGTCAGTGATTGTAGTAGGCCCAAAGCTGCATATCCACCAGTGTGGTTTGCCCAGAGAGATGGCGATTGAGCTGTTTCAACCTTTTGTGATTCACCGCCTGATTCGTCAGGGTTTAGTGAATAACATAAAAGCAGCTAAAAAATTGATTCAACGGGGAGATCCCACTGTGTGGGACGTACTCGAAGAAGTGATTGCAGGTCACCCAGTGATGCTAAATCGAGCGCCAACTCTACACCGATTAGGAATTCAAGCCTTTGAACCGATTTTGGTAGAAGGCCGTGCGATTCAACTGCACCCCTTAGTCTGTCCAGCCTTTAATGCCGACTTTGATGGCGACCAGATGGCAGTACATGTGCCCCTATCCCTAGAATCCCAAGCAGAGGCTAGGTTGTTAATGCTGGCATCAAACAATATTCTCTCACCAGCAACAGGTCGCCCAATCATAGCACCGAGTCAAGATATGGTCTTGGGATGCTATTATCTAACTGCCAAAAATCCAAATGCCACCAAGGGAGCAGGTCGTTACTTTGCTAACCTCGACGATGCAATCAAAGCCTACGAACAAAAGCAAGTACACCTCCATGCCTATATTTGGGTCCGCTATGACGGCATAGTTGACACAGATGAACCAGAAACGGGGATCATTTCTGAAGAATCTTCACCCGATGGTATGGTGAGCAAAGTCTACAAAAACCGGCGAGTAAGGGAAACAGCCGATGGTGAACTTATTTCCCAGTACATCCGCACCACCGCAGGTCGGATCATCTACAACAAAACTATTCAAGAAGCCCTATGGGGCTAGGTAAAAGGTAAGCATTAAGAATTTAGAATGTGTGAATTTAGAATGCGTGAATTTAGAATTTAGAATGAGTAAATTTAATATAATTGAGGATTTAAAATTCAGAATGCCCGAAGGTAGCATTATTCATTCTTAATTATTAATTATTAATTATTAATTCTAAATTCTAAATTATTGATTCTAAATTATTGATTCTAAATTCTTAATTCTAAATTTTTAATTAGTCATCCCCTTCAAAAGCATCATGGCAGATAAAAAAGCTCAAAAAGACTTGATTTTTTATAACCGGATTGTTGATAAAGGCCGGTTGAAAAAGCTGATCTCTTGGGCCTATACCAAATATGGCAGTGCCCGGACAGCCCAAATGGCCGACAAACTCAAAGATCTGGGGTTTCGCTATGCTACCCAGGCGGGGGTTTCTATCAGTGTAGATGACCTGCAAGTGCCACCAGCTAAACGCCAGATGTTAGATGAGGCGGAAGCTATGATTCGTGCCACAGAAGGCCGGTTCACTAGGGGTGAAATTACTGAAGTTGAACGGTTTCAAAAAGTTATTGATACCTGGAACGGAACCTCTGAGGCTCTCAAAGATGAGGTGGTCCGTAACTTCAAAGACACAAACCCCCTCAATTCAGTGTACATGATGGCTTTTTCCGGAGCACGGGGTAACTTGTCTCAGGTGCGGCAATTGGTAGGTATGCGGGGTCTGATGGCTAATCCCCAAGGTGAAATTATTGACCTACCGATTAAGACTAACTTCCGGGAAGGCTTAACAGTAACGGAATACATTATCTCATCCTACGGAGCCCGGAAAGGCTTGGTAGATACTGCCCTGAGAACCGCTGACTCCGGTTACCTCACCCGTCGTCTGGTTGATGTTTCCCAGGACGTGATTGTACGAGACCTTGATTGTGGCACAAGTCGGGGCATCAAAATCGCACCGATGACCGATGGCGATCGCGTTTTAATTTCCCTAGCGGATAAGCTCTTAGGCCGAATTGTAGCAGAGGAATTGGTTCATCCAAAAACCGGGAAAGTAATTGCTAAAAAAAACCAAGATGTATCAGATGAACTAGCCAAAGAGATTGAATCGTCTGGTATTAAAGAGGTAATGGTGCGATCGCCTCTAACCTGTGAAGCCCAGCGGTCAGTTTGCCAGAGATGCTATGGTTGGAGCTTAGCTCATGGGCACATGGTGGATTTGGGCGAAGCGGTGGGGATTATTGCTGCCCAGTCTATTGGGGAACCAGGAACTCAGTTGACTATGCGGACCTTCCACACAGGGGGTGTGTTTACCGGGGAAGTGGCACGCCAGCTCTCTGCTCCCGTTAAAGGTGTAGTAAACTTTGGCAAAAGCCTACGTACCCGCCAAGTTAGGACTCGCCATGGTGATGATCGTCAACAAGTGGAAGTAGCTGGCGATCTGATTTTGCAACCAACTAATGGCTCTGCCAAAACCTTTCCTTTAACAGCGGGCTCTTTGGTCTTAGTCAGTGATGGGCAAACAGTCACCAAGGGTGATCTATTAGCAGAAGTAGCCCTCAGTAAAAGCCGTCCCTCCACAGAAAAAGCGGCTAAGGATGTGGCATCTGACTTAGCCGGGGAAGTAATATTTGCGGACTTAGTCCCTGAGGAAAAAACAGATCGACAGGGTAATACAACTCGCATTGCCCAACGTAGCGGTTTGCTCTGGATTTTATCTGGGGACGTCTATAACCTACCCCCTGGTGCCGAACCGGTGGTGAAAAATGGGGATGCTGTAGAGATTGGGACAGTGCTGGCGGAAACTAAATTAGTCACACTCAACGGTGGTGTGGTGCGACTGACCCCAGGCAAAAGAGAAATTGACATTATCACCGCTTCCGTCCGCTTGGATCAATCACACGTGAGAATGGAAAGCACGGGGGGTCGGGAACAATATGTGATTCACACCGCCGGTAATCAGCACTTTTCCCTGAAGGCAACCCCTGGCACCAAGGTAGTGAACCACCAGGTGGTGGCGGAACTGATTGATGATCAATACTACACTAAAACTGGTGGCATTATTAAATATGCTGGTGTAGAGGTGGCTAAACGGGGTAAAGCCAAGCAAGGTTACGAAGTTACCAAAGGGGGTACCTTACTCTGGATTCCGGAAGAATGCCATGAGGTCAACAAAGATATTTCCCTGCTGCTTGTGGAAGACGGTCAATATGTTGAAGCAGGCACAGAAGTGGTTAAGGATATCTTCTGTCAGTCGTCAGGTGTAGTGGAAGTTGTCCAAAAAAATGATATCCTCCGGGAAATAGTGGTTAAGCCTGGGGCATTTCATCTGGTGGAGAACCTACCAGAGACCATGACTAGTGAGGGTCAGCTGATCTATCCCGGCACCGAAGATTTGCCAGGGATAACGCTAGAAAACCTGTGTTATGGAGAAGCAGTTGACACACCTGATGGTATGGGACTCTTGCTGCGGCCAGTGACGGAGTTTGCTGTACCAGATGAGCCAGCAGTTCCCTCTCAGGCGTCCATTAATACCCAAGACCATTCCAACCAAGGTACCCAAGGAACCGAGATTGAATTGCGAGCCCTCCAACGCATTCCCTATAAAGATGGAGAGCGGGTCAAGTCTGTGGATGGGGTGGAATTACTCCGCACCCAGCTAGTATTGGAAATGAGCAGCCCCGATGCTAGCACTGACCATTCTAGTTCATCCCAGCTCAGTGCTGACATTGAGTTAGTCCCTACTGATGAGGATGAAACCTCTGAGGATATGCGATTACAACTGGTAATCCTGGAGGCTTTAGTGGTGCGCCGGGATACGAATGCAGATCCGTTAGGGGGCAATACCAAAACCCGGATTTTAGTCAAAGATGGGGACGAAATTCCTCCAGGTGCGGTAGTGGCTCGAACAGAAATTCAGTGCAAGGAAGCTGGTGAAATCCGGGGGATTCAAGAAGGATTAGAAGCCATTCGCCGAGTACTGGTGGTCAGGGATGCTGACCGAGTGACAATCCCGATTACCTCTCCTGCCACAGTCAAAGTAGGGGATTTGGTCGTTGGTACCAAGACCCTCGCTGAAGGGAAACCTGCTGGAGAATCAGGTCAGGTGGTTCAGGTAAGGGATGATGCCGTGATCCTGCGACTGGCTCGTCCATACCGAGTTTCTGCCGGGGCAATTTTGCAAATTGACAAGGGAGACTTGGTGCAGCGGGGTGATAACCTGGTACTACTGGTATTTGAACGAGCCAAGACAGGGGATATTATCCAAGGTTTGCCCAGGATTGAAGAACTACTAGAAGCTCGTAAACCCAAAGAAGCCTGTATCTTGGCCAGACGTCCTGGAGAAGCTCAGGTGATTTATGAAGAAGGCGAAACCGTTGATATCAAGGTAATTGAGTCAGACGGAGTCGTGACCGATTACCCGATTTCCCCTGGGCAAAATGCTATTGTTTCCGATGGTCAGCAAGTCGGTACTGCTGAACCCATCACCGATGGCCCAGCTAATCCCCATGAAATTTTAGATATTTTCTTCAACTACTGTCTCGAAAAGAGAGGTGTCTACGAAGCGGCTTTAAAGGGATTGCAACAGGCACAAGCATTTTTGGTCAATGAAGTGCAGTCGGTTTATCAGTCTCAAGGAATTGATATTGCTGATAAGCATATTGAGGTGATTGTTCGTCAGATGACCTCTAAAGTAAGGGTAGACGATGGTGGTGATACCACTATGCTACCAGGAGAACTTGTGGAGTTGCGGCAGATTGAGACAGTGAATGACGCAATGGCCATCACTGGTGGTGCGCCAGCTCAGTATACACCGGTACTACTGGGAATTACCAAAGCATCCCTTAATACGGATTCATTTATCTCTGCTGCTAGCTTCCAAGAAACTACTCGTGTGCTGACAGAAGCAGCAATCGAAGGTAAATCTGACTGGCTCAGGGGTCTGAAGGAAAATGTCATCATTGGACGTCTGATTCCCGCAGGAACTGGCTTCAATGCTTACCAAGAGAGCAATCTTGGTAGTCCAGAACCGGAATTCGACCATGGGAATAGCATGGTCTATGGCTATGGTGAACCCACCGATAGTCCTGAATTACCCCAAGACAACCTTCTTGATGATAATACTGCTCGTGCTTACAACTTAGATGAGCAGAGTAATTTGGCTGCTGATCCTAGCAACTTAGACCTCTTGAATGGAAATTTTCCAGAATAAGGTTTAACTCTCCCCTGGATAAATCCTGGTGAAAACAAGGGCGTCTGATGATAATGAGCTTTTTAAAAGCTTTTCATCAGACGCCCTTACGGTATTATTTAGTATAATTCATTGCTATCACCAGGCTTAAACCTAGCTGTATGCTTAGCTGTCCGGTAAAAGAAGCCCCACGTCCGAACTGAAAGTCGGCGTGGTCAGAAGTATCCGCAAGAATAGGGCTGCCTTGATCATAAAGTTTTAACCCTTTTACGTATAGCCGATCCACCCTAAAGGCTGCCCTAATAAACAGGTTTCATCTCCGGGATGAATTTTACACAGAGTCTTTCGGCATAGGGAAGCGAGCTATCAAGCTTCTAAGTAATTCCGAACAAGTCATTCCTCTCCGGTCAGCTTCCTGTTTGAGTTGCTTTTTCTCAAAACTAGTCAATCTGATCATTAAGTTTTTATCTTTCATTTCGCCTTGACACTTGTAAATACGGTTGCTATCCTAATAATAGGTCGAGAAACAAGAGATAGCAACAATGAGATCAGCGTATCAGTACCGGTTAAGACTAACCAAATCACAGGAAATGGAAATAGAAAGATGGCTAGACATGCTTCGCCATCAATATAACTATCTATTGGCTGATAGATTTAACTGGTACGAACAGAATCGCTGTTCTATTAATTCTTGCCCTCTTGTTTGCCATCTACCAGATTTGAGAGATAATCCAGACTATTTTTCTCAAAAAAAGACTCTCCCTCAATTAAAGAAAGACAGACCTTGGTACAAGGTAGTTCAATCCCAAGTCCTCCAAGACTGTGTCAGAAGAGTCGATCTAGCTTTTAAACGGTTTATCAAAGGGGATAGCAATGGAAAAAAGAGCGGAAGACCTCGCTTTCAAGGGAAAAATAGATATAAGTCATTTACTTTTCCCTGTCTTAGCAAAAACCCTATAAATGGCAATATTTTGACTCTTCCAAAGTTTGGGAAGGTCAAAATGATTTACCATAGACCCATCCCAGAAGGGTTTAAAATCAAGACAGCAACCATAACCCGAAAAGCTGATGGCTATTACGTCACGCTCTCAATTCAAGATGATACCGTACCGGATATCATCCCAGTAGACAGTGTGACCAACCCCGTCGGAATAGACATGGGTCTCAGATCGTTTCTAGTAAAGTCCGATGGCTCAGAGGTACCAATTCCTCAATACTACCGAAAGGCTCAAAAGCGATTAAAAAAAATCCAAAAAGCTGTCAGTAGATCCAAGAAGGGGAGTAACAATAGAAGGAAGGCTGTCAGTAAACTAGGTAAAGCTCACAAGAAGGTTACTGACACTCGAAAAGATTTTCATTTTAAAACAGCAAAAAGCTTACTGGACAATCATGATCTAGTTGCTCATGAAAAATTAAATATTAAAGGCTTGGCCAGAACTAAGTTGGCTAAATCTATATTGGACGCTGGTTGGGGGCAATTCTTGTCGATACTATCAAGCAAAGCCGTTCGCGTAGCGTGGCCTACGGCCTTAAATGCTGGCTTGGTTACAGTTGCAGTGAATCCTCGAAATACCAGTCAGAACTGTTCTAATTGCGGAATCAAAGTACCAAAGAAACTAAAAGACCGCATCCATTCTTGTCCTCACTGTGGATACACAGCGGATCGTGATGTGAACGCGGCAAAAAATGTATTGAAATTGGCGGTAGGGCATTCCGTCAGCAGTAAAGCTTACCGTTCGCGTAGCGTGGCCATAGGCCTTGTAACCGAGGCAATAGCTGGTGTTGGTAAGAAGCCCACACTGAACCTGTAAGGTCAGTGTGGGAGTATGTCACCTCTGGATGCAGTCGCTCATCGGGTTTCAACAGGGCTTAACAAGGTGCAGAAGCAACCCTTGGCACACAGCACCCAATGATTTATAATACACCGGTGCTGCACTAACGTAGTGTCATCTTAAAATAAGAAGAAGGGGTTATCAAAATGACAACTGTAAGTAAAAGTGACAAACTCAAGGAAATACAGGAAGCCTATAAAAAAAGTAATAATTCGATGGCTTATGAGTTGTGTAGAGTATTTGAACAGGTCTGGCAAGTTGCTCCAGATGAATCAGCCTTAGGAATAGCCAATAAGATTATGTCGAAAGATATATCTTATTTTATGTTTGTGTTTGATTTGGACACGGAAGAAGGTTATAGCGAAACTATCAAACAGGCTAGCAAGCAATCATTTAGAAATCGTAGAGAATGGCGTCAAAACTTAGAAGACTTAGAAGGTAAAAAAGAGCTGGAATCGGAAGAAGAGGAAGTTAAGGAAAATTTGTTAAACTTACTAAATGATTCTAGCGCTGATACTGATAGCAAAATCAGAGAAAATTTATTA
This sequence comes from Moorena sp. SIO3H5, assembly GCF_010692395.1. Lineage (GTDB taxonomy): Bacteria > Cyanobacteriota > Cyanobacteriia > Cyanobacteriales > Coleofasciculaceae > Moorena. Next base: position 9,549 of record NZ_JAAHHS010000156.1, read on the forward strand.
GAGATAGTAAAAGGTTGTCTTTAATCTAACCAGACCATGACCCGGCTCTCTACTATACCAAAGGGAACAGGGAACAGGGAACAGGGAACAGAGAGTAGTTGATGTAGGGTGGGCAGGGTCGCAGATCGATTTACCAACCCTGCCATAGCGAAAGTAACCACTGCCCACCAAACCATTAATCACAATAGTTGATGTAGGGTGGGCAGGGTCGCAGACCAATTCACCAAGCTAGCCATAGCCAAAGTAACCACTGCCCACCAAAGGATTCATCACAATAGTTGATGTAGGGTGGGCAGGGTCCCAGACCGATTCACCAAGCTAGCCATAGCCAAAGTAACCACTGCCCACCAAAGGATTAATCACAATAGTTGATGTAGGGTGGGCAGGGTCGCAGATCGATTTACCAAGCCTGCCATAGCGAAAGTAACCACTGCCCACCAAAGGATTAATCACAATAGTTGATGTAGGGTGGGCAGGGTCGCAGACCAATTCATCAACCCTGCCATAGCGAAAGTAACCACTGCCCACCAAAGGATTAATCACAATGGTCCGAGATCTCAGTTAAACGGAGAAGAAAAACAGGGGGAAAACGGGCCAGATCAAGGATATTTTAACTAGTCAGTTGTTTCCGAGACGATGTACTAGTCGTTATACAAACATCAAATCCCCTAGCTCATAACCACCAGAAACTACAGCAATAATGTCACGGCCCGAACCTGAATTGACAGCGATAATCCCTTCATCAAAGTCAAAGTTATAGTCGATGCCTCCCGTGAGTTGAATTTTCTCACCAGATTGTAAATCCTCAATTAGAGCGAAGTCATTGAGACCATTAGTTCCTCCTCCCCCGACATAGAAAGGTTTGTTATTCTCTCCAATCACGAATGTATCTTTACCAGTTCCTCCCCTTAAGGTATCCTGTTCATTCATACCTGGATTGTTACTAGTGGGATCTACACCTATGAGGGTGTCATTACCAGAGCCCTCAAACAGCCAGTCATTACCTGAGCCGCCAATCAAAGAGTCGTTACCTGATTGCCCAGACAGAGTGTCATTGCCAGAGCCGCCACGCAGAGTGTCGTTATCATCGCCACCAAACAGATAGTCGTTACCTGAGTCGCCAAACAGAAAGTCCTTACCTGATTCGCCCAACAGAGTATCGTTACCTGAGCCGCCAAACAGAGAGTCGTTACCTGAGCCGCCACGCAGAGAGTCGTTACCTGAGCCACCATCCAGAGAGTCGTTACCTGAGCCACCATCCAGAGAGTCGTTACCTGAGCCACCATCCAGAGTGTCGTTACCAGACATGCCAAACAGAGAGTCTTGACCTGAGCCACCAGACAAACTGTCGTTACCTGAGCCGCCAAGCAGACAATCGTGACCATCGCCTCCCGAAATGGTGTCATGTCCGCCAAGTCCCAGGATTACATCGTTTTTGTCAGTACCCGTGATCTCCTCAGAAGCATTAGTACCAACAATCACGTTAAAACTCCCTGAGAGTCCTTTGCTCGATAATATTACTAACTCTGGCTGATCGGTAACTAAATCTTCTATCTGCGTCAAATTAGCTTCAGTTACTAATGTATCCATAGTCAATTTACTCTTTTTTTCGATATGAACAGCAGTCTAGGAAAGGGATGATTAAGCTCAGCAATGGTTTTGTCGTTTTGCCTAACAGCATTAGCGATGCAGCGCGGTCTTGGGGGTTTCCCCCACTCGCGCTTTGCATCAAGACAGGGAGCAAACCTATTTGTGAACACCATGGAGCTGTCAATCACCCCTTGGCTTAACGACTGTAATTAGATTAGCGATCGCTTTTCTGAAACCTCAACTAAACAGGATTAGCCAGTGATTAGCCTTGAGTGTTACCACTGATTTTGATCCCCTTTGCTGTCAAGCGTTGCTTCAGTCATGACTTCCAGATGTAAATTTTTGTAAAAATCCGCATAATTTCCTGAACTTGACCTGATATTTACTTGGATGGCTTATTTGTAAACTTTTGTAAATAAATTAGCGATGGAGCGCGGTTTTGGGGGTTCCCCCCACTCGCGCTTTGCATCAAGACATGGAATTTGCTGGATTCCCTGTTGAGTCTTTAATACAACTTACAGCCCTTGTAAGTTTTCCATGGTGCTGATCAAACCAGGTCTAAGGTAATACACATTTACTTTGCATCGGCTGATTGGTTGCAATGTGATTCACAGTGAACAGTCAACGGTTGACCGTCAACAATCAACTGGAACCTTGATGTTTAATCCACAGTTTGTAAGGGTTTACAAGTTTATCTCAAGGAAGGCAAGCAAATGGTGCAGGGTGCGTTTTATCCAGAAGATGAACTGTTCTTAGAAGCAGTAAAGCTCTGGGATTTAGACAAGTTATATATAGATATAGGCGAGCAAAAACAGAGGGAAACCCAGAATAAAAGCACACTTACATCAGTGGAAAAAGTGTACTTGAGAGGATTGCTTTGTGGCTACTCCCCAAGACAAATAGCTGAGACTCTCCATCGGAGCTCTAACTCAATCGCTGTTGCCCTCACTAGGGGATTGTATCGGTATGTCGAAGCACTAACTAATCGAGAATTCAATAGCCTTAGTAACTGGAAAGACGTCCCTAAGTGGCTAGAAATTGCAGGATACAAAATGCCTCAGTACCACCATGATTGGGGGGAAGCACCAGAAATTTCTGCTTTTTATGGACGCACTAATGAACTCAACCAACTGCAGCAATGGATTAGTAAAAAGCAATACTCACTAGTAGCAATTCTGGGTATAGCAGGGATTGGTAAAACCACTCTGGCTGTCAAACTTGCAAACAATCTTCAGGGAGAATTTGAATATATTATTTGGCGTAATCTGCGCCATGCTCCACCCCTGAAGCAACTGCTAGTAGAGCTGATTCTATTCCTATCTCACCAGCAATCATTCAACTTACCAGAAGACATCAACTCTCTTATTTCTAGCTTGATAAAATGTTTACAAGAGCATCGGTGTCTGATCGTACTGGATGACGCAGAGAATATTCTACGTCCTGGTGCTATAGCTGGATATTATCAAGCCAACTGTGAAGATTATGGTCAGCTATTGAGACGAGTAGCACAAGAACAACACCAAAGTGCTTTGCTGCTGAGCAGTTGGGAAAAATTTTTACAACTAGAGTTACTGGAGCAAAAAAATAACACTACTACTTCATTAACCCTGAAGGGTTTACCTACAGAAGAAGCTGAGAAAATTTTAGTAGATAACGGGTTGTTTGGAAATACAGAAGAATGGGAAACCCTGATTACCCGTTATCGAGGCAATCCCTTAGCCTTAAATTTAGTAGCGACAACAATCGAAAAATACTTTAATGGCAGTGTCTCGAAATTTTTAAGCTTGAATGAGGTATTTGTTCCTGAGCCAATGAGGTTAATTTTAATTGCAGAGTTGAATCGCTTAGATCACTCAGAAAGAGACGTGATCAAGTATCTAGGGACAAGTACCACACCCGTTTCTAGGGAACAATTGCGCCAGGATAAAACCATTAGCTCGGATTCAAAACTAATCAATGTTTTACAATCCCTCCAGAGGCGTTCACTAATTGAAACATTCACAGACATTAGTCAAACGTTTTTCACCCTATCCCCTGTCGTTAGTTCGGTGATTATTAGTATTAAGTAGTCGAACAAAATTAGGTTTAACTGTCAATAGAGGAAATAGGGAACAGGGAACAGGGAACAGGGAACAGGGAACAGGGAACAGAATGACTTTTGGTGGCTTTAAAAAAGTTGATACAGTTCCGTTTATTTATGTCCATGTGCTTAGTTGAAAGGGCAAAAGACAACAGGAGATACGGAGGAGTCTGGGAAGTTTCGGGAGGGTGGGCAAAGAAGAAGGTATATTTACCCGATTCCCGATTCCCGATTCCCGATTCCCGATTCCCGATTCCCTATTCCCTGGCCATAGTGCTATAACAATTTACCTGAAATTTACTTACACACTAAGTCATTAACGGGAGAGGATTTCTGCAATGGCGAAATGCCAGCTAAATCCAAAATCTGGGGAATCAAGTCTTCTCGCCGGACTGCCATCATGTGAACACCCTGGCACAGTTGCTGTGCGATCTTAACTTGCTCAGCAGCAATTTTTATCCCTTCTTGTAACTGATCATCTGCTGCTGCTAGCCGATCAATAATTTCGTCAGGAATATTAACCCCTGGAACTTTTTTATTAATAAAGTTAGCATTTTTAGCGGATTTGAACAAAAATATCCCTGCTAAAATTGGCTTATTAGTACCAGCCGCAATCTGATCCATAAACTTCTCTAGGCGATCAAAATCACAAATGAGCTGGCTTTGGAAAAACTCTGCTCCCGCCTCTAGTTTCTTTTCAAACCGACTCTGTAAGCCTGACCAACTCTTGAGCTGGGGGTCTACTGCTGCACCAGTAAATAAATCAGTTGCTTGATCAGTAAGGGGCTTATCATTGAAATCAACCCCTTGATTTAGCTTAGTAATTAGTTGCAATAGGCGTACTGATTCTAAGTCAAATACACTTTTAGCATCAGGATGATCACCTGCTTTGACTGGATCACCGGTTAGGGCGAGAATATTACCGATACCTAAAGCATTAATACCCATCAAGTCAGCTTGCAAAGCGATGCGGTTGCGATCGCGACAAGCTACCTGACAAATTGGTTCAATTCCCTGCTGGCGTAAAATCACTGAGGCTGCCCAGGACGACATCCGCATGACTGCCCTAGAGCCATCAGTAATATTGATAGCATGGACTCTATCTTTGAGGGTTTGAGCCATTTGGACCATGTGAGCTGGGTTACCCCCCTTGGGGGGTGCCACTTCTGCAGTAATCAAAAATTCACCGGACTCAACGGCAGTGCGAAACGAATTCTTAGTGGGGTTAGTCATTGGTTATAGTATTTACTTATCTCCAGGAATTAGGTTACAGCAATGAACCCTAATGCAGTTTTCACCCTGGACAAGGTCTGGTTTGCGATCGCTTCCGCTTTTTGTCGCCCCTCTCGCAACACGCCCTCAAGATAGCCCTGCTCTGACCTCACATCGTGATACTTCTGTTGAATCGGCTTGAGCGCTTCAATTGTTACTTCTGTCAGTAAGGGCTTGAATTTGCCCCAACCCATATCCTGACATTCTGTAGCTACCTCTTCCTTCGTTTTCCCAGAAAGCAGGGTATACAAGGTTAGTAGATTCTCACATTCCGGGCGTTCTGGATCATCAAACCATAAGCCTTTAATCGGGTCAGTTTTACAGCGCTTGATTTTCTTTTGAATCTCCTCAGGGGAGTCAAGCACGTTAATCCTGCTCAACTCGGATGGATCAGACTTAGACATTTTGCGCCTGCCATCAGTGAGACTCATGACACGAGCACCCGTTTGCCGGATCATAGGCTCTGGCAACTTTAGCACAAGTTTTTCCTGACTGCCAAACTTGTCATTAACTCGGATAGCGATATTACGAGTCAGTTCGATGTGTTGCTTTTGGTCCTCTCCCACTGGCACTTTATCGGCATCATAAAGTAAAATATCCGCTGCCATCAATACTGGGTAGTCCAGTAAGCCAGTACTGACATTTTCCCCTTGTTTTACCGCTTTTTCCTTGAACTGGATCATTCGCTCTAGCCAGTTAAGAGGGGTAATGCAGTTGAGCAGCCAAGCTAGTTCACTGTGGGCAGGGATATGGGATTGTACGAAGATAGTAGAGCATTCTAAATCAATCCCGCAGGCTAAGTAGAGGGCAGCAATGCTTAAGGTATCTTCTGCTAAAGTGGCAGGGTTATGGGGTACAGTAATAGCGTGTAAATCAACTACACAAAATAGATTATCATACTGACTTTGACCTTCGACCCAGTTGCGGATAGCTCCAAGATAGTTACCCAGGTGAAGATTGCCAGTTGGTTGAACTCCAGATAGAACGCGCTGTTTACCCATGTATGATCGAGTGATTGCTTAAATCGGTTTGCCGAAACGGTATCAGTGTAATCCCATTTTCCCACTGCTTAGGCTAAATTTGGATTATTTTTGCCATTGCTAGGTCGCGAACCTAGGCATCAGTTAAAATTTCTTGCCATTTATGGCAGCTTGGATGAGAAGATAGTGGTGTAAAGATTCTTAATATTTTCTTAATTGGACTTATAGTATGGCTGAAATTCAGTTCTCTAGAGGCATCAAAGAAGAAGTTGTAGCCGACGTACGTATAACTCGCTCGAAAACTGGTCAGACTGGCACTGCAACCTTTTATTTTAACAAGCCTCAAGCTATCGATAAAGACTTTAAGGAAGATATCACCGGAATGTACATGGTTGACGAAGAAGGTGAGATTTCTACCAGTAACGTGAATGGCAAATTTGTTAATGGTGAACCAATGGCTATAGAAGCAACTTACATAATGAAATCTCCAGAGCAGTGGGATCGTTTCATTCGTTTTATGAAACGGTATAGTGAAGAAAATGGACTTACTAAATCCAAACAGGATTAAGCTGAGTTTTTAGTGCTGGGTACTAATCTCTGGTTTGCAGGGTCTGGTTTACAGTTAACCGTCAACCGTCAACCGTCAAAAAAGCTTAGTACTCAGCACTATACCCAAGTCAGAA
>NZ_JAAHHS010000157.1 GCF_010692395.1 Moorena sp. SIO3H5
TTCTAGAATTGTTAGCAATAATTTAGTTGCTAATAATTTTGGGTAAATCCGAGCTTGTATCAGAAATTAGAGAAATCTTCTCAATTATATTTCTGGTGCAAGCTAGTTGCTTAGTATAAATTATTTGTTGCTAATATTTCTCAAATAGTTATGTCAGTGCTCGCAAAAATCCTCAAGCCATACAGTGAGCAGAAATTCCTAGAATACCATTGGACGAGTAAAGCAGTATTTATCCCAAGTGAGGACGAAAGGAAGTTTGCTGATCTATTTTCTTGGCAAAAACTCACCAATCTCCTGAATTTCCATCAATTCAAGTATCCGGAGCTGCGCTTAGCGTTAGATGGCAAAGTTTTGGAGGAAAAGGAAAACGCTAATCTAATCAAGTGGTGCCAGTCAGGGGCAACTCTAATCATCGACAAGGTCCATAAACTAGTACCAGAAATTACTAACTTCACCTCAGAAGTTAGACAAGATTTAGGCTATAGTGCTCAAGTCAATTCCTATTGTTCATGGCCGAGTAAACAGGGATTTTCCTGTCACTACGATACTCACGATGTCTTTATCTTGCAAATAGACGGAAACAAGGAATGGTATGTATTTAGCGATACTCTAAAATACCCCTTGACTGATCAAAAATCAGCCTCTGAAACACCTCCGGAAGGGGAACCTTACTTGAAGTGTATCCTTACCCCTGGTGATGTGTTGTATATACCCCGTGGACATTGGCACTATGCTGTTGCTCTAGATCAACCGTCACTACATTTAACCCTAGGGATTCATTGCCAGACTGGTATGGATTTTTTAGACTGGTTAGTGAGTGAGTTACGGCAGAATGAAGCCTGGCGTAAAAATTTGCCACTGCGGTTCGATGCTGCTCCATTAGATCAGTCGATTGATAACTTAATCGAAAATTTCAAAGAATACCTTACTAACAGTGATATCCAGGAACGATATAACTGTTATCTTGATGGCTTAGTCAAGCCACTAGCTAGATACTCTCTACCTGCGCAAGCAGGATTTAATATATTTCCCAATGATGTAGAGACTAGGTTTAGGAATCCCAAATTTAAACGCCTCAAAATTTCACAACTGCCAAATGACAATGGCTACAAAATTATCGTTTCAGGTAAAGAAATCATTTTAAGAGGAGTAACTGACTCCTTGGTGGAAAATTTATTCACCAGAGAGACGTTTACTGGTAGTGATGTCATGACATGGTTACCAGATTTCGATTGGGAGCTTGATGTTGTTCCTCTTTTAACTCACTTAGTTACTGAAGGAATTATTTTTGTTGATACCACAGTATAACTAATAGGGAACAGGGAACAGGGAACAGGGAACAGGACATCAAGAAACAAATTATCTGTATATCAGAGCTCTTAAAAACGCTAAAAAAAATATTTATAGTTGTTTATAAAATGATAATTAAGGATAAAAACCCATGAACACTTTTTTTTGTGCTGACCATTCACAGCAGTTAGCCGAAGATATTATCGGTAGTGGTACTAATTACCAAGTGTATGTTTTAGTGGAATGCCGCCAACCGTGGCTGTCTAATGCCATGGATTCTAAGTATATTCCAGACAATCTTAGGAGTTTAGTAGATGAGGTGAAGCACCGTAAGCTGCCAGTAAGATTCCTGCTTATTGCTAATAATAAAACCCTAAAAGCAGATCAGACTAAGGTTTTGATTTATAGCCACAACGGTGAGGCCAGGTTAAAAGGGTACAGCAAGCTAGAGTTTGATGTGACTAATCTTGGTGAGGTAGCTGGGATTGTCAGACAATTCTTAGCTGGAGAAACTCCAAAGTGTGTCACACAAGACAGTGACACTAGAGACATTTTGGTTTGCACCCACGGTAGCCATGATGTTTGTTGCGCCAGGTATGGTAATCCTTTTTACTGCAAAGCCTTAGCTACTGTTAATGAGTTATCCTTAACCAATGTCAGACTCTGGAAAGCTAGCCACTTTGGTGGTCATCGGTTTGCTCCCACTGCGATTGATTTCCCAGATGGAAGATACTATGGTGTTTTAGATCAAGATTCATTTAAATCAATTTTAATCCGTAGTGGTGATCTTGAATGCTTCAATCGAGTTTATCGAGGTTGGGGAATTCTACCGACTAAAATTCAGGTATTGGAAAGGGAACTTATCCTCCGCTACGGATGGAATTGGTTTAAGTACAAAGTTGGTGGTTCAATTATTAAGGAAGATGCGAATCAGGATTCTATTCAAGCTGAGATCAGCTTTGAAAAACCTAATGGCTTGATATACCATTGTCGTGCTGAATTGATTAAAGATGAAAGTAAGACATTGCAGCTGAAAGGGTCTTGTGGTGCTCAGAAAGAGTCAGTGTTTGTTAAATATACTATCAAGAATCTCTGCCTTTACTCGGAATTGCTGGAAATTCTTCCAGTTTATCAACCGCAGATGGCAAGCTAATATAGCGCTACGCGCAAGGCAATAGGCAATAGGCAATAGGCAATAGGCAATAGGCAATAGGTCAGCTCAACTAGTATGCTGCGTTGATAACGCATCTTACAGATCGAGTTATTATTACCTACTCCCGACTCCCTATTCCCTATTCCCTTTACTAGAGAGGGCTTGCTGAATAAGTGTGGAAGCCTTGCAATACTTTGCTTTCAAGGATTTTTTTGCTGAATAAGTGCAACGTTAATTGAATCCTTTGGCTCAAAAACCTTGTATGTTCATGGAAAATTCCCTAACACCATTAACCATTAACCTTACCTAACACCTAACACCTAACACCTAACACCTATCACAACCGGGAATTATGACTTATTCAGCAAGCCCTAGATAGATTAAGGTACATAAATTGGTGGCTGATGCCAACATAGTCAAAGGGCTCACCGTCGGCTATAAAACCAAGGCGACTATAGAAACCTAGGGCATTAATTCTAGTCATTAGTCTTAAAGCCTTGAGATTGTTTGCTTTGGCTTTTTCAATTAATGTCTTGATCAGTTTGGTGCCGATGCCTTGGTGACGAAATTCAGGTAATAGTCCAACGTAGGCAATAGTGCCCAATCCGGGAGACAATTCTCTTAATCTTGCTGAACCAATTACCTGATTATTACACATAGCAACGAGATGAAAAGCACTACTTTCGTACTGGTCTTGTTCTGTTCCTTTCTCCATACCTAAGGGTTCTCTGAAGACAAGCCACCGCTGGTGGTACATATCCTCTAACTCTTGTTTATTCTTAACAGGACGCACTTCAATAGTTGTAATCATGCTTAACCATATTAAGAATTAAGAATTAAGAATTGTCAGCTATCAGCTATCAGCTATCAGCTATCAGCTATCAGCTATCAGCTATCAGCTTAAGCGCTACGCGCACGCTACGCGAACAGCTTTGAATTAATTCTACATTCTTAATTCTACATTCTTAATTATGATCACCTTAAAACTTGGGGATTATTGCTAATCCAGCTGTCGATATCTTTTAACACCTGATCGGGAATTTCCCAAGGAAACAAGTGAGCCGTATTGTTATAGCATTGCCATTGGCTATCCTTAAGATGTTTAGCGGTTTCTTTACTTGATGCTGCGGTAATATGGCGATCAGCCGCTCCTGCTAAGACCAGGGAGGGACATTGAATCTGGTGTAAGTCTGGCAAACGGTTATACCCAGCCCTAATGGCAGTGTTGAGTGCTTGTGTAGCCTCTTGGGAGGTCTGTAAATAGGCTGATATGGCGTGCTTGGCAATATACTCGTAGGTGCTGCTTGTGTGTTGTTGGATCAGGTACCGAAAAAGCGATCGCTTACCAAATGTGTCAATATTCCACTGCCATCCTGGTTGTAACCAATTTAAGATACCAGCGATGCCGGTATAGAGATTATCCTGCCAACTAATGGGGGGATGATTACCCCAAGGTCGAGCGGCTGTGGCCATTAAAATTAAACCCGTCACTCTCTGAGGTAGCTTCAGGGCAAGCTCCATTGCCAAAATTCCCCCTAAAGACCAACCTAGTATCAAACAGCGGTCAATGTGGTAGTAGTCGAGGAGGGATTCCAAGTCAGTCAAGTGCTCGGTCATCTGAAAATTCCGATCAGCTGGACTTTTACCATATCCTCGCAAATCAGGGCTGATAGTCCAGAACCTCTGGGATAGATGTTGGGTAAAAACCGAAACGCACTGATTTGAGCCTGGATGACCGTGAAGGCAGAGAATTGGGAATCCTGACCCCTGGAGGTCAGTGTTGAGATATACTGCTGGTTGGGAGTCTTGTTTGATGCCATTCATGTTAATATCATGTGCGGTTGAACAATTATAAATAGTAGGTAATAGGGAACAGGGAACAGGGAACAGGGAACAGGGTATCAGAAGACAGATTACCTACCAGAAGGAAGCTAGGTTTTTTGATAACTGATTATATGAACATGATATAATCGTTAGTTGCTAATTTACCAATGAGATCAAGAGATCAAGTCTAGAGCGATTTATAACCTAATCAGGTATACAGTTTTTTTCCCTGTTCCTACTTCCAAATTCCCTCTTTAATTATTCTATATTACCTGTTCCCTGTTCCCTGTTCCCTGTTCCCTAACAACCCCAAAAATTGTACCTCATCACAGTAAAATAGCATGATTTCTTTTACTTATAATCGCACTGTTCGGTTTTCAGATACCGATGCAGCTGGTGTGGTGTATTTTGCTAATGTTTTATCTATCTGCCATGAAGCCTATGAAGCCTCTCTAGATGCATCGGGGATTAATCTCAAGTCCTTTTTCACTAAGCCCGCTGTAGCTATTCCGATTGTTCATGCCAGTGTAGATTTTTTGCGTCCTATGTTTTGTGGGGATCCACTGCTGATTCAGGTGATGCCTGAGCAGTTGAGTGAAAGTAAGTTTGAAATTGCTTATCAGGTTGTTACAGCTTCGTCATCGCAACAGTTACTGGCAAAGGCAATTACGAAGCACGTTTGTATTAATGCAATGAGTAGAACTAAAGTTGCTTTACCTGAGGAAATAGTGCAATGGCTTGGGTAAGCATTCAGCTATCAGCCATCAGCTTTCAGTTTGCATGGGTAAGCATTCGTTTAATCTGTGTTACGAAACGCTGTGCCGTAGCGTGGCCATAGGCCAAAGAGCTTTATTTTAAGTATTAGGCTGACGGCTGACAGCTGTTCGCGTAGCGTGGCCAAAGGCCTTCGGCTGTTGGCGTAGCCTGCGCGTAGGGCATATGCTTACTGGCTAGGGACTAGGTAAGAGGTAAAAAATCCTGTGTACCTGATAGCTATGAAAAACCCTTTAGTAATTTTATTATCCCTTTAAGATGATATAGCTGAAGGCTGACAGCTGACAGCTGACCGCTGACCGCTTAAACAAAAAATAGCCGTAGAAATACTATCTACGGCTAGCGAGTTCAACTTTTGATTTATGTCACAAAAATACCCGAAACTTTCGGATGTGATCCTATACTATCAGACCAAACCCAAGGCCACCGGGGGGGGAACCCCCCCAGAAAGTTAAGGTGTTATGGCAACAACCAATACTTGGTCATTGTAGTTATCACTTCACCGGGCACTTCAGTAGGTTCCAGAGGAGTCCATTCAGCAATCTCCGCATAGCCCAATGAATAAAACATCTGCATACTATAAATTACTGATTGACGAGGACCTTTCAGAGTGTGCTGAGTTGGTTGTTTTTTGAAGTTCCGAGTAAATTGTTCTGACATATTTCAAAAGTTTAACTTGGATTTATAATTATTATTGTAATGATTATAGTTTTATTTGTCAAGGGTTTCAAAAAGCTTTTATAAAATTAAAAATTAAAGATTAAAGATTAAAGATTTAGAATTTAGTATTGCCTATTGACTCTTACCTCTTGCCTTTTGCGTCTTGCCTTTTGCCTTTTGCCTATTACCATGAGAGAAAAAGGTACTCGTTTCTCAGTAACTAGTACTTGTCAGTGAGAAATGGGTACTAGTGAACCAGAAATGGGTACCTGTTTGTTATAAACCAGTACTGGTTAACGAGAAACGAGTACTGGTATGTGAGAAATGGGTACTTGTTTGTTATAAACCAGTACTGGTTAAGGAGAAACTAGTACTGGTATGTGAGAAACGAGTACTGCTTTGCGATAAACGAGTACTCGTTTGCGGTTAATGGATACTCGTGTGTTAAATATTTATACAGCACTACCCACTTCTGACTTCTGACTTCTTAAGAAAGGCTATAATATTTCAATAAATATTAAACAGCAGTTGATGGCAATGGCTGACAATACATCTGATGCCCAACTTGACTTTCTATTACAGGTACTAAAAGCAACCGCAGAGAGTAGGAGTGATCAGCAGGTAGTTTACCCATTACTGGCAGCAAATACAGACAAACTGGATGATAGATTAGCAGAACTATTGCGGGCTTGGGCAACAATTAAGCTGGCGGAAGTGGAAGCAGATCAAGCAAAATCTATAGCAGCAGTTATTGGCAATTTCAGCAATATAATTCAGAAATTCCCCTTGGGTGACAAAGCCAGCAATATCGAAATTGCCATCACTGGCTATGAAGTCATACTAACTGTTTTCACCCGTGAAGCATTTCCCGAAAATTGGGCAATGACACAACATCTTCTCGGGGCTGCTTACTATGACCGAATCAAAGAGGAGAAAGCCAAGAATATAGAAGAGGCCATCGCTTGTTTACAACAGGCTCTAAGAGTCAGAACCTTTGAGGCATTTCCTTATGAATGGGCAAGGACACAAAATAATCTCGGTGCTGCTTACTGTGACCGAATAAAAGGGGAGAAAGCACAGAATATAGAAGATGCGATCGCTTTTTACCAACAGGCTCTTAGAGTTTATACCTTTGAGGCATTTCCTTATGAGTGGGCATCGACACAAAATAATCTCGGTGCTGCTTACTGTGACCGAATAAAAGGGGAGAAAGCACAGAATATAGAAGATGCGATCGCTTGTTACCAACAGGCTCTTAGAGTAACAACCTTTGAGGCATTTCCGATTGCTTGGGCAGAGACACAAAATAATCTCGGTAATGCTTACGGTGACCGAATAAAAGGTGAGAAATTACAGAATATAGAAGATGCCATCGTTTGTTACCAACAGGCTATTAAAGTTTATACCTTTGAGACATTTACCGAAAAATGGGCAATCACACAAAATAATCTCGGTATTGCTTACGCTGACCGAATCAAAGGTGAGAAAGCACAGAATTTAGAAGAAGCGATCGCTTGTTACCAAGAAGCTCTTAGAGTTTATACCTTTGAGGCATTTCCTGTGAATTGGGCAATCACACAAAATAATCTCGGTATTGCTTACCGTGACCGAATAAAAGGGGAGAAAGCACAGAATATTGAAGAGGCCATCGCTTGTTACCAAGAAGCTCTTAGAGTTTATACCTTTGAGGCATTTACCCAAGCTTGGGCAATAACACAAAGTAATCTCGGTGTTGCTTACTGTTACCGAATAAAAGGTGAGAAAGCACAGAATATAGAAGATGCTATTGCTTGTCACCAACAGGCTCTTAAAGTTTATACATTTGAGGCATTTCCCGAAGATTGGGCAATAACACAAAATAATCTCGGTGTTGCTTACCGTAACCGAATCACAGGAGAGAAAGCCGAAAATATCCAAAAAGCTTACACTACCTTTAAATCTGTCCTAGAAACAGTTGAATATTTGCGGAGTGAAATTATTTCTGGTGATGAGACAAAACGTAAACACGCAGAAGAATGGAATCGAACTTATATAAATATTGTAGAAACTTGCCTAGACTTAACTAATATCACAGAAGCCATTGAATATGTTGAACGGAGCAAAACCCGCAATTTACTTGAAAAAATTCTCAGCCGTGACTTGAAAACCATCTTGCCTATAGATGTTGCCACTCAACTAGAACAATACAGGGATGAAATAGCCATAGGTCAATATCAAATCCAGCATAGCAAAGCTGACAATCCAACCGCCCTAGCACAACATCTCCAACAGTTGCGACAGCAGCGGAATGAATTGCAAAACCACTACTTACCTATTAGTTCTGGGTTTGAGTTTGAGCAATTCCGGAAAACTTTAGATAAAAATACTGCTATTGTTGAGTTTTATATTAGCTTTGATCGCTTTTTAACCTTCATTTTTACTCGCCACAGCCAACAGCCTCTAGTTTTGTCATCTTCTACTGATGAATTAGATGCCTTGATAGATTGGACAACTGCTTATCTGGCAGATTACTACCAACCACAAGACTGGAGGAATCAACTAACCTCAAGACTCCAGAAGCTAGCAGAGATTTTGAATCTTAAGAAGATTCTCCAGCAACTACCCAAAGACTGCAATCAACTAATCCTCATCCCCCATTGGTATCTACATCTATTCCCCTTGCACGCCTTACCCCTTCCTGAAAATCAAGGTAAATGGCTATTAAATCGTTTCTCCCAAGGAGTTCGTTATTCTCCCAATTGCCAACTACTGCAACTTGCTAAAACCAGAAAACGCCCAAAAGAGTTTACCCACCTGTTTGCGGTTCAAAACCCCACTGCTGATTTAGTTTACACTACTATCGAAGTAGACGTAATCAAACGCTACTTCAATCCACCACCAGATACAGAAGTTCTTGTAGAAAACGCTGCCACCAAAGCCGCCATCGATAGCAAAGCTCTCAACACATTCCACTGTGCCCATTTTAGCTGTCACGGTTACTTTAATTACCAAGAACCACGGAAATCCGCTCTAATTCTGGCCAATGCACACAAACCGGCATCTGCTGAATCCAATCCAGAGCGCTATTTACGGGTAAGTGAAGAGGAAGTATTTGACCTAGAGAAATGTCTGACTATCGATGAAGTCTTTGGCCTACAATTAGAGCAATGTCGCCTGGTTACTCTTTCCGCTTGCGAAACGGGATTAATCGACTTTAATAACACTAGCGATGAATACATTGGGTTACCCAGTGGTTTCCTAGTTGCGGGGAGTCCAGCGGTAGTTAGTAGCTTGTGGATGGTAAACGATTTATCCACAGCGTTGTTGATGATTAAATTTTATCAGAATCTGCGAGAGAAGATGTCCTTAGCAGTTGCCCTTAATCAAGCCCAATTCTGGCTGCGGGATAGCACTCAGTCTGAGTTGCTAGCCTGGAGTAGGCAGTTACCTTTAGACAACTCTTCGATGAAAAAGATTGAACAAGCACTGGATTGGTTTAACCCAGATGAGCAACCGTTTCAAAACCCCTACTATTGGGCAGCATTCTGTGTAATTGGAGAGTAAAATCATGATTGATGACCCTCAAATTCTAGTATTTCCTTACTTCCTGGAAACCAAACCAGAAGTGTTTTCTATCGAAGACTTACAGGACTTAGATCGGACATTAGCCCGTTTGCAGAGTAACCCACCAGAAAACCTTGAGAAAATTCTCAGGAATTGGTTTAAGGAACGGTTTACAATTAGGGATGAATTCAGAAAATTTTACGATATTCGTAAGAAGGAGCTTGGCAAAGTTCCTCCCACTCCACCTATCCAGCCCGATCGCCTTGATAATTGGTTTCAGGAGCTGCGTGAGCAGGTGAAGGATCAACTTAATAGTAAAGGGAAGGGGGAACAGGGAACAGGAAGCAGTAAGTAGGGAGATCGCAGTAGAGTGGGCATCCTGCCCGCGAGAAAATATTGAATCTCAGTAGAGTGGGCATCCTGCCCGCGAGAAAATAAGGAGGAAACTGGCAAGATGCCAGTTCTACCAAGATGCCAGTTCTACCAATATGCCAGTTCTACCAAGATGCCAGTTCTACCAATATGCCCATTCATTCCCGCCCTGCCCGCGAGAAAATAAGGAGGAAACTGGCAAGATGCCAGTTCTACCAAGATGCCAGTTCTACCAAGATGCCAGTTCCACCAAGATGCCTATTCTACAGGTGGGACAATCACGGGAATTTAATTCTTAATAGGTCAAGCGCACCTAAAAACTATTAAAATCATTCTATTATTAAGCAACACCCACATAATTTTTTACCTCTTATCATTTCGGACTTCATTCTTACCTGCTCCCTGCTCCCTGTTCCCTGTTCCCTGTTCCCTGTTCCCTTTGCTATACCAATGACCTCTAAAGTCTATGCCCCTAATGTTCATTTATTTGCCTTTCATCTAAAAACTACTCAGCCCACTACCTTACTTTGGGACAAGTGCAACGAGATTATCTCTCAAAAATTTGGAGTGACTAAGCAGCTTGAAATTGAAGAAGAGTCAGGATATCGAGTAGACTTGCTCAAGGATAAAACTACTGATGATGTGGCTTTCCACTTTGGAAGTAATGTTACCCTAGATAATACTTCCCTAGCTGTTGCCGGAGTTGCAACTCCCCTGAGAATTCAAGATACCTATGGCTTAGCCCTAAACCTCCGGCGTCCTGAACTAGAGGAAAATCAGACCCAACGCACCCAACCAGTCTCTTCCAGCTTTCTAAAACAATTGAATCCAGCAGGGTGCTTGATGCCTGAGGAAATTGGCAGTTCCATTGGTCAAACTCTGGTCTTAACAGTTTGGTATACAGAACAAAAACGCTTTATTCCCTGGAAGTTACTGCAAAATCGCCAGGAATTAAGACAACTGGCTGACGAGTGTTTGCGAGCCTTGATTCCTGCTCAAATTCCCTGTCCTCACTTCAATCAAGAAGGGGAATTATTCGGCAGTCCGATTTTTGAATACGGAGTTCCTAGTCAAGCGGAAAAATACTGTCATATCCTGGTTTGGATTTTTTGGGAAGCAGAAGCTAGTGATAAGTTTATCGATTACTATTCCAATTTTATTAACCTATTTTGTTATCGAAATAAAGTCATCCGTGCTTATCAGCTGAATCGTGATGTTTATCAGGTAATTAAAGATCACTATCAAACCATTGAGCAGTATTTTGACGAAACCTTTCAACACTGGCCAGCTAGTCAAAGCTTGAGTCAAGGAGAGTTAAATAAATTCAAGGAAGATATCAAATCAGTTTCCCAAAAGGCATTAGACTACTCTCGCTTACTCCGAGATTTAGACCATTATCGACTGACAATTACGATTAATGCTGAAAACTATAAGCGAGAACTGAGGGATATTTCCGGCAAACTCCCTCAAGATGACCTCAGCTTTCTAGAAACCTTTTTCAATGATTGCCGCCTCTTTCAAGAACAAATCCAATCAGATTTGGGCTATTTTGGGAATGGTACTGCACTACTGGAACAAGCCCTTAGTGCGATCCGAGCCCGAGTAGACATTGACCAGGCAGAACGGGAGAAACGATTAGAACGTTGGATTGCCCTGGTGGGTACTGGTTTAGCGGTTAGTGCTATTTCTTCCCAAACCGCTGGTAAACCGGTAGAGTCTATTATCGACCCGAAAGAATCCTTAGATTGCCCCAGCTCTGGTGTTACACCTTGCTTGACTTACAGTTTCGTGTTTGTGCTATTTCATGTGGGCGTTGGTGCGATCGCTGCGTTTATTTTGGATCGGATTATCAATCTGGTATCAAAAAGTGAATAGGGAACAGCGATGCAGCGCGGTCTTGGGGGTTTCCCCCATGAGCGACTGCATCAAGACGGGAACAGGGAACAGGGAATAGAAAAGTCATAGCTGACTTCTGACTTCTGACTTCTAACTTCTGACGCTAAGCGTAGCGCTATATCATTGGTTATCGTGCAACCAATTCGACAAATCTACGCTGGTGGTAAAATCTGCCATAGCAACTCCTAAACCTTCTAATTGTTCTAGAGATAATTGTTGAATTACCTCTAGAATTTCTGAGGGAATTGCACCAAGTTTGCCTTCCAGTTGACGGGATATCAGTCCCTGCATTAATAATCTCCCTTCTTCTCGGCCTTGTTGTTGTCCTTGTTCCCGAGCTTGACGAATTTCACCTTTGCGGTCTTCCATAAATACTTCTCGTTTGTGTAATTCCTCCAAGTCTTTTCTACTCATATTGGCTTGATTAGCTATGGTTAGCGCCTGAGCAATTTCCGGAATTTCTGATAAGGTCTCGGGTATTGCTTCTAAATTTGGGGCTTCTTTCATAAAATAGATCCATTTCTCCGATGCTGTTTCTAAGTCTTCTAAACCCCGGGAAAATTTCGGCAGTTCCACAAACACCATGGTTAGGTGTTCGTTTCGGTAGATAAAGTTTTTTTGCTCTTCTTTAAATACAAAACGAGTTAGGTATCGGTCGGTTTCCTCAAACATGGTGAAGTCGGTAATCGTTAAAGCAATCACCGGCTTACGTTTAGAAGACCTTTCCCCAGATTTTAATTGATTGCCATAGGTTTTGGTGAGATTATAGATTACTCGTTCATCAAAAACCGGGACATTTAACACTTGCATTTCAATAATTACCGTGGAGCCGTCATTGAGTATCGCCTTGACATCCAGGTAGATATCCTTTAACTCCGTAGTATAGCCAGCATTGTATGGGTCAATGATATCTAAATTATTTATCCTAGATTCCCCTTGATATATCAAAGCATCTAGAAAGCTGATAAGGACTTCTTTACTTTCAGAGGAACCAAAGATTTTCTTAAAAGCAAAGTCGGTTTTGGGGCTAATAAATCTCATGGTTATTTTGTTATGGATGATGGGCGGGCTTTGAACTATAAAATCTGTATATAGCAATTCTACGACTTGTGAGGTAAAAAATTTTGGATTTTAGGGAGCAGGGAGTAGGGAGCAGGGAGCAGGGAAGAGGGAAGAGGAAAGAGAAAAAAAATCATCTATACCTCATAGCTAATAGAAACGTTATAAGATCAGTATTTTGTACCTAAAGCAGCCCATATAACTATTGTTTTTTTAAAAATTATATACTATAATAGTACAAAAATACTTAATAATATAAAATGGGAGATATGGCAATAAAAGGTGGCACAGGCTTCTAGCCTGTGACCTAACCCATAAGCTGACCGCTGACCGCTGACCGCTGACCGCTGACCGCTGTATGCTTACCCTAAGGAATTTTAGCTAAGGCTTCGCGAACGACATCAGAACCAACACCAACCAAGCAGGAATTTTCGGTTAGATGACGTTTCCAGGCTCTACTACCTGGTTGCCCTGCAAATAATTGCAGCATATGTCTGGTAATTTTGTTCAGCTTAAGACCTTTGGCTACCCAGTGATCAATATAGGAAAACATGGCTTCGACAACCTGATGGCGAGTTGGGGGTATAACTGTCTCGCTATAGATATCACAATCAGCTTTGGCAAACAGATAGGGATTGTCGTAAGCTGCACGCCCAATCATTACCCCATCGACATACTGCCGTTGTTCTTGCACTTGTTCAAGACTAGTGAATCCACCATTAATTTCCACGAATAAGTCAGGTAACTCCTGCTTGAGACGATGGACGTCACTGTAACGTAAGGGTGGGACGTTGCGATTCTCTTTTGGACTCAAACCCTGTAGCCAAGCTTTGCGAGCATGTACAGTAAAATGCTGACAACCGGCCTCTGAGACAATGCGTACAAAGTTAGCCATGTCTTCATAGCGGTCAAGGTGATCAATACCGATACGGTGCTTGACAGTAACGGGTATGTTCACTACTTTAACCATAGCCTCTACACAGCGTGCTACCTGTTCAGGCTGCGCCATCAAACAAGCTCCAAAATTGCCATTTTGCACCCGACTACTGGGACAACCAACGTTGAGATTAATCTGGTCATAGTCCATAGCTTCAGCAATTCGGGCGCATTCAGCTAATTCACTGGGAGTGTCACCACCAACTTGTAAGACTAGGGGTTTCTCTTGTGGGGAAAAGCCTAGCAAGCGTTCTCGATCGCCATGAAGAATTGCGGCACTGGTGACCATTTCGGTGTAAAGCAATGTCCGTCGTGTAATCTGGCGCATGAAATAGCGATAGTGGCGGTCAGTGCGATCCATCATTGGCGCAATACTTAAGGGATAACCACTACTAATAATTTTGGATTCAGTAGCAAGTGATTCGGGTGAAATAGCTGTACTCGGAGCAGTCATGGGTTGAGGCAGTTACTTAGGGAGCAGGGAGCAGGGAGCAGGGAGCAGGGAAGTCGGAAGTGGAAAAACAATCCTGTTTACCTGATAGTTATGCAAACCGCCGTATCCCCAGCCTAACAATTTAGCTTAACTTGATTGATTTCGTTGAGTTTCAATTAACTTAAACAATCTCGCGCTATAACTTTGGCGTTGCTTAATAATGGAATGATTTTAAGAGTGAGGTGGAATAGGCATCTTGGTGGAACTG
Organism: Moorena sp. SIO3H5; assembly: GCF_010692395.1. Classification (GTDB taxonomy): domain Bacteria; phylum Cyanobacteriota; class Cyanobacteriia; order Cyanobacteriales; family Coleofasciculaceae; genus Moorena. The sequence continues at coordinate 14,209 of NZ_JAAHHS010000157.1, forward strand.
GCATCTTGCCAGTTTCCTGCTTATTTTCGGGCGGGCAGGATGCCCACTCTACTCCTATTCATTCAAAGACTGACGCAACGCTATAAGTTTCACCTGTTCATAATTCAATTTCCCTTGACCATTGCGCGGTAAAGATTCTACCGCCACCCAATTCTTGGGACACTTGAATTTACTTAAATTCCCCTCTACGTTCTGTTGCACCATCGCAACGGAAACCTGATCGGAACTAGGCACAAAAACAGCGGTTACCACTTGACCCCAATAGTCATCGGGTAAGCCAATCACACAAACATCACTCACTAGCCCTGTGCCACGAATTACCTGTTCTACCTCAGCGGGAAACACATTTTCACCACCGGTAATAATTTTGTTACTGCGACGGCCAACAGTATATAAGTAACCCTGTTGATCGAAATAGCCTAAATCGTCGGATTGTAGCGTTTGGACTCTGTTGGGAAATTTACTTAGCTCAGACTCTAGGGCGAGATTTGTGCTAGGGCTATAGTAGCCATGGAATAAGGACTTTGCCTCAATAGTAATCACACCGGTAGAGAGCGCTTCCACGATTTCCCCACTACCATTGCGAATGGTCACCTTGGCATGGGGTAACACCTGACCACAACTATTGTTACCACTGTTAGCACTGTTACCACTGAGGAAATCCTCAGGTTTAAGGGTGACTACACCAGAAGCGGTTTCGGTCATGCCATAGGTAAGAGCTAAAGGAATTCGATCCTGTCTTGCTTGTGTTAATAGGGATTCCCAAGCCGGAGCACCGCCTAACAAGACTGTCCGAAACCGGGATAACCACTCAGCGGCATCTTGGTTGATGAGCTTGGCTAGTTGAGTCGGTACTAGAGAGATAAAAAATTCTTTGGGATCAATGTCTCGTCCTTCCCCAGCTTTCAAGGCTTTGAAGGGCAACATCACCATACGTCCACCTGTGGTTAGCGATCGCATAAACTGCATCAAACCACTGACATGATACAGAGGCAAGACACAAAAGGAATTCACTGGCTTGTTCCCAAAATACTGATGAAACCCTGCTACTGATGCCATTAAGGTTTCCCAAGTGTGAATGGCAAAGCGGATTTTGCCAGATGAGCCCCCTGTAGGAATCATAATGAGTCCTGAAGGCTGATTATTGATTATTGAATATTGACTATTGAGTGTTGAGTGTTGATTATTGAGTATTGATGGCTCAATGATACTGGCTAATTCTCCGATAATTAGATCCGGATGGATTTGGTTAAGGACTTGTTGCCATTCTGGTTTTACCCAGTGGGGATTCCCTAAGAAGACATGACAATTACTGGAAACAGCAGCTAGGAAAGCAGCGATAAATTTAAGAGGACTTTGCTCTACTAAAAGAATTTTCGGTGCTTTTTCCTGGGAAAGTTGGGAAAATTGCTGACAGTATTGCTCAATGAGTTGGTTAAGTTGCTGGCTGTCATAACCAATCAGCCATGGTTCACCAGAACGTTGTTGGACATAGCTTAGGGGCTGTTCAAAGTATGAATCCTGCCGATATTTGCTCTTTAACGCTTCAATCATCTAACCAAATCACTTTAACACCCAATAACTTTCAACATTCCAACCTTGGCTTTTCGGCCACACTACGCGAACAACCTCTTAATTAAACCAGTGGTTGACACCAAAACCTAAAGCACGCTTGAGGTCAGAGAGTTCTGCTGCTAGCTGAAGCACCGCTTGTTGACCAATATTAGTTTCCAAAGCGGATGAAAAGACGGTATCAATCGGATAGGTTTGGCAAAACTGCCGTAGTCGTTTCCGAGAACCTGCGATCGCAGCTTTAATCACAAAAATTCCTCGCCATCCCCGCTGGTAACACTGTTCAAGTTGGTCAAGGGTTGCCACAGATTCATCCAATGCGATCGCAGTGGAATAGTTGTGGCTCATCTCCAACATCAC
>NZ_JAAHHS010000158.1 GCF_010692395.1 Moorena sp. SIO3H5
TCGACTTCTCCTGGTGCGCCCAATCCCGCTAACAGAATATTCCCACCTTGATCGGTGCTAATCTTACTATCGTCCTTACTATTCTCTTTCTTACTAACCTCAATATCACCACCAAGCAACAACAGGTTATCAACCGCTAGCTTTTCCAACTTAGCTTGACTGGTAATCTTACCCGGAATTTGATTAAAGAAGAATACATTAGGATTAACGGTCAGCAATGGCGACGGAGGTTCTGGATTAGAAGCACTAAACACTCCTCGATTGCCAAACCCAATTCCATCAGCAGTGGTGCCTACAAATGAACCCGATACATCCAGCTTGGCCTTATCCCCAAAGAAAATTCCCTTGGGATTAATCAAGAACAAATTCGCTCCACCATCCACACCCAAGGTGCCAAGAATATTAGAGGGATTAGCACCAGTTACCCGAGACAGAATATTTTGAATCCCAGCTGGATTAGCAAAATAAACCCTTTGCCCTTTGTCGATATTAAACTCTAGGAAACTGTGGAACAAATTGATATCCCGGATTGCTCCTCCCTTGATTAGATCAACAATTTTCCCATTTACCTCACCAGACCCCAGGTCTAGCTGTGACGTTTCTCCCGGGGGCAAGGTGCTATCAGGAGTAATCTGAGCATGAGCTTGGTTAGCTAGGAATGCGATCGCTCCACTAATAGCTAAACATAGGGCTAAACCTAACTGATTTTTATAGCGTTTCAACACATCTAATGCCATGAGATTTGTTCTCCTGAGCCTGGGGAGGTTAGTTAACTTAATCTATTAGCTATCAGCTATCAGCTATCAGCTATCAGCTATCAGCTATCAGCTATCAGCTTATGCGCTACGCGAACAGCTATCAGCTATCAGCTTATGCGCTACGCGCACGCTACGGGAACAGCTATCAGATTGCCCATTGACGCAAGCTACGTGGGGTTTATTTTAAACTGACGGCTGACGGCTGACCGCTGATTGCTTACCTTTGATTAATCGTGGCTTGAGGCCATTATTGTTACTAGAAAAACGAATTATTACTGCTGTAAATAATAACAGAAATATTATACCTATACTTACTAGTAAGTGGTGTAAAGTTTTATGAAATAATGTTAGCTAGCACAACAAGGATGGCGTTGCTGAATTAAGGAATGAATGCGCAATTATCTGGTGCATGTTAAAGCCCCCTAAATCCCCCAAAATTGGGGGACTTTGAACGTCTTATTCCCCCCAGAATTGGGGGGTTAGGGGGGCAAAACCATACCCAGAATCAGCAACGCCACTAATCTAAGGGATAAGCAAGGGATTATAGGGAGCCGAAATCAATGGTGATAATTTTTTTCCCTGTTCCCTTAAAGCTGTTTGACCTGATGGTGCGTTACGGGTCGGGCTGTTGAAAGCAGAAACAGGCGGAAAATCAGAGCTAGCCCGCCCCTAACGCACCCTACGCCACATTTCCTATAAGGTAATAAAATGTAAATAAAGTTAAAAACTATTCATACGATAATCTGGCTAAGGACTTGATAAAAGATGGCAAATGTGTTAAGCAACAAAGAAACCAATAGGGTTTCTAATCCTGGTGTGTCCTATAGTCAGGAAGATTGGGCAAGAGGTTATGAGTCCCAACGCCATGAAGAGGATTATTGGATTGATCAAGTAGAAGGGGAAATTCCTAAGGAGTTGCAGGGGACTTGGTTACGGAATGGTCCTGGTTTGCTGGATATTAATGGTTACCGGGTGCATCATCCATTTGATGGGGATGGCATGATTTGTGCGATCGCATTTGATCACGGTCGAGCTCATTTTCGCAATCGGTTTGTACGCACAGAGGGCTTCTTAGCGGAACAGAAAGCGGGGAAACCGGTATATCGAGGAGTGTTTGGCACTCAGAAGCCTGGGGGTTGGTTAGCGAATCTATTTGATGTCCAACTTAAAAATATTGCTAATACCAATGTGATCTACTGGGGTGGCAAGCTCTTAGCTTTATGGGAAGCCGCTAAACCTTACGCCCTAGACCCCCATACTCTTGAAACCTTGGGTGAAGATAACTTGGATGGAGTATTAGCAGGAGGTGAATCCTTTGCTGCTCATCCTTGGATTGACCCTAGTAGTAAGCTTGATGGTGGTGAGCCCTGTCTGGTAAATTTCGCGATTCAGCCAGGTCTGTCTAGCAAAATTACTATTTACGAATTGAACCTGACCGGTAAACTATTACGACGTCAGAGTTATAGTGTTCCTGGTTTTTGCTTCATCCACGATTTTGCGATTACCCCAAATTACTGTATTTTCTTCCAAAATCCTGTTAGCTATAATCCCTTTCCGTTCCTGTTGGGATACCGAGGAGCTGGTGAGTGTTTGGCATATCAGCCTGAACAACCGACGCGGATTATAGTGATTCCTCGTAAAAAGAATACAGAGGAAGTAAAAATCCTAGAAACCCAATCGGGCTTTATCTTCCATCACGCTAATGCTTTTGAAGAAGATGGCAATATTTATGTCGATTCTATTTGCTACAAGTCATTATCAGCAGTAGACGTAGGTAGTGATTTCCGGAAGGTTGATTTTAATGGGAACGCACCAGGGCAACTCTGGCGCTTTACTTTGAATTTAACTGACAAAACCGTAGCGAGTAAGTTATTAGAAGAGCGCTGTTGCGAGTTTCCTAGCATTCACCCTAATCATGTCGGAAATCCCTATCGCTACTTATTTATCGGAGCTGCTGATCATCCCATCCGTAATGCGCCATTACAAGGGATTCTAAAAATAGATATGGAAACAAAGACACAACAATTCTGGAGTGCTGCACCAAAGGGTTTTATTAATGAACCAATGTTTGTGCCACGACCCAATGCTGAACGAGAAGATGATGGTTGGGTGTTGACCTTAGTATATGATGCTACTCATCACCGGTCTGATCTAGTAATATTAGATGGTCGTGATTTAACTAGTGGACCGGTAGCACGACTACACTTGAAGCATCATATCCCTTACGGTTTACATGGTAGCTGGACTTCCGAGTTGTTGGGAGTTGGGTTGGATCGGGTTAAAGGTTGAGGGTTTAAGGGTTGAAGGTTGAAGGTTGTTTGGTTGAAGGTTGTTTGGTTAAATCAGGTTAAAGGTTAAATCAGGTTTTTTAAAGTTTTAACCAACATGGGGAGATAATTACGCTAAACTTATTAGTTATTAAGCTTGTGGGGGAATTATAGGGTTGAAGCTTCATGATTAAACCTAAGTTAATCACAGCATTTTCCTCAGGGGTGCCAGATGAAATTCAGCGTTGTTATTACGACTTATAATCGCCTTGAGCTACTCAAGCGCGCGATTGAAAGCGCACTTGCTCAGACATTTTCCTGTGAGATTGTTATCGTTGACAACGGTTCGTCTGATGGAACCGAAGATTATGTCCAAGAGCGCAGTGAAGCGTTAGCACGTGCTGGTGAGCAGAGCTTGGTTTACCACCGAAATTCCGATAATATGGGCCACTCGAAAGCGGTAAATCAAGGGGTAGAGTTGGCAACTGGTGATTGGATCAAGCTGTTGGATGATGATGACTACTTAGCCAGGAACTGCATTGAAGAAATGGCTAGTGCGATCGCATTACATCCAAAAGCGGTGATTTGCTCTTGCCAATCGGCTCAAGTAGATACCTTAGGAGCGGAAATAAGTGTAACACGGCAAGTAGGTTCACCGCAAAGGTTATATATAGCCCAAGAAGACATTCATTATGGAATGCTTCTGGAAATGGTACCGTTTGGAACCCCAGCGCAAGTGGCTTTCTCCCGTGATGGTTTTCTGAGTTCCGGTGGTTGGAATTCTAGCTTAGATACCAACTTTGATGATATTGATTCCTGGATTCAAATCGCTCAGTTTGGAGATGCTATATTTATTAATAAGTGTTTAGCTTACCGGACAATTTGGTCTGGTGCTTATAATCAGAAGTTTTCGTTCCAGAAACGTCTTAAAACCCATATTTCCATTAAGGAAAAAATCTATGCACTAGTCAGTGATAAATACCAAGGTAAACTCCCATTACTGTGGGAGGTGGGAGCTTATCTGAGATTACATTGGGGTTTAGTAGCCCTTAAACGAGGTAAGTTGCTCAGTGCCGCTAAGTTATTGTTTCCTGAGTGTTTTTCACCGATTGCTTTTTCACCGATTGCTTGGAAGTTACTGTTACTTAGAAATACTCTAAGGTGCGATCTCCAGTTGTACCACAAGTTACCCCTTTAATTAGCAATTCTAATCACTTAACTATTTTGATTAACACAAAGTAATTAATTAGTCAATTGAAAATTGAAAATTGAAAATTGGCTAGTAACTAATTAGCTAGTAACCAATTAGTTAGTAACCAATAACCAATTAACTAATTAACAATTAACAATTAACGTAAGCTATCAGCTATCAGCTATCAGCTCTCAGCTCTCAGGTTTTGAATAAAACAAGTAAGCATTGGTTTAATTTATGTTACGTCAGCACCTCAAGTAGCGTGAGCCTTGGCCATTCGCGAATGGCTGACAGCTGACGGCTGACGGCTGACGGCTGACGGCTGTTCGCGTAGCGTGCGCGTAGCGCATATGCTTACCAATTAAAGATTATCAATTTGTTTGCGAAGGTCTTCCAACTCTTTGTCAACAGGGGAATCTGAGGAAGTGGATTTTTTCTCTTCTGAGGCTGGTAAAGCTTCTTGAGATACAGAACCACCAGCCAACTGAGCTTTCATCGTAGCCAACTCATCATCAACATCATTGCCTTCCAAGAGTCTAAATTGACTTTCCAAGTCAGCACCACCCAGCTCATGGGCAGCTTCAGAACGAGCCTCCATTTCCAAGACTTTCTGTTCCATACGCTCAAACGCCGCTAGGGAGCCACTGGTATTGATAGACCCCATAGTTTGTTGTAACTTTTCATTGGCCTTAGCCGCCTGAGCTCGTGCTTTGAGCATATTCTTTTTGGTCTTGGCTTCGGAAATTTTGCCTTCGAGAGCCACCAGATTACGCTTAAGAGTATTGACCTGATTAGTTTGCTGATCCAACTGGGTTTTCAGGGTAGCAGCAGTATCAGAATTGGTCTTTTTACGCACCAGAGCCTCACGAGCCAGGTTTTCATCCCCTTTGGTCAGAGCCAGCTGAGCTCTTTTCTGCCAGTTGTTAGCTTCTGTTTGGTTTTTGTTGTATTGCTGCTCTGTGCGTTTTTGTTCAGCAATTGACCTGGCAACTGCTTGACGCAATTGAACCAGATCCTCTTGCATATCAACAATAGCTTGATCCAGAATCTTTTCTGGATCCTCAGCCTTGCTAACCATATCGTTCAGATTAGCTCTGACCACTCTACTAAGGCGATCAAATAATCCCATAACGCTGTTTATCCTCTAGGAATGTACATTGTAGGTAGAAAACAGGCTTGCTGGTGCGTAAGCCTAGTTAAGTTGTCTTGAAGGACAAGCAATTGTTGCTGTCCCGTCTCAAGTCTGATTGGGGAACTGAAAAATTCGCGGGCTTGACCCATACCCTAGCCATTAAGACAGGGAGCCTTTCATCCAGTTTAAAAACTTCTTGGGAAAAAGTGCTAGACAACAAGCTAAGGGTTGAACTTTCTGGCGGCTGAACCATGGGGGATTCTAAGGGATTGCTGTTGGAGGGGTTAAAAATTGGGTTCCAGAGGCGCTTATGATATACTATAATAGTTCCATCTGTTGAGAAAACGTCCTTGTCTCATTCTACCTATTCCCTTTCCGACTATTGTCAAGAAGATAGAGGAGGGGATGTTTTATTGTAGGTTGGCATATATAGTAACCCGTTGGATCAACGCTCTAAAGTGTTTTCAGACAAGGTTTACAACCTGCTATTGAGGTGACCATGGGCACACTGATTACTTTTTCCAAGTATTTATCCAATTTTTCCGGATTTTTCGGTTATTCTGCCTGATTTGAGGGTAATTGAGGAGTCTTGCTTCCTTGAATAAGATTAGCTTTCATAGCGGCTAACTCAGCTTCCACATCATCGTTAGCTTCGAGAGCGGCAAATTTCTGATCAAGTTGATTAGTACCTAACTCAGCCATTGCCTCAGACCGGGCTTCAAGCTGCATTACCTTATCTTCCATCTTTTCAAAAGCACTCAAGGCACTACTGGTACCTACATTACCGAGCATCTCATTAATTTTCATAGATGCTTTAGCTGAGTTAGCCCGAGCAATATACAAGTTCTTTTTAGTTTTCGCCTCTGAGATTTTCTGTTCTAGGGTACGCAGCTCTTCCTTGAGCTTGGACACAAGCTCAGCTTGCTGGGAAAGCTGAGCGTTCATGGTTGTGACGGTCACCTGATGAGATTTCCGCCGGGTCAGGGCATCCCGTGCCAAGTTGTCGTCTCCTGCTGACAAGGCTAACTGAGCGCGACTGTACCATTGATCAGCAGCCGCTTGAGCCTGAGAGGCTTGTCGTTCGGTACGTTTTTGGGTAGCGATCGCTTGAGCTACAGCCTGACGCATTTGAATCAAATCCTGCTGCATATCATCTACAGCCTGTTCCAGGATTTTTTCAGGATCTTCAGCTTGGTTAATCAGGCTATTAAAGCTAGCACGAATAATTCTCAACATACGATCTAATAATCCCATGGCAGCTGTTCCATTATGATTAGGGCTTAGGGAATCTTTACTGATGTTATTCAGATTTATAGCAATTCTACGATGAGGTACAAATTTCTGGTTTTTAGGGAGCAGGGAGCAGGGAGCAGGGAGCAGGGAGCAGGTAAGAGCGAAGTCGGAAGTGGGAAGAGGTAAAAAATAATGTGTACCTCATGAGTCCTAGAAACCCTATATGCTCCTTAACACTATAGTCAAGGACGATAAATGGAAGCAGAAATTCCCTGTTGCTGGAGTTTTTCTACCAAACCTTGTGCTTCATGTTCAAATTTGAACGCTCCCATCTGAATCCGGGTACCTTCAGATAATTTGCGCACATAGGCATCAGGAACAATTGTCCTAGCTTGTTGTAAGGAACGCTTACCATCGTAGTTGATCACCACATAGTAGAAAGGATCGGGAGCAGGTAAAGACTCCTCTACCACTGTTCTTAGGGATGCGACTTGATTCTGGAGTGTTTCAGAGATAGCTGGTTCAAGTAATCCTGACTGTGTCCGTCTTTCTGGGGGTACTAAAGAGTCTGAGGTTGTTGGTAATGATGACAGAGGAACCTTTTGTAGTGGTTGAACAGAAGGTAAAAGTACTGAAGATAAGGAAGACCCTTTAGGAGGCATCGGTCTAGTTACCACCTTAGGAGCTGATTCAACCACCTTAGGTAAAGGCACATCTTTTGTATAAAAGGGTTTTTCCTGCGGTCCTGGAGTAGCTTCCACTTGAGAAAGGGTATGTAAGTTCAAGTCTACAAATTCCTCAGAAGCCAAATTAGGACCACCCTGTAGGGGAGAATTAGGAACCGACTCAGTCTGTTGTGGTTGATATGGTTTAATTTCTTGGGAAGTTTTGGAGGTCTTGGGGATGATGGAGCTAATCAGCTGCGAAAGATCCAGATTACTTAACACCGAGGGATTGGAGAAAATATAGGGTAGAGTAGCACTTAACAACAGCAAAAGTACCATGAAACCGACATTTAACGGAGTCAGCAGTTGGTAAGATACCTGCTTTTGGTTGTCAAATTCTTCTTCATCTTCTGCCAGACTCTGTAGTAGTTTTTCTGATGATTCGAGATAATCTTCTGGCTGGGTTTGGTTAGTCCCTAACTTGATCAAACTACCTGAGTTTTCAGGCAATTTTTCAGGAGGTTTAAGTTGCTCCGTAGCCTCTTTATGAATATCTAAGCTAGCACTTTCAGCATTCTTATACTGGGAGACAACTGGTGGCTGAGTAGGTTTTGGGGACTGTGATAACAGGGAATCTAGGGATTCAGTCTGCTCAACCAATGGCTGTTGTGGTTGTTTGTGAGACGTTGTTCCCTTGGCCGTTAGGTTTGGCAGTGGAATGCTTGATGGCTGCTTTAGTTGAGGGATGGTCTTATTTGTCTGTGATGGTGAGGATTTCTGTTGTACCTCACCCAAAGAAATTAACTCTAGGGGTTTACGTGCCCGGTTACGACCAAGACTACGGTTAGTCATGACTGGGCGTCCTACTCTTCGACGTCGGTAGCGCGCTAATTCTTCCTCTAGTTGTACATCAAGGCTACTCAGAGCAGCTTGTAAAACTGAGTTGAGATTGTAATTACCGGTCGAGCTAGGGGAAGAATTAACTGAGGAGTTTTGGATCATGGCAGACTATATCGGTCGTTTGTGCTATAGAACAAGCAACAGGACTTACGCAGCCATTCTATCTTTAGGGTCACCCTAACAACTCTAAGCTAGTTTTTTGCCCAGTGTGACACAGGTTTCTAGTGTGGCATAGGCTTGGACGCTGTGAAGTAAGTCCTGAAGCAATCAAAACTATGGTCAAATTAACTAATTATAGTAAGGGGATATGCTTAAATCACTCAATCAGGTCTTAAATAGGATTACAAATCAGCCCGAGTGGGAAGGTATACAACGCTTGTCATACCTAATTAAGTCTTGGTCTGAAATAGTAGGAGTGAACATAGCTAATCATACCAGACCCTATGCTATCTCTAGGAATATCTTATATGTGGCTACGTCTAGCTCTGTTTGGGCACAAGAACTAAAATTTCAGCGCCGGATGTTTTTGAAACGGCTTAATGCTAGTTGGTCTGAGCCCCTAGTTGACATTCACTTTTCTCCAGCTCAGTGGCAGAAAACACAAGTTTTGGCCAATGGCTATTCACAATCTGAGTTGACCCCAAACCATAGACATCCTAGCACCATCTTCCCCATGTCTTCATCACTGGTTTCTGAGCAGTTGGAGCACACAGAAAACACAGAAAGTAGTCAAGCCACTGACACAACTACTGACACAACTACTGACACAACTACTGACACAACTACTGACACAACTACTGACACAACTACTGACACAACTCTTAGACCCGAAGCAGCGTTTAAACGTTGGGCAAAAATGATGCAGATGCGATCGCAAAATTTACCACTTTGTCCTCAGTGTCAGTGTCCGACTCCACCAGGAGAACTCCAGCGTTGGGATGTCTGTGGTCTTTGTGCTACTAAGCAATGGCAAATTTAGACCAAGGTTATATAGAAGTTGTACAACTTGTGAGATACAAATTTCTAGTTTTTAGGGAGCAGGGATGCAGCGCTGCCTCCCCAGTTCCCTTGCTGCATCGCTTGTCTGTACCCCCACACCCCACACCCTACACCCCACACCCTACACCCCACACCCCACACCCCACACCCCACACCTGAGGAAGTTGTGTGGTTTCCAGCACTGGTGCTTTGAATCAACAAAAGGTTTTAAATTTGCTCTAAGACTTTGGTATAAGAGGTAGAGCTAATTTGGCTGTGGACGCTACAAGCCAGTGAGCCTTCCTAGCTGACCCTTGATTTTTAGAACACTGAACTGATACTTTTTCATAAGTTAATCGGGATCTATTCAGTATCTAAATACACTTTTGGTGTGTTTTTTTACTTGATCCCTATGGGGTTTTGGTATAAAGCAAGCCAATTCTTTTAGAACCCTTGTTTGTTTGTTACTTTTTGTAAAATAAAATGTATCTATTTGTAACAAAATCGTTAAGAAAATATTAAAGCTTTAGGGGCTAAGGATATGCTTATAACCTAGGCTGGTCAACAGCTTGCTATCTATAACAAGCTGAGGTAGGAGGTAGCAGAATTAAATGTAAAGAGTAGATAAAATTTTTTTCACAAAAAAAGAGTTATCATGAAAACATTGAATTTACCTATATCTAGTTGCAGATTTTGTCAGTATTATCAGTCAGAAGGACGACGAGGGGGTATGTGTCAACAACTTGGGGTGCCTGTCAGAGCTACCTGGAAAGCTTGTAATTTTGCTACGCCTACCTTTTCTGCTTCTTCTTCTTCTTCTTGGGAGAAACTAGAAGAGATTTGGCAAGATGAACAACTGATGCTCACAGAGGAACTATCGGTAAAGTGTTCTGAAAACTCCTCTGGGTCAGACATGACCGTTGCAGGTGAAACTATCACCTCTAAAAATTCTTCAACAGACATCATGCTGGTGTAAATTGTTGATGTAAATTGTTCGTATTATCAGCAAGATCAGCTTATCAGAAATATCAGCAGTACCTTACTAGTAACTCCCGCCTTAATACAATCAATAAATAAAACAAAAAAATTTCACAACAACCAGTTTAAACCAAATCTTCTCGTTCTAGTAGCTACTTGCTAACAAGTATAAGCTGGAAAAGCCAAATAATAATAAAACTTGGCAGCTGATATCTACTATTAAAATAGCTTTATTCGCACTTTTATTCAAAATAAGGTGCGCTTTTTATTGATAAGTAGTCGGACAAAACTAAAATTAACTGTTGAAATAGGGAGCAGGGAGCAGGGAGCAGGGAACAGGGAACAGGGAACAGGGAGCAGCGATTCAGAGGGGTTTTTGGCAACTTTACACAAGTTAAAACCGCGCAAATCACGCTTCTATTTTCCCCACACCCCACACCCCACACCCTACACCCCACACCCCATGCCCTGTCTAGTTTAATGCCTTGTTGTCACCCCCTCAGGTGCCCTACTCCCTACTCCCTACTCCCTACTCCCGACTCCCTACTCCCCAGAAATTTTTACCTCACCAATTGAGAACTTTTATAATCTAAGGTAACCAAGGATATTGACGAAAGTCTGGTGGACGCTTGTCTAGGAAAGCTTGTTTACCTTCGGCTCCTTCTTCTGTCATGTAATACAGTAAGGTAGCATTACCAGCTAGCTCTTGTAGACCAGCTTGACCGTCACAATCGGCGTTAAAAGCAGCTTTCAAGCAACGAATGGCAATAGGACTTTTTGCCAAAATTTCCTTTGCCCACTGTAGCCCTTCTGCTTCCAACTTCTCCACTGGAACGACACAGTTAACTAAACCCATTTCTAGGGCTTGAGATGCGGTGTATTGACGACAGAGAAACCAAATTTCTCTGGCTTTTTTTTGACCAACAATTCGGGAAAGATAGCTAGCGCCAAATCCACCATCAAAACTACCGACTTTCGGGCCAGTTTGACCAAAGATAGCATTATCAGCAGCAATCGTTAGGTCACAAATCACATGTAGGACATGACCACCACCAATAGCATATCCAGCAACTAGGGCAATCACTACTTTGGGTATGGAACGAATCAGGCGTTGCAAATCTAATACGTTTAAGCGAGGAACCCCATCTTCTCCAATATATCCAGCCTTGCCTCGTACACTTTGGTCACCACCAGCACAAAAGGCGTATTTGCCATCGGTGTGGGGACCAGCACCAGTTAATAAAACAACACCAATACTGTGATCTTCGCGGGCATCACAGAAAGCATCATAAAGTTCAAAGACGGTTTTGGGACGAAAGGCGTTGCGTTTGTGGGGACGATTGATGGTAATTTTGGCAATACCGTCAGTTTTATGGTATAGAATGTCTTCGTAAGTTTTGGCAGTTTGCCAGTCAATTTGCATAACGTTTTCCACGCGATCGCTGTTCAAGTTCACAATAATATCAAATTAAAAAGGTTCCCAAGTTTGCTAAGCATTGTCATTCCCACTTACAATCGCTTACCGATTCTCAAAAAGTGCCTAATCGCATTAGAACATCAGCAATTCAGGCAAGATAAAGATAGCCAGGTCTTGGATTATGAAGTTGTCTTAGTAGATGATGGCTCAACGGATGGCACTTTAGATTGGTTGACAGCACACGGGGATCAGTTTCCCCATGTACGCTCATTTGCTCAAAACCATGCTGGACCGGCTGCAGCCCGGAATCTAGGGGTGAAGCAGGCTCTTGGTGAAATAATTATCTTTATTGATAGTGATTTAGTAGTTACTGAGCATTTCCTCCAGTCTCATGCTGATGCTTTGGTACAGGCACAGCAGCGTCTGGGATGCGATCGCTTATTTACCTACGGTTGGGTGATCAATACCTGTAATTTCGACGAGCCTACCAGCGAACCGTATAAAATTACTGATTTCTCTGCTGCGTATTTTGCGACGGGGAATGTTGCGATCGCACGCAAATGGCTTTTAGAAGCTGGACTGTTTGATACCCGCTTCCAACTTTATGGCTGGGAAGACTTAGAACTGGGTGTCCGACTGAAGCAGCTGGGCTTAAAACTGATTAAATGTCCCGAAGCGGTAGGTTATCATTGGCATCCTCCCTTTAGCCTCGACCAAATTCCCCGGATGATTGACCGGGAAATTCAACGGGGGCGTATGGGTGTATTATTTTACCGCAAGCACCCGACCTGGGAAGTCAGGATGATGATTCAGATGACCTGGCTACACCGACTACTCTGGGGGATTTTGTCTTTAGGTGGACGACTCAACGAACGCACCATGGCTCCCTTTTTACAATGGCTAATTGACCGAGGTAAATCCCAGCTAGCTTTAGAAATTGCCCGAATTTTCCTTAACTGGTATAACGTCCAAGGTGTTTATGCGGCTAATCGGGAGATGCAAGGTTGAAGGTTTAAGCTTAGAAGTTGAATGTTGAATGTTGAAGGTTGAAGGTTTAAGGTTTAAGACTTAAGGTTGGGTTGAAGGTTGAAGGTTGAAGGTTGAAGGTTGAAGGTTGATAGTCAACTCTCAAGAAAATATTTGAGCTGATTTGCACTTAAATTGGTTATTTCCCGTTCCCTGTTCCCTGTTCCCTGTTCCCTGTTCCCTGTTCCCTATTCCCTGTTCCCTGTTCCCTAAAATATGTAGGATTACTGGAAAGATAAAGCTGCGATCGCTAAACAACCCCATCCCAGGATCAATGCTGCACCACCTAATGGTGCGATCGCTCCTAGCCACTTGATCCCGGTTAAACTCAGGGCGTACAAACTACCAGAAAAAATCGCAATTCCAGCGATAAAAGCTGAGCCAGCTACGGTAAGGGGAGTTTGTGCTACTTCTGTGCGGCTCAATAATAAGGCTACCAAAATTAGCGCTAGGGCATGGTACATTTGATAGCGAGCACCAGTCTGAAAAATCTCTAATGCTCGCTCGGTCAGTTTTTCTTTCAAAGCATGGCTAGCAAAGGCTCCAGCTGCTACTGATAATCCGCCTAAGATCGATGCGATCGCTAAAAAAATCCGAGTCATTAATTTTGTCCTTCCTAAAGCGTAAAATTATAAAATATTTTCCCTTCTTCGCTAACCTCAAAGGTGGCATCACATTCTCTAGCTTTGTGATCCAAATAGTCCTGAGCGACAGCTATAGGAAGTTTGGCTGCCATTGCTAATTTCAATACTGAAATTTTACCATTTTCGTCTTGGAGCAAGCGATAAAATGTAGACTGAAGGTGTTCGAAAACTTCTTTTTGCTCTTGTCGATACATTCTCCATGCTAACCATACTCCCCAGAAGGTAGCTGGGATACCTACTATCAAACTTCCCAGGGCATCAACTTTATCCTGTGATGTTGCTTCCTTTCGAGTTGAAACTACCACAGGTACCATCAATAATAGAATACCCAAGGTGAGCAGCAAACCAGCCGATATTTTTTTGAACCGTTTCATTTTACCAAAGTTTTAGCAAACGTTATTTGTTAGCATGACCAGACAATTGCGATTAGGTGTAAACTATCAGCTTAAGCGCTACGCGCACGCTACTTGAGGTGCTATCAGGTTTATTTTTAGCTGTTCGCGTAGCGTGGCCAAAGGCCTTCCGCTGTTACCATAGCGTGCGCGTAGGGCATAGGCTTTTTTTACTTACGAATAGCTTCCAATAAGCGAGAATAGTAAAAGCGAGTGCTAGTCATTTCTTGTCGCTGAATCGAAAACCCATTATTTACTAAAATACTAACAATATCTGCTTCTCGATGCTGATAGGCACGAGTGGTTTTACTTGGTCCTGGAAAAAACTCACCAATCTTTTTAAGTGCAGTAAGAAGCAAGGTTTTCGGTGCAAAGCTAAGAATTAAACGAGACTCGGCCAAAGAGGCTAAGTGAGTTATCATTTCAGCCGCTTTATCCTGGGGATAATGAATCAAAACATCTAGACAAATTACGGTGTGGTAGCTACCACCTAACCCTTCCAAATCCTGAACCATAAACGAGATATTGTCAGTATTCCCTAAACTCTCCTTAGCCCTTACCTGAGCTTCCCCTACCATTTTCTGAGAAATATCACTAGCAAAAACTCTAGCGCTATTTTTTGCCAGTGGAATACTCAGACTCCCAACACCACAGCCAGCATCACAAATCGACAAACCTGACAAATTACCATCAGCCTCCAGCCAACTGATCACTTTATCCACGGTCTGCTGATGACCAATCCGGATATCTTGCTGTACCCGATTAACCTCACCATCACCATAAATCCGCCGCCAGCGGTCAAACCCAGTGGCATTGAAATAGTCTTTAACAATGGCCTTATCATTAACTGTATTCATATTCATACTCAACACTCTCCTGACCTTGGTATGATTCAGGTCTTTGCGGTTCATCAAAAAAATCATCCCATGGATATTGACGAGCTTCTCCAATCCTTTCAATACTTTGGCGTTCAGCTTGGCTTAGAACGCATACAGCAACTTCTATCGCGCTTAGGTAATCCCCACCAGGATTTTCCAATCATTCACGTGGCTGGAACTAATGGTAAAGGCTCAGTTTGTGCCTACCTGTCTTCTATACTCACCCAAGCTGGCTACCGAGTCGGACGTTATACTTCTCCTCACCTGGTGGATTGGACAGAACGGATTTGCCTTAACCAACAACCTATCTCCACCGATACCCTAGCCACAATTCTGCAGCAAGTTAAGGCAGCAATTCCAAAAAACTGTTCCGATCCACCAACCCTATTTGAAGTGACTACTGCTGCTGCTTGGTTGTATTTTGCTCAGCAGCAGGTGGATGTGGCTGTAATAGAAGTGGGATTGGGAGGACGCCTGGATGCAACGAATGTATGCGATCGCGTTTTGGTTAGTATTATCACATCCCTGAGTTGGGAACATTGGCAGCGCCTGGGACCGACTTTGGCTGATATTGCCAAGGAGAAGGCTGGAATCCTAAAGCCTGGCTGTCCTGCGGTAATTGGTCCGCTTCTCCCTGAACCTAGGGCAGTGGTTGAATCAAGGGTGAATCAGTTGGGATGTCCAGTGGTGTGGGTAGACTCAGCAGTAGAGTTGCCAGAGGGGAAGATGCCAAGCACCCGAAAAGATCTCAGATGGGTGGAGTATGGGGGTATCAGCTACAGTTTGCCCTTGTTGGGGGAAGTACAGTTGGTTAATTCGGCGATTGCGATCGCAACGGTACAAATTCTGCAACAGCAGGGTTGGGAGATACCAGTTGATGCGATCGCATTGGGGATGGCCAACACCACTTGGCTGGGACGTTTGCAGTGGACTAGCTGGGAGAATCACCATTTACTGATTGATGGAGCCCATAATAAAGCCTCTGCTCAGGCGTTGAGACAATATGTTGATACCCTAGGTAAATCGGTCAACTGGGTAATGGGTATACTCTCAACCAAAGATCATGCTGGTATTTTTAATACCTTGCTCAGACCAGGAGATCGATTATCTCTAGTGCCAGTACCTGACCATAGTTCAGCTGAGCTAGACTACTTGGCTACTCTCGCGCAACAAATTTGTCCAACCTTAGCCGATTGTGCTACTTATCC
This sequence comes from Moorena sp. SIO3H5, assembly GCF_010692395.1. Lineage (GTDB taxonomy): Bacteria > Cyanobacteriota > Cyanobacteriia > Cyanobacteriales > Coleofasciculaceae > Moorena. Next base: position 15,669 of record NZ_JAAHHS010000158.1, read on the forward strand.
AGAATTAGTGACCGGACTCCGTGCTAGCTTTAACAAAGCCGAAGCAGAAGATAAGATTACTGTCCTTTGTGGCTCTCTGTACCTAGTTGGTCACTTTTTGCGAACAGAAGCTTTTGTTAACAGTAATGGCAATGGCTAATCCCTAATCGCTAAAATAATCAATTTCACCATTGAGCAAAAAATTGTCATGATTGTGAGATAGATTGGGTACGATCAAAAGCAACCAAAAGCAACCTAATGTTCAAACCCCGATCTACCTAACTCAGATCTCGTATCTACTGGTATCTAAATAAGATAGTTTTTGATCCCCTACTCCCTACTCCCTACTCCCTACTCCCTATTCCCTATTCCCTGTTCCCTTTGCTAGATATGGTTAACCATCTTAAAAATTTATTTTCCCGCCGCAAGCAAGGTGTTGGTATAGAATTAGCCCCAGAACGAATTCATATTGCTCAATTGCAG
>NZ_JAAHHS010000159.1 GCF_010692395.1 Moorena sp. SIO3H5
TATTATAATATGATTAGATGCGCGTTTGCCCAGACTTTCAATTATCATTAATTTAGAACTATTAGGCACGACAATCGCGCGAATTTAATTCTTAATGGTAAGAGCGCACCTTTAAATTCTCTCCTTAGAGGTTTTTTTTAGCATGATAGCTGACCGCTGACCGCTGACCGCACCTCAAGTAGCGTGCGCGTAGCGCATATGCTTACAACAGGACTTACGGAAAACTGGACTATAAACTCACTTATAGTGTAGGCTTCGTTAAGAAATCACCTTACTAATAGAAGTAGAGTTACTGCGTAAGTCCTATTGATGAAAAAAAGCTTTTACCTAGGAGTTAGTATTTTTACCATTATCTGGCTCCTTTCATTTTTTCCAGCATTACTTCCTGAAAATTTACCACCAACTGCTGTGAGAATGCTAGGAGCAACGCTTCTCATGGCAATTTTTTGGATTGCTGAAACTATCCCGATTGCCGCCACCTCCATTATTCCCTTGGGTTTATTTCCCTTTTTAGGAATTCTTTCTGCTGAAGAGGTTGCTTCCGCCTATGCCTCTGACGTAGTCTTGTTATTGATGACAGTTTTTTTTATTGCTAAAGCGGTTGAAAAATATAACCTACATGAGCGGATTGCTTTCCACATTATTAGCATTGTTGGTACCCAACAAACCAGATTAATTTTGGGGTTTATGCTAGCAACAGCAGTATTGTCAATGTGGATATCGAATACAGCTATAACCTTGATGATGCTGCCAATAGCTATCTCTATCATCGAAGAAACGGCTCTTGCCAATCCCAATATTGATGTAGGTAAAACTCTGGGAACTTCCCTAATGCTGGGAATTGCCTACGCAGCTAATATTGGTGGGATTGGAACCCCGATCGGGACACCAATTAACCTGATATTTCTGGCACAATTAAAAGAAAATTTTCCAGACAGTAACCCCATTACATTTTATCAATGGATTATCGTGGGAGTGCCAGCTGTTTTGATATTTATATTGTTAACTTGGATCTATTTAACTAAAATTACAGTCAAGCTTGAGAATAACAGTTTATCCTCAGACTATTTTAAAATTCCAGACAAAGAAGTCCAGAAACTGGGTAAAATGTCTCAGGGAGAAAAATACGTTGCTATTTTATTTGGGTTAACAGCATTGTTGTGGATTTTTCGGGCAGATATCACCATCGGTTCCTTTACATTAACTGGTTGGTCAACCTATCTAGGGGTGGCTAACTTTGTTCATGATTCCAGTGTGGCTGCCCTAATTGCTGTGATCATGTTTATACTTCCTGTGAAAACAGAGACGGGGGATAAAATCAACCTCCTAGACTGGGAAACGGCTGTGAAAATTCCTTGGGGAATATTGCTGCTATTGGGGGGTGGAATTGCAATTTCTAAAGGGTTTGCTGCCTCAGGTTTGTCTCAATTACTAGGGGATAATTTACAAATTGGATTGCAGGGACTTTCAACGGTTTTAATGGTGGTTTGCATCTGTCTATTTATCACATTTTTAACAGAAGTGACCTCGAATACAGCAACCACAGCTGTGATCATACCTATCTTAGCTACTGCTGCACCGATTATAAATGTATCACCTGCTTTGTTGATGTGGCCCGCCACAATTTCTGCTTCCTTCGCGTTTATGCTGCCAGTGGCAACTCCTCCCAATGCAATTGTTTACTCTCAGGAGTATTTCCCAATTTCTACCATGGTTAAGGTAGGATTAGTTTTAAATATCGTTGGGGTGATTCTAGTAAGTTTATTAATGAATTTTGTAGCTATCCCCATGTTGGGATGACTATAAGTTACAAGTGGCAGGTTGAAAGGTTGAAGGTAAAACAAGAAACGGCATCAATGGTAACACGGGATGGAGTACGGCTGGATGCGGATATCTACCGTCCCGATAGTGCTGGTGAGTTTCCGGTGTTGCTAATGCGGCAACCCTATGGAAGAGCGATCGCATCTACGGTAGTCTATGCTCATCCCACTTGGTATGCTGCCCAGGGTTACATTGTAGTGATTCAAGATGTCAGGGGGAGAGGCACTTCAGAGGGTAAGTTTGATTTGTTTGCCCACGAAGTAGAAGATGGCTTTGATAGTGTTAACTGGGCAGCAAGTTTACCCGGTAGCACTGGGGATGTGGGCATGTATGGCTTTTCCTATCAGGGAATGACTCAACTGTACGCTGCTGCCAGCTATCCCAGCGCTCTGAAAACGATCTGTCCAGCGATGATTGGCTATGACTTATACAGCGATTGGGCCTATGAGGGAGGGGCGTTTTGTTTACAAGCTAATCTGGGTTGGGCGATACAATTAGCAACAGAAACCGCACGATTGCGGTCAGATGAGCAAGCCTATCAACTGTTGTATGGAGCATCTCGGAATTTACCCCTGTATGACCCAATTCCGGCTCGCCCTCAAATTCTCCAAGACTTAGCACCAGACTCTTTTTATCACGACTGGTTAGACCATCCTCACCCAGATGAATACTGGGAAAAACTATCTCCCAAGGGAATGATGCAGGATGTAGACATGCCCATGTTACACATTGGAGGATGGTTTGACCCATTTTTGCGAGGGACACTTCATTTATATAAAGATATGGCATCTCATGGCAGTTCGCCCCAGCATCTGATCATTGGACCTTGGGCGCACCTGCCTTGGGGGCGTAAAGTGGGAGCAGTAGATTATGGTCTCCAGGCGAATAGTCCCGTTGATGGCTTGCAAGTGCGTTGGTTTGACCAGTTCCTCAAGGGAATTGATACCAACGTGGTTGAGCAACCGCCTGTTTGTCTATTTGAGATGGGAACTAATCGGTGGCGTTACTTTGATAGTTGGCCTGATGGCAATCAGAAATCTTATTATCTGGTAACTTCCGGTTTAGCCAGTGTCAGGGAAGATTCTGGAAAATTAGTCCCAGAAGAGTCTCAAGAAATGCAACAGCCATCGGAGACAGAGGGAGTATCCCAAAGCCAGCATACCTATGATCTATCCTGTGATTTATTAGTTCATGACCCTTGGCGTCCAGTTCCAGCAATGGGGGGTCATGCAGCCATGCCAGTCGGTTCATGCGATCGCACTGCCATAGATTGTCGCACAGATGTTTTAACCTACACCTGTGAACCCTTAGCAGAAGATTTACATATAGTAGGGGATGTGGTGTTTGAGGTGTTTTGCACCGCTGATACTCCCAGTTTTGATATCTGTGCAGTGTTGTCGGAAGTCCATCCCGATGGCAGGGTTTACAATGTTACTCAAGGATATAGACGGGTCAATCCTGGGGACACTATTAATCCGTTGCGTATTCCATTCCAAGCAACTTTTGTGCGTATTGCTAAAGGGAATCAGTTGCGCTTGAGCTTAAGTGGGGCTTGTTTTCCGGCTTATCCAGTGAATTCCGGCACTAGGGCTTTCCCTAGTGAAAGCCGATTGATCGATGCTCAGATTATTACTTTGAAGGTGAGTTGTGGAGGAGATTATCCAACTCGTATTTTATTACCTATTTTGAACTATCACAGGTCCCCAAAGCAGTAACTAATTGCTGGAAATGATCCAGTGTATGAGTTGCCATAACTGAGATCCGAATCCGACTCGTAGGCACTGTAGGAGGACGAATAGCAGGGGCAAAAATACCAGCTGCTTTCAAGGTTTCCCCAACAGCAAGAGCCTCAGTAGCACTATTTATGGAAATGCAAAGGATAGGTGACTCAGAGGGTAAACAGTTGAGATTAGGCAACTGCTGAGTAATTAACTGTTTGAGAATCTCTACATTATTCCTCAGTTGAGCGCAGCGTTCTGGTTCTTGTTGGACAATTTGGATTGCTGCCAATGCTGCTGCAGTATCTGCTGGAGATAAAGCAGTGGTGTAAATCCAGCTAGGAGAACGATTTCGGAGGAAATCAATTAAAACCGCTGAACCCGCCACATACCCTCCCAAACTCCCCAAAGCTTTACTGAGGGTGCCAACTTGAATAATCGTTTCTCCAGTACAGCCAAAATGTTCCACACACCCAGCCCCTGTAGCGCCCAAAACTCCTGTAGCATGGGCTTCATCCACCAGGAGCATACAATTAAATTGGTTGGCCAACCCTAATAGCTCAGGCAAGGGGCATAAATCACCATCCATGCTAAAGACGCTATCAGTAACAATTAAGCAACGGCGGTACTGTTGTCGATATTCAATCAGTTGACCCTGCAAAGAAGCCATATTGCAGTGCTCATAGTCGATTACCTGGGCACCGCTCAAAATTGCCCCATTTTTCAGGCTGGAGTGGTTGTATTGATCCCCTAGGATTAAATCCCGTTTCCCTACTAACGCCGCAATCGTGCCTATATTTGCCAAATATCCAGAGCTATAGACTATCGCATCTTCAGTTTGTTTGAGAGATGCGATCGCATTTTCCAAATGTCTATGGAGTTCCCGGTGTCCAGTAAGTAATCTCGAACCAGTGCTGCCAGTACCATAGTCCTTAGTAGCAGTAACTGCTGCTGCGATTAAAGGAGGTGAGCCTGTCAGTCCCAGATAGTCATTACTAGCGAAGTTAATCACCTCTCGCCCTTCCAGTTGCACCACAGCACCAGGCATACTTTGTAGAGTTTGTACTGAACGATACCAATTGGCTTTCTCAATCGTTGTCAGGGATAGCTTTAGCCAAGCATAAGGGTCAGTAGACATTAGACATTGTATTGGGGATGAGACTTGGACTTGATGCAAGTTTAATTCTAATCATCTTTTTTCGCCTTCACCCCAACTAACTCTGGATTGCCATCTAAAGAACCGTATAGGATATTTCCCCTCTTGTTGTCTGGTTTATAGAAAAGTAGTCGTTGCTCCAGTCGTTGCAGCTGCCGTTGAGCTGCTTGTGGATTCTTAGAGTAATACTTCTTCAGGTCAATCTTAAAGTGGCGATTAATTTCTGACCATGGGATGTCCCAAAGTTGGTCACCACAAAGTACCTCTAATTCCCATCCTTCAATATCAGTATCCCTGATATCTAGCTCAACTTCCCTAGGTTCAACCTCAATCAGCTTGCACTTCTCCATTTTGTTAGGGGAGCAGCTACTGAGTAATGTTACTCCCACACTGAGCAACAATACGATGATAAACAGTTTTTGATTAAAAAAAGATTGTTGGTAAATTTTCATGTCCGCCACCAAACTGGACTCCTAATAGTATTTACTCATTCATCCCCAGCTAAATTATAGATTTGATCTAGGGATGATTTACCGGAACTTTGAACTATCCATCTCTATCAAAAGACAGTTGACAAAATAATATTTTTTTGCTATCAAATAGTCTTAATTAACCAGGTAGAGTAGCTACGTAAGTCCTGAAAATGAACGATGTTTGAATTCTGGATTCGTCAATTACTCGATTGTAGATCAAACTAGATATAGAAAATAATTACTGGTCAGTAGGAAAAATTAGATAGTTCATTCAATTGAGTGATAATGAGGGTAGCAACGACATTGAAAAAACTAGAGATAGGAAGTAACAACTGACCAATCACCTGACCAATCACAAGGAAAAATTCCTTGAAAATTACTCTTTATGAATCATGAGCAAGATAAAACTACCGTTAACACCGCCAATCTTAGGAATTACATTAGCAATTGTCAGCTTTAGTAGCAATATTGCCTTGCCAGGAATGTCAACAGCAAATCCTAGCAATTCCCGGTTGGACTCAGATCAACGTTCCCCAACAGCAGAAGTAGCTCAAAAGCACCGAGAGCAAGAGCGAATTACTTCAAGAAATCCACAGCCATTAGGCATCAGTCTAGATTGGGTGCCACCAAATGTACCGGAACGAGGTGTACCCGGTAAACGAAAAGCAGCGGCAAGCCGTGGGCAATGTCCAAAAGTCAAAGAACCTTTGACTGCCTTAGTCCCTTCTACGCCCACCATTGCCAGTGATGGTCAAATTCGAACAGAATCAGTTTTCGGCTTAACCGTTGTTTCTCATCCCACCTTCTGGTTTTATGTTCCCTATGCCCTGACACCGGACTTGCCTTTGGAGTTTGTGCTACAAGATGAAAACTATAACGAAATCTACTGGACTAAATTTGTTGCCTCATCGTCCTCACCAAGTGTAGTAGGCATCGAACTTCCATCAACAGTCACCTCCCTTGAGGTTGGTAAACAGTATCGTTGGTACTTTGTGGTTAAATGTGAGCGACTGGGGTCTCCTGTAGTGACAGGCTGGGTAAAACGGATGTCACTCAACCCATCCCTCAAAAATCAGTTAGACCAAGCGACATTAGAACAGAAAGCGATTATCTATGCCAGATCAGGGATCTGGTATGATACCCTTAATGCTCTAGCTAAGCTACGTCAGCAAAATTCTAGCAATGACCTGGTGATCAAGGATTGGGTGAAATTATTGCAGTCTGTTGACTTAGATGCGATCACGCAAGCACCCCTTCTGGAATTTTAAGATCAAGTCGCTCTAATTCCATTACCAGCAAGATAGTGGGTTATTTACCGGTATTGGTCATTGGTCGAGCCTGCTGTGTATTTTAAGGATGCTTGCATCCAAGCCTTATTTCAGTTCCGGATGAGTTGTACTTTCTTCGGAAACACCCATGTGATTAATAGTAGCGAGTAGCTCGTAAAGACGGCTAACATCTCGTCGATTGAAGTGGAAAACCAGACGGGGGAGTTCAGCGGTTTCATCAGGTAGTTCTTCTGGTAAAACCTGAGTTTTCTCAATCCGTCCCTGAACCAAGATATCGCTAAAATCCTGATTTAGCTGTTCAACCTCAGCCTCTGACAACTCAGATTTGAGGCGAAGAACGAATTGATCTCTGACATAGCGGCTAGAGTGATAAATCCGGTAAAACCGATTAATTGTTTGGTAAGCTACATCTAAGTTATCTGTGATGGTATAGAGACTGGAATCTGAGGGCCTGATCAAACCCCGTTGCATGAGGTGCTTTTGAATATAAGCATCCCAATCTTTCCAGTAGGTGCCACCAGGTTTATCAATCAGTACTAAAGGAGTTGGTTCTAATCGTCCTGTCTGACAAAGGGTTAAAGACTCAAAGGCTTCATCCTGAGTACCAAAGCCACCAGGAAATAAGGTAAGCGCATCCGTTTCCTTGATAAAAAATAGCTTGCGAGTGAAAAAATACTTGAACTCAATCAGCTTGGGATCCCCTGCGATAAACGAATTTGCTTCGTTTTCAAACGGTAGTTGAATATTCAGACCAAACGAATGCTTAGAGCCAGCACCTTTGTTTCCTGCCTCCATAATGCCACCACCAGCACCAGTCATTACCATAAATCCCTGCTGGGTTAAATGATGAGCAAATTCAGCTGCCAGCTGATATTCAGGAGTATTTGGAGCAAGGCGTGATGAACCGAAAATGGTAACTTTCCGGACATGACGATAGGGATAAAAAACTTGAAATGCCCGCTCCATATCTTCTAGAGAAGCGGTGATTATTTTCCAGTCCAGACGGTCAATTTCTTCCCCAGTTAGTCGCACTAGCACTGCAAGAGACCGTTTGATCCATTTACGATTTTCCAGATTAGGTAGCTGGTCTATCAGTGTTACTAAATCAGTTGACAGTGAGTTGAAGCCATCCACATAAGGAGAGAGAGTCATATCGTATCCAGTTGACTACTTATCATTAAAGGTTTTTCATCAATTGAAAATTGAAAATTAAAAATTGTCAATAGTCAAGGATCCATTAACAATTAACAATTAACAATTAACGATTTCCCTGAATACGAAGTGATTAAGCGGACTCAATATTATTCCACTGACTTATCACGAACGCCTTTAACAATCCGAGAGAGTTCGCTTTTTTCATCAAGGGGAATACGAGTGGGAGAACCACTGATGATTCGTTCGTAATTGCGGAAGGAATCCTTAATTTCTGGTCCATCCTTACTAATAGTGTACTCTCTGATTCCTGTATCATGCCAAGAGCCTCGCATCTTAAACACATTGATAGCACGGGACATTTCACCACGAATTTCCACATACTGTAACATTATAATTGTGTCAGTAATTGTGGAAATATGGGAATCGGTAATGGAGTCAGAGCCCAGAAATTTATCTGTGGTATTAGTAAAAAAGCCAGTTATTTCTTCTTGCTTCGCATAGCCCGTCACACCAATCACAAACTGCCGAAAGGCATTGTTGCTCACTCCCCGTGCTAAAGCAGAAAGAGAGTCGATGGCAATGCGAGAGGGCTTAAATTCAGCAATTTCTGTTTTAATCCGTTGTAAGTGGTCTTCTAACCCCGCTGATTCTGGATAAGAACACAGGATTTTTAATAAACCCTTTTGTTCCATTTCCTCAAAATTAATGCCCCAAGACGATGCATTACGAGATAGCTGAGCCCGAGATTCTTCGTAAGCAAACAGAATGGCGCGATCACCTTGTATGCAAGCATTTTCGATAAACTTGCTCACTAACAAGGTTTTGCCAGTACCTGTGGCACCCGTTGCCAGGATAATGGAATCCTTGAAGAAACCACCACCACACATAACATCAAGAGTTTTGATTCCGGAAGAGACTCTGGCCATGGAAGACCGTTGAGTCAGTCGCATTGCTCCTAAGGGGAAGATGTTGATCCCTTGATCCGTAATCGTAAAGGGATATTCTCCTTTCATATGGGTGGTACCCCGCAGCTTTAGAATTTCTATAGTACGGCGTCGGCGTTCCCCTTCCAGGACATTACGGACAATGACCACATTATCCGAGACAAACTCTTCCACCCCGAATCTAGCTACTGGTCCATACTCTTCAACTCGCTCTGTGGTCATAATGGTGGTTACGCCAATGCTTTTCAGGCGTGCTACTAGGCGAAAAATTTCTCGGCGTACCACCGAAGCAGCATCGTACTGCTGAAATATGGCAGTGATTGAGTCAATGGAAACTCGCTTGGCTTTGTATTTATGAATGGCGTACTGAATACGCTCGATCAGAGCAGACAGGTCGAAGTTGCCGACAATGTCCTGTCCTTCTGGATCCGGGGAAGCATCCAGAATAAATAGCTTGCCTTCATTAACTAGTTTGTTTAGCTCCCAACCAAAGCTCGATGCATTTTTGCTGATATCTGTGGGTGATTCTTCAAATGTAACAAACACACCAGCTTCATCAAAATTGCTAATGCCGTTGTAGAGAAATTGAACAGCTAATAGAGTTTTTCCAGTGCCAGACGTTCCACTGACCAGGGTGGTTCTACCAGATGGTAAACCCCCATGAGAGATCTCATCGAAGCCTTCGATCATTGTCCGTATTTTCTGGACACCGACCGTTGTTACTGAGTTTTGATATTGTTCATTTTGATTCAATTGATTCATATTGGTCGTAAGTAAATGTTCTTAATCAAAAAAAAAAGTTTAATGGTGTTACTGACTTGCTAAATCTTCACGCTTTAATCTAAAATGGTATAATCTATTTAGAAATCCAAATCTCCTTCACGGAGTTCTTCATAAAGCAAATCTAAGCCGATCAAGACTTTTTCTCGATCTGAGAGGTCCCCAATGATTTTTCGCACAGGAGGCGGTAAAACTTTTGCCAAGGTTGGTGTTGCCAAAATTTTATCTTCCTCAGCTAGTTGGGGGCTCTTAAGAACATCAATTACTTTGAGAGCGTAAACCCCTTGGAATTCCTGTTCGAGAATAGTTTTCAGTGTTCTCAAAGCCCTGACGGAGTTGGGGGTGTTCCCAGCTACATAAAGCTTGAGAACATAGGTTTTTTTATAGGAACTCATAGGCTCGTAAGTTTAGGAGAAGATGGGTTAAAGGTCAATACAAGGGATCAAGGAACTCAAGGAAACGGTTTTTTAGGAGAGCCTCCCATCAAGCTTACTACTCAATGTTGATCCGATTATGCTGATCTTACAGTTCTCTGGGGATGGAGCGGCGATACATTTCACCTAAATGAGCAATCACGTCGATTAACGTCAGGCGATAATCAAGCAGTATATCCTCTCTACGCCCTTCCAGCTGCAACTGTTTGGAAAATTCATCCATCAGTTCCATATGAATTTCTACAATCTTAGATATAGAAATATCCGCAAAAAACACTTGTTCTACAAAATGATCGATGTCTTGGTTTAGGGTATCTCCTGGTGCAAAGTACTGTAGAACAATTTGACGATACTCTGATTTTAAGTGTTCTAACAGCTCATCCCTGTCGTTAAGAGATAGATTACGGAAAAAAAGCTGAGGATTTCTCTTGTAGTACACACCAAGGTATCCAAGTCTTTCCCTGAGCTTTTCAGCTAACCGGTGCTGCTGCTTACTCAAGAAACTGTAATTAGCTACTGCGAGGGTAGGATAAAGCGGGTCATCTGACCTGGGTAAGTTACAGGCGGGAGCCAGAGATAAAAATCCGGTGATCGCCTGTTGGATGAAATTGCCAATCTCAGGTAATTGGTCAATAGTAAGTTCCACTTCTGCCGGATGGAACAAATGAGCCCTGGATCTGGTGGTGAATTTATGGGTCGTCTGGTTATAAGCCAGCTGTTGATTGCTGTCAACCCTAGAGGGAATTTGTGGGGAGTCCGACCGCAAAAATACTGCAGGTAAGGTGGTTCCTTGCAAGTACAAGTAGTTTATCACCTTGGGAAGTGTGTCGGTATCCTGCAATACCAAACAATCAATATCCTGTTTATGTTGCTCAACCACCTCGAAAAATTCAGATTCTGAACTAGTAGAGTGTATAATATGATGCTCGCTACCCAAAACCTGACAAAGGGATTGAGCTAGGGAATCAGAACTGATCAGGGTACATATGGTTAGTTGGGAAAGCAACACAACAGGTCTGGAATAACAAACTGGTTACTCTTACTATATAAGAGTACTTAAACCAGTAATATTTTAACATTTTTTTTAACAATCAGCTTAATATAAATTAAATTAAATTGAAACAGTCTGATAATTGTAATTAATTTTGATTTCGCGCCTCACTATATACCCAGTGTTGAGCAGTATATTGAAAAGTACTTGCTCTTCAAGCATTAGGGGATAGCCCTAGCCCTGTTGGGCTTGAGTTAATTCCTTTGTTGCTACTTTAGGAGGATGTATTGCTACTGTAGCGCTCAACCGCTGTTGAAGCTAGATTGGTTATGCCCATGCCTACTCCCAGTATCCAAAAATTTGCCCAGCTAGTTCCTGTTTGTCAAAGTACCTCTGAGTTGGCTACTCTGCTAGATATTTTTAATGGTTCAAGGCATGACTCGATTGTGGTAGTCAGCGAACAGCAATATCCTGTAGGAGTAGTGAACCTAAGGCAGATCATGCCTCACCTGCTTTCCTTAGCTAAGGTAGGTAGCTCAGGAACAACAATGACAACTGGTTTTCTTCACAAACCACTATCTTGGGTAGAGCCAAACATCATTGAACCCATAACCATCCTACCAGCTAAGCTGAGTCTAAACCAATTCTGGTACTACCTACAAGACAATGGAAGTAGGGAGGGGGGGTTAGGGGAGTTGAGCAGCAACTGGGATAGAGAATTTAACCAATTCCCCATCCGAGATCAGGAACAGTGGGCATTAGTAGATGGAGACCAGAAATTTATCGGACTCCTGAACAGTTGGCTGCTGTTAAAATCATTAGCATCCACATTCACCCAACAACGTTCTGAATCGATAGTAAAGCGTACTCAACCCAAGGGACTGAACCCTAACCCGCTCAGGACTCACCACCCAGACTATGGATTAACAGCCAAGAGTTCTTGGGTCAATTCCCGAGGATTATCATCTCGAATCAACTCAGGACTGAAAACTCAGGACGAAGCCGTAACTAAAACTGCCCAGTTCAAGGGCATTAACCCATTAGTCCAACTGTTAGAACAACTGCCATTACCCCTAAGCATACAAACCTCGACGGGAAAAGTTTTAGCCGAGAATCTGACCTGGCGTGAGCAGATTGAGAAATCATCCGAGGGGAATCTGGCAAATGCTAGCACCACAGAAACTAAAAATACTACCTCTGCCCAGAAAAACCCTGGAGCTAGGGAAAAGATACCCTACCGTTCTTCTTACAATCGTTTGCTATCCAATGATGTACCGAGGGAAGTCAGTCAGGAAGGTTTGAACCAATCGATGGAACAGTCAATGGACTCAGACTTCCAGTGGCGTCAGCCTGATACCCATAATTCCTCAACCTTTCATAACGAATCTGCTCCGACCTCTCCAGGACAATGGCCATTATCTGTGGGCAATGTTTGTGACCAGGCAGACAAAACTTATGAACAAGCTGCTGTTGGGCAATACTGTGCTCTTGATACTCCCTATCAAGCAGCAACCACTATTCACGAGCGGGTGCTACTGTTTTCACAAGCAGTGAAGAAAACCGGGGGAAACCATACCCAGTGCCGGGAAACCGCTACAGCAACTGATGACTTAACTCTTTCAAACAGCCAGGAGCAGGTATTCTCGTTTGTCAAAATTCCTCTGTCACCTTCTGTCGCTGCCCTTTGGGAGGGAGGACTAGAAACTGGCAGTTGTGAGCCTAAGGTCGCTTTTGACTATTCGAGATCTCCAATCTCTAGGTCAGAGTCACCCAACTCAAAATTATACCTAGTCTTGGCTCAAGATACCACAGAGCAACGACTTTTTGCCCAAGAACTGGCAGCAAAAAATGCTGATTTAGTGCAACTCAACCGACTCAAAGATGAGTTTTTAGCTTGTATTAGCCATGAACTGAAAACACCAATAACTGCGATTTTGGGTTTGTCAACTTTGTTGAAAGACCAAGCCCTAGGGGAACTCAATCAACGTCAATCCCGTTATTCGCAGTTAATTTATCAGAGTGGCCGTAAGCTAATGACCGTGGTCAACGATATTCTCGATTTGACCCGTATGGAGACTGGTCAACTGAAACTTACCCTCGAACCGGTGCTAATTCGGACTGTATGCGATCGCGCTTATGACCAGGCTCGCTCTGAGATAGACTCAAAACACTCGGAGGAGAACAATCGAGATTATCCCACAAAATTAACCTTAGAGATTGAACCGGGTTTAGAGATGCTGATTGCTGACGAGTTGCGTTTACGGCAAATGTTGGCTCATCTGTTTTCTAATGCTCTTAAGTTTACTGATGGCAATGGTGAAATTGGTCTGAAGGTCAATTGGTGGCAAGGTTGGATTGCTTTCACGGTCTGGGACACTGGCATTGGTATTCCTGCCGATAAACAACACTTGATCTTTCAGAAATTCCAACAGTTGGAAAAGCCTCTGACTCGTAGCTTTGAGGGGACTGGTCTGGGATTAGTTTTAACACAACATCTAGCTCACTTGCATGGTGGAGATGTCTCGTTTATTTCCAAGGCAGGGGTCGGTAGTCAGTTTACCCTACTCTTCCCCCCCTGTCCTCCCCACGCTTCATCTGATCAATTGGACAATTGGGATGAGCAACTATCAGAGATTGCACCAACGGCAACGTCTCACCCCCCATCTTCGACGGCCAACCGTTTAGTGTTAATTGTGGAAGCTGTACCTCTTTACCTGGAAGGATTGACGGAACAGCTTAAGAGTTTAGGCTATTGGGTAGTGGTTGCCCGCTCTGGTACGGAAGCCATCGAAAAAGCCCGCCGTTTACAACCCTATGCGATCTTACTCAATCCCCTACTACCAAAACTTTCTGGTTGGGATGTCCTAACACTGCTAAAGTCGGATGCCCAAACTAATCACATCCCGGTTTTGGTCACAGCCACCCAGGCTGAAAAACAGCAGGCAACCCACAACAAAGCTGATGGTTTCTTAAGTTTGCCGGTACAAGAGGAAGCATTACGAGAAAACCTTTCTCGCCTGGCTAAAGACGAGAGTAATACCAGTAGTGTGCTAACGATTCTCTATCTCAATCCTGGTGATGGGCGAAAAGGCTATTATGTAGATTCCTACCAGAACTCTGACTCGTCTACACTGACTGATGAGTTAACTTCACTATTGAGTCTAGAACACTTAGACCTGAATTATCGGGTACTCGAAGCCGATGATTTCGATCAAGCTGAGTTATTGAGTCGGGTTTGGAATCCAGATGTGATTGTATTAAATGGTGCTCGACTGATCAACCCTTTAATATACTTGAATCAGTTTTCATCATATCCAAGCTTGAGTACTTTACCACTAGTAACGCTGGATCACCAAACTACAGAAGCAGCTAATCAAGTAACTGGTCTTTCGGTCTATCCCTGTTTAGCACCAAATAATCAACAAAAGATGGCTGCCATACTGCAAGTCATTCAAGTGGCAGCTGGAATCAGTTGCAAGCCTACCATTTTAGTGATGGACACGGGGGAACAGAGAACAAAGTTTAGGGGTAATCCGTTACAGGTTAACAGGTTGAACGTTGAATCGTCTCACTTATCCTACGGATTTTCTCTGGGAGGAAAATCATCAACATCTTGGCTACAGGCACTGATTCAATACTTACAAACTGCTGGTTATTCCAGCTTACTCGCCTGTTCTTGGGCAGAAGTATACCGTCAAATTCAGGGAAAAAGTGTGGACTTGCTGCTGATTCGATTAACAGATCTCACTAATCCTTTAGAACATTCCCAAGGATTGATAACTCTTGCTCAATTACCAGAGCGACCACCAATTCTGGTTTTGGATCATCGATTAGACCCTAAGCCGCATGATCCAGTAATCAAGAGTAGTAACAGTAGTAACTCCAATTCTCAGTTGGAGTTGCTGCTTAAGAAAATTGCTACTCAGATTGTACACTGGCATTCTCAGTCAATGACCCAGTTATTAAAGCAGATTAAGCAGGTCATGAACCCAACCCGTTAAAGGAGTGGGATTCAAGTAGGTCATATTATCCGACACCGTGATTATCCATCCAGTATTGGAGACACTTGTTGCGAACCACTGCAAAAAACGCGATTATGGCGTGAGCCTTCTTTCCAAATTCAAGCTAATATGGATAAGACAGCTCCTATCCACCCAAAGTTATTTTTATTTTTATCATGTTTCCCTTAGCATTTATACTTAATCATAGTTAATAAGTAGTCGGACAAAAGTAAAATTAACTGTTGAAATAGGGAGCAGGGAGCAGGGACTTCGGAGCAGGGAGCAGAGGTGCTTTTGGCAACTTTACACAAATTAATACAGCGATGCAGCGCTGCCTCCCCAAGACCGCGCTGCATCGCTGCTCCCTGCTCCCTAAAAACTTAGGTGCGCTTTCCGTAGGCGAATTAAATTTGCCACGGGTCGCACCTCAGAAATTTGTACCTCACAAGTCGTAGAATTGCTATATAAAGTATTTACTTTAATTGAAATAGTTTCAAATAGTAAGTAAGAGTAAGTAAGTTTTTAAAGGAGGTAGACCATGAAACGTCTTGTGGTGTGTTGTGATGGAACATGGCAAGAGTTATCAAGTACTTACCCAAGCAATGTGGTTAAGATTTCTCAGGCAGTTAAACCATTGGGTAGTGACGGAGTTCTACAAATCGTATTCTACGATGAGGGAATTGGCACAGAAGACTCTCTGAAGAGCAAGCTTTTCGGCGGGGCTTTTGGAAGAGGGATTGATACCAATATCCAGGATGCTTATCGTTTTCTTTGCTTGAACTACGCCCCTGGTGACGAAATCTACCTATTCGGTTTCAGTCGTGGGGCTTACACCGTGCGCAGTCTCGCTGGAATGATTTATAACTCAGGCTTGCTATCCCGCTCCAAGATCCCTAAAGCTCCGGAAGCCTACGAACTGTACCGCTCTCGGGCTACCAATCCCGATGATAAAGAAATGGTGGAATTCCGCCAAAAATACGGAGAACGTGTTCCCATTACCTTACTTGGCTGCTGGGACACGGTCGGTTCTCTTGGTATCCCTAATTTATCTCCTTTGTTGTGGTTTGACAAAAGGATCAACAAGAGGTATAGATTCCACGATACCTCTTTGAGTCCGATTATTGAGCATGGGTTGCACGCTGTATCCATTGATGAGCAGCGGAAAGTGTTTGACGTGACTCCAATGGACAAAAGCCACCTTTCCCCAACCCAGATTGTTCGTGAAGTATGGTTCCCAGGGGTTCACGGCA
>NZ_JAAHHS010000016.1 GCF_010692395.1 Moorena sp. SIO3H5
AAGATGGCTTATTTAATCAAGCCAAGATAATTCATCTACGACTTTATGCTTTTGTCCCATCATTAGTTTCTCTTAAAAAGAAATAGGGAATGGGGAATCGGGAATCGGGAATCGGGAATCGGGAATTCGGACCCACCCGACACGCCGACCAGTTGGGTAGGGTGCGTTAGGGGAGCATTCATGTTTCGTCTCTTAGTCAGGGTTTGGATAGCCCGCCCCGTAACGCACCACCGTGTCAAACAGTTGGGTCGGGTGCGTTAGGGGAGCCTTCATTTTTTGCCTCTTAGTCAGGGTTAGGTTGCTACCCGTAACGCACCACTGCTGAGTCAAACAAATGTATCACTTTTTTCAGATTATATTGCTTATAACTACGGATTCTGTGACTATAGGCAGACCAAGGTTGTTTTGAGAGTTGTTTTGAGAGTTGTTTTGAGTCATTGTCCAAGCCATGGGTAAGTCTTGTTTGGTGCGAACGGACGAAGCTTGTTGGAATGCTTCAATAGCAAGTTCTAGATTTTTAGCCCTGTCCCCACGGATTCTGTTTCTGTAAGCAATACCTAGCTTGGTTTGAGTCTGTGCCCACTCGATGGGGAAGTCTTCTTTGGTGTAAACTTCCAAAGCTAGTTGGTATTCTTCAATGGCAAATTCTAAATTCTCAGCCCTGTCGCCACAGATTCTGTCGCTGTAGGCATTGCCCAGGTTGGTTTGAGTCTGTGCCCACTCAATGGGGAACTCTTCTTGGGTGTAAACTTCCAAAGTGAGTTGGTATGCGTCAATGGTAAGTTCTAGATTATAAGCCCTGCCCCCAAGCATTCTGTGACTGTAGGCTTCCGCCAGGTTGGTTTGAATCTCTGCCCAATAGTAGGGGAAGTTTGATTCAGTGTAAACTGACGAGGCTAGTAGGTATCGGGCAATAGCTTTTTCCAGATTTTCAGCCCTGTGGTCGTGGATTCTGTTTCTGTAGGCTTCCCCCAGGTTGATTTGAGTCATTGCCCAATAGATAGGGAAATCTGATTTGGTGTAAACTGACAATGCTCGTTGGTAATGGGCAATCTCAAGTTCTAGATTCAATGCCCTCTCCCCACGGATTCTGTTTCTGTAGGCTTGCCCCAGGTTGGTTTGAATCGCTGCCCAACTTTCCCGCTTACTCTCACGGGTAAAGACCTTTAGCACCTGTTTGTAACCAGCAATGGCGATTTCGATATTATTGGCTTTATTGCCTAGAGGAAACTGCTGGATCAGATTGCTAAATTCCCAAATAACTTTAGCGATGTATTCTGCTTCAGGTTCTGAAAATTTAGCACTTGCCCAGGTTTCCAGGATATCAATAAAGTTATCATCCAGTTTCTCTAGGTTAGCTCCCAGGAGTGGGTAGACTACTTTGGGGTTGCTATCGCTGTTGTCAGTTGCCAGCAATACCTCTGTCAAGAATTGCAGATAGTCTTGGCATGAGAGATTAGCTGAGGTACGGGTTTCTGAGATTTCCAGGATTTCTAAAAGCTCACTCCTCAGACCCAGTAAAACCTCAGCGTTGTTTTGCTTGCCCTCTGCTGCCAGTTGTTCTGCTACTTGTGCCATTACCTGCAATAACTCTGCACCCACTAACTCACGGTTGCTCTCAACAATTTGGAATTCTTCACCGCTGGGACAAGTTAGCACTTGCTCGATCAGCTTCAGGTATGCTCGTAGTCTTTGTTTGTCCATTTTTGCTGGTTTTTTCGGGTGCATCCGAGCTTTGGCAACAATACGACCATTGAAGGCTAAAACACTCCTCCCGTTCCCTGAACGGATTGATAAATTCTGATCTAAGCTGACAATTTTCCCGTCTAACGCACCCTACGAGATTGAATATAGAGCTGTTTTGGAGGCGATCGCTCTTCAATTTACATCACTCATTACCCCAATATTTGCACCCATAATTTTAGCAATTTGCTTCAGAATACGCAAGACATCATATAACTGATTCCTACGAGGTAGCAGCAGATAAAAAAGATTAGATAAATCATATTGGGGAACACCGCCCGTCAGCATTTTAACAAACAAAAACTCATCCCCGCTACCAATCATACCATAGACAGGACGTTCAGGATTGGGATTTGCCATCATATAAGTCATTAGTTGAGGTAAAGCTACTGAAAAAGCAATAGTAGATTTAGATTCAACCAAAAGAACCCAAAGTTGTTGTGCAATAACTAAAGTATCAATTCGACCTCGTAAAATTTCATCCTTCTCTTCTACTTCCACTTCAACAGTCGTTTCAGTAGTGACATAGAAAGGTTCATCATATAAACCTGCCAAAGTAAGTAAAGGTCCAATTAGTAATTGATTAATCACACCTTCTGGGAGAGTACTTCGTTCTCTATGACGTAAAAATCGTCTTTGAATTTGGTCTATTTTATCTTTTTCTTGAGCAGTTAGTTGAGGTAAATCCTGTTGCCATTCCTGAAAGAAAAGGTCATTATCGGTAGGAGATAAATTAAACCTTTGCTTCAAGTCAGCTAAGGTAGCGATCGTTTTGGAAATGGGGTAAGTTTGAATCATGGGGGAATGGGGAATGGGGAATGGGGAATGGGGAATGGGGAATGGGGAATGGGGAATGGGGAATGGGGAATGGGGAATGGGGAATGGTAATTTCCTAATTTAGTTTCTTCATAAGAGTAATAATCATTCGAGTTTCCGATTGAAGCTCGTTGATCAAAGATACTATATCACTTTTTTCACATAAGCCTACAGCCTCAGCGAGCAAAAGATGGGTTTGTAGTTCATTAATTGAACCTTGTGCAATGCTTAAAAAACGCTTGTATTCTCCTGATGATCTTCGTCCATACCCTTCAGCAATATTGGCAGGAATAGATGAAGCTTATCTTCTGATTTGTTGAACCATACCGTATAACTCGTCTTTAGGAAATTGTTTAGTGAGGAAATAGCTAAGCAGTGCTATTTCCATGCCTTTTTGCCAAATTCGTAAGTCTTTAAAGTCATTTACTTCAGACATTTTTCACTTCCATTCCCCATTCCCCATTCCCCATTGCCCATTAATACATCTCAATCCTGTTAATATTATACCATAAATACTCACCGTTGAGCATTAAAAATTTGTTCAGCAGTCAAATTTAATTCAGGAAAACTTGTTGATTTATTGATTCGGTCTTTTCCTCTAAACTGTTGGACTTGATACTCTCCATCCACAAGCTGATAAATGGAGAGAGTTGGTTGTTTTGGCTGTCCAATAAAACGCACTCCTCCTATTCCTAAATAATCGACAATCCAATATTCACCAATACCGATCGCCTCGTAATCCATTAGCTTGTAACCATAATCGTCACGCCAGTTAGTGCTGACAACTTCAATCACTAAAGGAATGGATTCTCCATGAATCAGGGTTGATTTTTTTTCCCACAATGGCTCATTGATGATATTTTGGCGATCGATAAGTAATAAATCAGGATTATAGCCAGTTTCTTTATCCTTTAGTTTGACTAATGCTTTGGGCGGAATACGATAGGGCAAATTCATCCTTGTGTATTCTAAGGTTAATTCTTGGGTGAGAAATCCAGCAATATCTTCATGTTGTCCTGTGGGTTGCATTTCGACGATCATTCCTTCATGTAATTCATAGCGCCTATTTTCTGGCAGCCATTCAATAAATTCATCAAAGGTTATTAGTTGTTGTAATAATTGAACCATAAAAAGCCTCGCTTTTTGCTAATCTTCCCAAAAAATCAATATTTCTGGGCAATGCCCATTCCCCATTGCCCATTCCCCATTCACTCTTCATCCAACTCAAAATCTACTCTTTCATACAAATTTTGAAACGAAATTTCAAAATCAGCTGAAGCCAACTTTAAAACTGCTTCTCCCCCTTGATAATCATTGAAAAGCCATTGCCCATCCTCTTGCTTAAAATATTGAGCCACATAAAAACGATATTGATCGATTAAAATATATTCCTGAAATTCAGGGATAGAACGATAATATATGAATTTATCCGTCCAGTCGTAATCCCGCGTCGATTTAGAAAGGACTTCCACAATGATTGAAGGATTGGTTACGTTTGTCTTACCCATTCCTTCATAGATTGGTTTTCCTTTAATTACCATTACGTCAGGATAGGTATAGAGGGGATATTGCGCTATGCACAAGCGGACATCATTGATATAGATATAATAGTCTTGCTCCTTAATTGTCAAAGGAAATTTGCGACAGAAATTGAGCGCAATTTGATTGTGATTTGTCGTGCCTCCTGGCATGAGGATGATTTCTCCATCTCGATATTCATGTTTATCTATCGCTTTCTCTTCTAATGTCAAGTATTCTTCAGGCGTGTAGTACCGTTTTTCTGTTTGAATCACCATATTAATGTTCCTGATGCTGCGATCGTTGTTCAGTTGCCATTACTCTTTACGATAGGTGTATCTTGCAAACTCCGCTCAGTATAGCGCTATAGCGTTTTATAGTAAGCATCTAAATTTTATTTTTTGCTCCGAAGCTCCGTTCGCGTTTGCGCAGCGTCTGGCTCTGCCAGTAAGTGTGGCCCACGGCCTTAGCTCCCGACTCCCTAATCCCTACGGTGCGCGTTCCCTAAAACCCAGAACGAAAGTAACTTACCAAATTAAGAATTACCTTAACTATACCAATAAACAAAAATCGGTCAAGTTTTGGTTAACCCCAATCCTTGACCGAATTCTATTGTCTAAAAGTCAACAAGTACAGCTTAACTGCATTGAAATTTGAATAACTACTGATCAACTAATACATTTGTCAGTGGTCAGTGGTCAGTGGTCAGTGGTCAGCCATTGACCATTGGCTGAATGCTTAAAAATAACCTCTACAATGCCTGGTCGCCAGGGCGTCAAACCCTGACAAAACCCTATCCTAGTCTACATAGAAATATCGAATCAAGGTGGTCATAACCTCACCAGGGTTTTCGGTAGGTTCGGGAGTGCTCCACTCGTCGGGATAGGCGTATTTAAGAGCATAAATGGCATAAATAGTATGCCGAACTTGTTCAGGAGAACCGATCAAGATGTGCTTGACTTTCTTAGGTTTACGACCAGGGTTTTCAGGGTTTTGATTTTCATCGGAGTTGGGCGGAAGATTTTTCGTCATGACCAGTTATTCGTTAATTTTGTTGACACTATTAATATATTAATAAATTAATTAAATTGGCAAGGGGTTTAGAAATTTTTTTTATTACGAAATATGGAGATAATGGCGACTGTGGCTATGGTGATAATTGTGGATAATATTGGAATATAAACTCGTTTTTATTTATCTACATTTTCGATAAACTTAATCGTAGGGTGGGCAGTGCTTCCAAGCAATTACAAAGCTATAAGTAGCTTTAATCGGCACTGCCCACCAACAGGAACTTAATTAAAAAATAGATAAAATTAATCATATGGTGGGCAGTGCTTCATACCAATTTAAACCCTGACAATCTCCCCAGGTTTGCACTGCCCACCCTACGCCTATTACCTATTACCTATTACCTATTACTAGTATGCCTATTACCTATTGCCTTAGCCAACTACGCCATCCCAAACTTATAATTTCCATACTTAATGTCATACCAAAATAAATTAGCAACTCTATCTATAGCTTCTTGATTATAATAATTAGTGTAATCATCCCGTTTGTCTGGATCTACCTTAGGTAAATTCAGCTTCAGTCCTAGCATAGACTCCAATAAAGTTAAATCTGATTCTAAATTTTCAAAACGGATAACATAATCCACAAGAAACGTGTTATCCTCATCAAGTGCCGAGTAAGACAGTGAGTAAGCCGACAAATCAGTTAAGTGCTTCCCTGCCTTGATATCCCAGGATTTACCCTTAGTGATCCACTCTGTAAAAGGCATTTTTTTGTTGGGGTTGTACTGTTGTTTCTCCCAAAAGTAGAAGCCATTGTGATCAGGATTTCCAAAGGAATACACAGAGACAAGCATATCCCAGGGATTTCTAACAGACGTGAATTTGAAGTAGCTATTCCAGTCCCAACCCATCCGTTCAAAATGCTGTTTCATCATAGATGCTGGCGCATGGGGATGGTTGTGTCGCCCTTTATCTGTACTAACACTATCACTGTAAGGATCTAGTGCTTGTCTAATCGTAGCATCACCACACCTGGGCTTACCAATGAATACGAATTTATGCTTGTGTGATAGTCTCATTCTCTAGTTTAAAAAGAATACTTGCCGTAGTTGATATCATACTCAAACAGTTCGGAGACTATCGCTTGGGATTCGCTATCATAATACTGGCTGTAGTGGTCATGCTTGCTGGTATTTATCTTCAAAGAATCTATAGGTATTCCTAGCTTTGAAGCGATAAAATCTAAGTCTTCCTCTAAGTGTTCAACACGGATAACATAATCCACTAGGAAGTTATTCTGATCATCAAAAACATAGTAAGGAAGGGTATAGGTAGACAAATCCTCTAGATATATTTGCTGCTTCAAGTCCCAAGATTTTCCAGTCTTAATCCACTCCTTAAATGGCATCCTGGTGTTTGGGTTATAGGGGTATTTTTCGACAATGTCTTCGGATACACGGATTGCTCTTGCTGTTTCCCACCAATAAATACCTCGGTGATCTGGCTTGGCATAAAAGTACAAAGAAACCAGCATATCCCAAGGGTTTCGGATACTAATAAACTTGAAATAGCTGTTCCAGTTCCAACCCATACGTTCAAAATGCTGCTTTAACAGAGATGCTGGCACATGGTGATGGTAATGTCGCTTCTTATCCGTACTGGAAATATCGGTGTAAGGATCCAATGCCTTGCGAATACTAGTACTAGCACACTTAGGTTTGCTGAGGAATACAAACTTATGCTTGTGGGATATTCTCATGATAACTGTTGATAGATGTCCGATTTAACAATTGATTTTAAAAAATAATCGTTGCTAAGCTTTTCTTTAATCGGGTGCTGCTGCAGGTAGTGGTGGGTTTCCTCAATTAAAGCAAAATCATCAGCTTTGGCCGCTGCTTCTTGTCTAGACTGGAAGTAAAGGGGATAGTCTTCACCCAAATACTCTTTTACAGCTGGCAGCGGATTGACTAAAACCGGGGTATTTCTTACGATGCACTCAATGATCGCGTTATTGGCACTGGTGTCATACAACTCCAAATAAGCAATATTCTTTGACAACATCTCATCATACTGATCATTGGGCAAATAATCAACTATCTGCACATAACTGTAATTTGGCTGTAACTTAAATACTTGTTTTTCACTATGTAACATCTCCCCAGAATAGGGTTTACGTAACACCATCTTTTTATAATTTTTTACCGGTAAATAGTAGATAGAGTGCATCTTCCGCAACCAAATCCCAATTTGGATAATAGTTGGCTCAGGATTTGACAAAAACTTATCCATCGAAAACGTAATATCTGGGGTTTCCGTAGGATGGATAACGCTAACAATTGGCACATCTAGCTGCTTTTGGAGCCATCGACGAGAGTCTTCAGACAAACAAAATAAACCTTGACAATACTTAAGACTCTCTTGCCACAACTGACTTGCAAATATTGTCTGAGGTGACAGGTGTTCTTGAAACCATTTAGGAGCATAGGGAGGACAATGGATGAATCCAATCCAAGGCTCTGTATAAGCAGTTGGGGTGTTGTTACAATCTCCAGGATCTGAACCCCAGGCGAATTTCTTTTCTATGAAGCCATCCACCAAGATTCCAGCATCATTGTGTAACGCTTTCAAGCTATTCATAGCATAAGACCATCCAGAGCGATGCTCCCCGTAATGATACTGTAAAGCAGAAGCAAGATCGAGTTTTTTGGGATAATCCCCAGAGTCTTCAAACCCTAAATCTTGCTCTTGAGTTTGGGAGACATCAAGGCTTCCATTACCATTAGATTCCTCAGTTAGCGGTAGATAATACTCCTGTAGAATTTTTTTCTCAAAATCAACCGTTGACTCAAACCGCCTGTTATAGGATTGAGGGTCTTCTAGGTAAATTCCTAACGGTTCCCTCAACAGCATGAATTTAGAATCGTTAGTTGAACAACGTAACCAAAATTCCCAATCAGCACTCGCGCCATACTCAATTTCATCGAAATAGCCATTTTTTTCATGGACACTCTTCCGCCATACCGGCATACAATGGGGAAGATTTTGGGAGCCGATCTTACCTTTTTCCTCTCCTTCAGCCCACCACTTTTCCTGAAAAAAGTCTTCAGTTCCAAAATACTCCGGAAATCCCACATACCAGACTGCATGAGCGGTATTATTATCCCAGGTTTCATTGGGCTGCATCGTAACTTTCAGAGGAGCGCAAACTACGTCCACATCAGGATGCTCATCCAAAGCTCTCATATGTTCTTCGATATGTCTGGGCGCTCTGCGGTCATCGAGATTAGCATTTGTAATATAGTGACCACGGGCTAATCTAATGCTCATGTTCCAAACTTCATACAGCCCTGGGTCTTCATCCAATTTTATATAGATAATATTGGGATACCTGGTCATATACTTTTTAATCACAGGCTCTTCATTTCCCGGAGAATTGGGATTAACCAATAGTAATTCACATTCAGCAAAAACAGTCTGCTCGGTAATATCCTTAAGGAACTGTTCAATATACTTATCCCCTTTAAATACTGATGTAATTATGGAGACTTTTGGTTGCCATTGATAGGGACTAAATGGTCGATTAAGCAGAGTAGAGCGTATTAGCTCTTGCCATTCCGGTAGGTTACTGAATGCATAAGAATTGAATGGAGAACCATGAGCAGCTGAAAATGTGGTGAATTGCTCTATCCAATCATAAATCGTTTCCGTTGCTTGGTAAGGGGTAATGCTTAGGGAGTTCTTTAACTGCTCAGCCATAGTGGTAATTTTACCAGCATGATAAGACTTCCATGCTAACCATACTAAGGAATTATAATCGTAATTTTCAGTATTTGTATGGCTATAGACCGGATTCTGAGCATCAGGTAATCGGGGTTTATAGATAATCGGTTGCTTACTGTTTTGATAAATTGTCAAGAATTGCTTAACGATATAATTATCCATGTGACCAATTAGGTCATAATCTACTTTATTTAGATCCGCTTTTTTATGATAGGATTCATACCGATATGGAGCAAATATTTTTGTAAACTTAAGGGCTGATTTTTGCCAGATTTCGTAGCTATAGTTGTTAGAGTGCTTGACATGATAGGCAACGGGAGAGACTAAGTCTTTTATGGTTAACCCCTGTTGCCAAGCAATCACTGGTACCCAGAAATCCCAAAAGGGAATACCAAGGCAAAAGTCAGAGGATGGAAATTTTTCCAGCAGTTCTTTTTCAAAAAAGAACACATCAACCCCAACATCGTAAATCTCACCGTTGATTGATTCAGCAGTATCAACATCGACTCGTGAAGCGAGCAGGATAGAGTCTTGAGTCTGCTCTCGAATAAATTCTGTAAAATCCTGCTCAGCTTTTAAGATAATATCTGCGTTAACAATTCCACATATTTGGCTACCGTACTCACGCAAATAGGATAAGAGGTCATCAATGTAAACATAAGGTTTACCATAATGCTCTCGTCCATCCCGAAATACTCTGTGAAATTTAATGTCTTGATATAAAGGCTGGAGTTTTTCAATCTCTTCTAGAATATTTAAGGAAACAACCTCAAATCCTAGAGTAAGCCAGCTATTAATAGCGGCTTGTTGTTTTTTAACATTTCCTGGTGCAATACTAGTTACGATGACAAGGGGTTCAGTTGTCATTAGTCATTAGTCCTTTAGGAAAGGGAAGAGGGAGTAGGGAGTAGGGAGTAGCGAGTAGGCAACAGGGAAATTCCAAATAGGGAAAAAATTATGTTTACCTCAGGTGCGACCCGTGGTGAATTTAATTCTTAATGGGTCAAGGGCACCTAACTCGTGATGATAATTGCTATATATCGATGCTATCGGACTCGATAGTATTTTTCTGTCGATAGTAAACCGAGTAACCACAGAAAAATTTAAATTTTCTATAAAGTTATCCCCAATTTTCTATTAATTTTTATTAAAGGCAACAGAAAAAACACAAGGTAAAGGGGTATTGACAAATAAGAAATGACTGCCAATAAATACAGAATTTGCTAGTAACCGTAAGCTACATCTAAATTTTCTTCCCTACTCCCTACTCCCTACTCCCTACTCCCTGCTCCCTGCTCCCTGCTCCCTACTCCCTGCTCCCTACTCCCTGAGAAGTCCAATAATGACAGACAAACAAAAAAGCGCTCCCCATGTGGAGAGCGCTTTTTTTAATCAAGTAGATTATGCCAACTTGGTATTAACCGTTGATAGCTGGAGCAGTCAAAGCTACAGGAGTAGCTTCAGCCGCAGCTAGGTCTAGAGGGAAGTTGTGAGCGTTACGCTCGTGCATTACTTCGAAACCTAAGTTAGCGCGGTTTAGTACATCAGCCCAGGTGTTGATCACGTGACCTTGTGAGTCAATGATGCTCTGGTTGAAGTTGAAACCGTTGAGGTTAAATGCCATGGTGCTGATGCCCAGTGCAGTAAACCAGATGCCGATTACAGGCCATGAGCAGCTTTAACTAATCGGGCGAGGGTTGTGAAATTTCTACTAGAAAAGCAACCAGAAACAGTTTGGCTTGTTGGTTCTGGTTGGGAAGGTAGTTTTTCTTTAGAGGATACTGTTTGTGCTGGTGCAATTGCCCATAGTATTTTGCAACAAACTAACTTATCTGCCAATGACATTGCAGGTAATGATGAATTAATTAGTGCGATCGCTCTTTATTCCCAATGGGAAGATGATCTACTCGGATTATTTCACCATGCAAGTCATGGTAAACGTTTATTAGGCTTAGATGGCCATGAAGATCTCAAGTATTGTTCGCAGACTGATATTTTAGATATCTTGCCGATGCAACAAGAACCTGGTATTTTAAAAAGCCATCATTAAATACCAACAGTCTGAATTAATAGGGGCGATTTTCGGTATTCCCTGGGAGA
>NZ_JAAHHS010000160.1 GCF_010692395.1 Moorena sp. SIO3H5
TAAACCCAAATCAACCTTAATTGCTTTCCTATCAACTACTGGCATTGCCAGTGCTGTTTTGTTGGGTTCAGTTAGTCCAGCTGAATCTTGTATGTACAAAAAGTCCCTTAACTACATAAGATCCGAGCAAGTGAATTGGTTACGCTCTCCTTGGGCAGCGGTTATTACCTTGCCAGGATTAGCTATAGCAGGAGCTTTGTACCTGGGTAATCGCTATTACCTAAGCGATCGCCAGTGAGCTTGTCAGCATTCAGCCGTCAGCATTCAGCCGTCAGCTTTGTGGCACAGGCTTCTAGTTTGTGGCACAGGCTTCTAGTTTGTGGCACAGGCTTCGACGCTGGGACCTAACGTAGCGTGGCCAAAGGCCAAAGCTTACCTCTTTTATTCACAAGCTGATAGCACCTCAAGTAGCGTGCGCGTAGCGCATTAGCTGATAGCTGATAGCACCTCAAGTAGCATGGGCATTAGCTGATAGCTGATATAGCAATCCGTGTAGGAATTGTGCGAATTTTTGTTCCCTGTTCCCGTCTTGATGCAATAGCGAGTGGGGGAAACCCCCAAGACCGCGCTGCATCGCTACTCCCTACTCCCTGCTCCCTGTTCCCTGTTCCCTGTTCCCTGTTCCCTTGGCTATAGCTGATAGCTGATAGCTGACAGCTGATAGCTGAATGCTTACCAAAAAATTGATTAAAATCCAATCAGAGATACTAGTCATAATCAGTGGATAAATCACTAATGAGCCAGGAAATCGATCAAGATTCAAGAGTTCAACAAGAGCGCCAATCAGAAACAGCATCTGTCAAACCAGAGCAAGTAACCTATACTCAAAAGACAGAGCGCATCCAAGCTTTTACCCAACTGATTAAGTCCGTGGCTCCACTGATTTGGACTGTAGTAATTATTATTGTATTCATTCCCTTAGTCAGCAAACTTGTTATCCCCTATTCGAGCAATTCTGCTCAAATTAACCCCTCCACTGAATCAACAGTTGTTATTGAACCCCGTCCCGACTTTAGCAAAGTTAATCAAGCGGTTGCTGATGCCGTTAAAGCATCTCACGCCAGTGCTGAAGCCTTTGCCGCCCAGGAGTTAGATAGTTGGGAAGCAGAGTTAATACCTCGTGTGGATAGTTTTTTGGACTGGTATTTTGATTATTTCAATCAAAAAAAGATGGAGCTATCAGTTCCGTTTATGTGGGGAGCATCTGCTATCATGCATCAAATCAATCCCAAGCTACCCTCTGGCAAGGAAGCCATTGACGCCAAACTTACCGAGACGTTCCAAAAAGAATTTTCTAAACGAGTAATAGTTCCTCAGAATGCTCAAATGAGGATGGAACTAATAACGAATGATACGATAGAATTATATATGGCTGACTTGGGAAACAATCTTAGTGACATCCAAAGCCAATATCAAATTCCTCAAGGTCAGTGGGATAGATATATTAACGAAATTTCCACCACAATTAATGATACAGAAGGAAACCTATCCAATATTTCCTTGAAATTGTTAATTGGCGGTAGTGGTTACTTGGTCGCTAAACCTATTCTGGTTTCCATGGGAGGAAAAGTAGCGAGTAAAGTTAGCAGCAAACTAGCTGGCAAAGCCGCTAGCAAAATGGCCGCAAAAACCGGTGGTTTAGTGGCAACGGAGTTAGGAGCAAGTATAATTGATCCCCTGGCTGGTATCGGTTTATTGATTTGGGATGTTTGGGATTACCGTCACACCCTGAAAGTCGAAAAACCTATTTTACGCAGCAATATATTAGGATACTTACAACAGGTCAAAAAATCTCTGTTGAACAATCCTGAAACTGGGATTATGACAGCAATTTATCAGTTAGAAGATGGGATTTTACAGTCAGTTGAATCGTAAGCGGTAAGCGGTCAGTGGTCAGTGGTCAGTGGTCAGCAGTCAGCGGTGCGTGGCACAGGCTTTGGCCTTTGGCCACGCTGTGCGAACGACGCTGTGAGGTAGCGCATATGCTGACCGCTGATCTTAAGCTGCTAATACAGTTTCTTTACTTCTAATCCCTTCCTCTGCGTACTCCTGTAGAACAGGCTCATAAATTTCAGGAATAGTGGGATATTTCAGACCTGTAAGATTCAGGGAACCTTCCAATAATCTTCTAGCAATCATTGCAGCGGTCTTGGAAGTCAGTTGTGAACAGATAGAGTAATGGTCACCCGGTTTAGCAGAAGGATTGGTTATAGAAATGATGCGTTCTTTTTTGCCGGGGTATTGCACGAGGATGTCGTAATACATGATAATTTGATCCACTTCTGTATCCCCTGGCTGATAAACGCCCAGTTTCTGAACCAGTAAGTCAGAGATTACATCACAATAGGAGGGCGAATCTTTGGGGGGAATAATCGGCTTGTCGTCAAACAGACCCAGCCATTGATAGCCCATGATAATTTCATGGGAAACTGGTATACCCAATTTCTGAGCCACCAACGCTTTAGCATCACCATTTGTGCTGCCACACAGTTCTAGCACAATTTCCTGATAAGTTTTCTCAAGCAGTTCAGGGCGATATTGTGTATCACAGAAGCCAAGATCAATCAATCCCTGTAAGGTCTCTCCCCAACCGGGGTATCTTAATGTTCCATGATAGAAGTTTCTAACATTATCAATGCCGTAAACCTTAGGGTATAGATACGCTCCAGAATCTGAATTTGGACGAGATTCAAATGTGCCTATATTGGGAACTTCAACCGTTCTAGTTTCTAAATAAACTTTGTCTCCTGGAATCAGGGGTATCTGGGAGTCCTTGATCCAGTCTCCAGAGCCATCTTTGATCTTAACCGAAGCAAAAATGGATTTTTTAGGAGCCCAAAAGCACTTATAACCAAACGGGTTAATATTAGGATTACAGGGTAGTACACCAACATGATACCAGAGATCGATAATCTCTCCGCCCTTAGCATGCACATCGTCAATGAGCTTTTTACCGATCATGCTGCCATACCCAGGATCTGTGCCAGCCTCTGTCACAATGGCAATGCCTTTTTCTTTTGCCTGTTGATCCAATTGTTCAAATTCTTGCTGAGTCTTAAACAAGTAGCCGATATGGCAGGTCATTATCAATGACACACTATGTTCCAGACAGTATTTTGTCACAAGGGGCTGATAGGGACCGGGTAAAAAGCTGATGACAATACTACTTTCTTTAATCAATTGATCAAGAGCCTGATTTTCGGGATTTGACCGATCAATGTCAATAAGATAGAAACTGCGCCTTGAATGCTGATTGACGATTTCTTCTGCAGTCATCTTATTCCTAGAGGCTACAGTAATGTGATAGCCTCGTTCATTAAGATAGTCGCACAGAGGAGCAACTGACACACCCGAACCTAATAACAAAATGTTTTTCATCTAAATATCCTCATGCATTATCAACAATTAATTCAGGGATTACTACTGTATTAGGAAGATTCAATAACATCAGCACGATATCGGCTATAGTTTCTGGTTGAATCATCTTTTCTGGAGATAAAGGAGAAGAGTTCTTTGCCATATTTGTGTTAACCCATCCTGGGCAAAGCGCGGTTACTCTTACACCATCTTCTTTAGCAGCATGGAACATGGCATGTGATGCCGCTAAAAATCCAAACTTACTGATAGAATAGCCAACTTTACTGTCTTCAATGTATTTAGCACCGTTGGAAACAATGTTAATAATCCGGCCTTGACTGCTCTGACGCAAATACGGTAAAACCAAACGTGTAAGACGTATCGGTGCTTTTGTATTTACATCCAGCATTTTATCCAGTAGTTCTTCGTTATCATCTTCAATATCCACGGAATGAAAAATGCCAGCATTATTAATTAGGCCATCTATCCTATGAAAGACATCGAGGGTTTTTTTGATCCATTCATGTTCTGTATTTGGATAAGCTGAATTATAAGAAACCAATAACACCTTATCCTTTGGCAGTGCTAAAATATCTTTGGTTACCCGATCTAACTCTCTGACGCCAAGGCTAAGAAGAAAGCCATATTCATGGAGTTTAAGTGCAATTGCTTTGCCTATGCCGCGATTAGCACCTGAAATCATAACAACTTTTGCCATGGTTATAATAGCTTTGCCTGCTTATTCATAACAGCTTTTAAACATCGTTGCCGATAATCAGCATAAAAATAGTCAGTATGGCCTTCTTGCAATTTGGTGAGAACCCATAGTAATTCCCTTAGCAGGATGGCATCTTGGTGGATGGCGAGTTTATCTCTATTCAGAGATATTTTTGAGTATGCTTGAAGAAACAGCTCAGTTTGCTGGTTATCGAGATGGTGGAAATGGATAAATGCAGCAAGATCAGAATAACTATCATTCATTCCTGCCATTTCCCAGTCCAGAAATATAGTTTTTTGACCTTTCAAAAAATTTCCGTAGTAAAGATCATTATGGCAAAACTTGATGTCACTAGATTGATGATAGGCATCTAATTGATTTCGTGTGATTTCAATAAATTTTTGAATTTTTTTTATTGTATCATTAGAGTTTAGGTTTAATGAATGCCAGTATCTATCCAGTAAATCTTTAATATGATAGATATGACTAATCGGTGAAAGTTCATGGATTTTACGGATGTATTCCCCAAAAATCTTCAGTGCTTCTGCAGTTCTGATTTCTTTAAAAGTCCAGACTGGCGCATCAATAAATTCAGTAATTATTGAGTTGTTTTTGAGGTCAAATGCGATCGGCTTCACTCCAAGGGCTGCACCATATGCTTTTTTAAGAATTGAATATTCTACTTGTCTGTTAATTCCCTGTACTTCTGATGTATGACAAATTTTTATAAAAAAAACTCCACTATCTGTATAAACTTTAAAGTTTTGGTTGTTTTTACCTTCGGTTAATTTTTCAACCCTGCTAATAGCTACCTTTTTTAGGGAAGGGAGATTTGAGAATATCTGCTCTACAACAATCGGATCTGATTTGTAAAATCCAAAGGGCTGAACATCTGATTCTGCCAAGGTTAGCGTTTCACAAATTATTTCCGACTGCTGTAGTTGATTCATTAGGATTCTCTTGCCTATTCCTAATTGTTGACTTTTTATAGCTGAGCTATGGACTGTAGCTGGACTTAACTCCAGTTCTGGTAGCCTCGTATGTGCCCAGGGTGGTAACCTAATCTCAATTTGGTATAAATTGTAACTTAAAAAAATCTAATTAAACCAATTTTTGTTACAATTGAAAAAAATAATGGTCAAAATCAGTACTTTTGTTCTAATCAATCGCTAAACTTTCAACAGGTGCGACCTGTGGCGCATTTAATTACGGGTCAAAGGCACCTAGTATTTTGAGCAAGAAAGAATAAACCGTTGCGAACGCGCCCCGCGTCGGCTAAGCTGAATTGCTATTAGGATTTTTTAGATTTATCAAATCACATTATCAATAATCTGGGAATTATTGATAATGGAGGCTGCGTATTAACATTGATGCAGCAGATTTGGTTGTGGTTTCCACGGGGCAATCAAGGTGCGTTCACCTAGTGTCTCCTAGGTCGAATAGGAGTGTAACGCTATTCCTTATTACCTATTCCCTGCTCCCAGCTGTTGAAGCTCCCTACTCCTGCGCAACCCAGAACGAAAGTACCTCACCGAATTGAAAACTGCTGATAGCTGATACGCGGCACGCTGATAGCTTACCTTAAACTTTAAACCTGCAACCTTAAACCTTGGCCAAAAGGCCACGCTAGGCGAACAATTTTAAAAGATTGATGAATTTGCTCTAAAACTGTGCCCAATGCCTTGACATATCGCCAAAAATTAGAGTAGACAATCAATAACATATGCTTACAGTTTAAACCGGATTGAATATTACTCAACCTGGGGCATCCTATGGAAATTTCCTTAATTAAACAAGGGCAATTAAATGCCCAGAACTGGTCTGGCACCGACATAACACCAGACCTATCAGTGGTGGTACCAATCTACAATGAGGTGGAGAGTTTGCCTCACCTGATTGATGCGATCGCATCCACCTTAACCGATACTCAGCTCAGCTATGAGCTGATTTGTGTCGATGATGGCTCAACAGATGGTTCAACCCAACTGCTCAAGGAGCAAGTCCTCTCTCGCCCTAATTTGCGAGGGGTAATTTTGCGTCGCAACTATGGTCAAACTGCTGCCATGGCAGCTGGGTTTAATAATGCTCGGGGCCGTTCCATTGTTACCTTAGATGGTGACCTACAAAATGATCCAGCCGACATTCCCATGCTGCTTGCCAAACTAGAGGAAGGGTATGACTTAGTTAGTGGCTGGCGTAAAAATCGGCAGGATGCTGCTGTGACTCGTTTACTGCCATCCAAAATTGCCAACTGGCTGATTGGACGGACAACTGGGGTTAAACTCCATGACTATGGCTGTTCTCTGAAAGTTTATCGCTCGGAATTGGTAGCGGACATGAACCTCTACGGTGAGTTACATCGGTTTTTACCAGCCTTGGCATATATTGAGGGGGCAAGAATTACCGAGTTACCCGTCCGTCACCATGCTCGTCGCTATGGTAGTAGTAAGTATGGTCTGGGGCGAACGTTCCGGGTGCTAATGGATTTGTTGACCATCTTCTTCATGAAGAAATTCCTCACCAGACCCATGCATGTCTTTGGATTACTAGGTCTGAGTTCCCTAGGTACGGGCATAATCATTGGGGCTTATCTGACCATTCTCAAGGTAGGTCTCAATGAAGATATCGGGGATCGGCCTTTACTGATCTTGGCAGTACTCTTGTTCTCGACTGGTGTACAACTGTTTAGTCTTGGTCTACTGGGGGAAATACTGATGCGTACTTACCATGAATCTCAGGGAAGACCGATTTATCGGGTTAGAGAAGTGGTCTCTTCTAATCTTGAGCAAGGTTAGTGATATCACTGGGAAATCAAGTTGGTTAGTGGCTAACCAAAGTATGACCCCGTGTCATATGCGCTACGCGCAGGCTACACCGAACAGCTGTCAGCAAATTTAAATGCATATGAGGTTAGCCGCCAACCAAGGCGATTTCTTAAAGATTGAAAATTTGTAAAGATTATATGAAGTTAATCATCAAGATTTGAGTAAGAGCCAGATTAACCGTTGATTTGGATAATTTATTTAGGTTTTAATTAAATCAAAATTTTTTAGATAAAAAATTTTTTCAAACCAGTTCTGCATAACACTTATTTGGGCAGTAGAGCTCTTCCTCAGGGAAGAAATTAGGAGCAATTTTAGTTTCTAGTTAAAGAATGCTTGAATCCCTTGGTATCAGTGTTTACCCTTAAGTGGTACATTCTTGCTCAGTGAGGGCTGTTAGTCATAGCTGAAATTAACTACTGGTTATTGTTAACTTCTATTAAACTCTACCGGAAACTTACTGAGAAATAATGAAGTTTTCATCAATATGGCTTGAAAATTGGGCGCTCTTGATCAGAGTGCTTTAAAGATAGAGGGAGATCAACGTGTATTTAACGAACAAAACTGATCGGCTTACTGATCAGCTTGACATCAAAAGCAGTAGGAATGAATTGACTCTCTCGGAGAATCAACCAGTCTCCTATGATCAACGAAATCTGACTAGGATGAAGATTCTATTACTCGCTCCTCATCCGTTTTATCAGAATCGTGGCACACCCATCGCAGTCAACCTAGTGTTGAAGGTGCTTTCTGAACGGGGAGACCAGGTTGATGTCGTCACTTATCCTGAAGGGCGTGACATCAATTATGAAAATATCACTGTATACCGAACCCCTAAGCTTTCTTGGGTTCGCAATATACGACCAGGCTTCTCCTGGAAGAAAATCGTCTGTGATTTTTTCATGTTGCTTGCTGTAATTCGCTTAGTGACTAAAAAACGCTACGATTTGGTTCATGCTGGAGAGGAATCAGTCTTTATTGGTTTAGGGCTCAAAATCCTGTGTAAAATTCCCTATATCTATGACATGGATTCATCTCTAGCCCAACAAATGATTGAAAAGTACCCTTTGCTACAATTTGTTTCGTCAGTATTCAATTTTTTTGAAGGACTGGCTGTGAAGAATGCCAAAGTGGTGGTTTCAGTTTGCGATGCTTTAGCAGCAGATATTCAAAAGTACAAGCCCAGAAAAACTGTAGTTATTCCAGATATATCGCTGCTTAACTCTAATCTTTAAAAGAACTCCTAAAAACCCTCTTTATTTTTAATTTTTATTTAAAATAACTAATAAATGTTAAGGATGAACGGAATAGATATTTCTGATATCGTAAGACTAAGTTTTATTTTGTAACGAAAGATAAGTATGATAGTGAAAATGTGCAGGTTTGTGTAAATTTTCGCTTCAAGATTCAACTTCAAGATTCAACTTCAAGATTCAAAATAGGTGTAACTATGTATAGTCATTTGAGGCGTGAGCTAGGAATCCGTAATGTACTCCTGATGTATGTGGGCAATCTGGAGACTTATCAGGGGATTGACCTACTTCTAGAAAGCTTCGCGTTGACCCTTGAGCACACTGATCAGGCTGACTTAGTCATTATTGGTGGAGAAGCCGACGACATTCGGAAATACACCAATAAGGCTCACTGTCTCGGGATACAACAACATGTCCATTTTTTAGGACCAAAACCAGTTGAGCATTTGGCTATTTATCTGGAGCAGGCTGATATTTTAGTCTCTCCGAGAACTAAGGGTAAAAATACCCCGATGAAACTCTACTCTTATCTCGATAGTGGCAAAGTTTTGTTAGCCACAGATTTGCCAACCCATACCCAGTTGCTAAACAATCACCTTGCTCTGCTGAAGAGGCCAGATGCCAAAGCTTTCGCGGAGGGAATGCTTGATCTGATCGCTGATGAAAAGCTACGACTGAAGCTGGGCACTGCTGGCAAAAAATTGATTGACAAAAGGCATACTTATGCAGCTTTTAGGGAAAAATTAAACAGTCTTTATGATTGGCTAAATCACGAGTTAGCAGAGCATACCGCCTAAGCAGACAACTAATGAGAAGAAACCTAGTAGAGTTAACCAGAAACTCTTACGATCTATTAGTGATCGGTGGTGGGATCTATGGAGCTTGCGTAGCTTGGGAAGCAAGCCTCAGGGGATTGTCAGTGGCCTTGGTGGAAAAAGCTGATTTCGGTGGTGCTACTTCTGCTAACAGCTTGAAGACCATCCACGGGGGATTACGGTATCTCCAGCATGGTGACCTTAAACGGATGCGTGAATCGATTCATGAACGCACCAGTTTAATGCGGATTGCCCCTAACTTAGTTCATCCATTACCAGTGTTGATTCCCACCTACGGCCATGGGATGAAGGGAAAAGAAGTGCTATCTGTGGCACTTGCGATCAATGACTTGATCAGTTGCGATCGCAATCGCCAACTCGATCCCCAAAAACACATATCCAATGGTCGAGTAATCTCTAAGCAACAGTGTCAGCAGCTGCTTCCAGGAATTCCCCAGGAGGGGCTAACTGGAGCAGCAGTCTTTTATGATGCTCAGGTCTACAACTCTGAACGGTTGACCCTCTCTTTTCTACGCTCAGCTGAGCAAGCTGGCGCAGTGGTGGCTAACTACGTAGAAGTGACTGGATTTCTTCAAGCTGGAAATCGGGTCACGGGTATTCAGGGCCAAGATGTGTTAAGTGGGAATCAATTCGACATCCGTGCCAAGACTGTGGTCAACACCAGCGGACCATGGATAAATCGGGTATTGAATTTACTGAAGCAACCCGAGCAGCAACCCGAGCAGCAACCCG
The DNA here is from genome assembly GCF_010692395.1 of Moorena sp. SIO3H5. Taxonomy (GTDB): domain Bacteria; phylum Cyanobacteriota; class Cyanobacteriia; order Cyanobacteriales; family Coleofasciculaceae; genus Moorena. Next base: position 9,719 of record NZ_JAAHHS010000160.1, read on the forward strand.
AGCAGCAACCCCAGCAGCAACCCAGAGTTCCCCTGGCGAAAGCCATGAACCTGGTGATTCGCCGTCCCCTCTGCGAAAGCTATGCTGTGGGTATTTCAACTCAGAACTCCTATCGTGACTCCGATGCCATCGTCAACAAGGGGTCTCGCTTACTATTTATTGCGCCCTGGCGTGGTAAATCCCTGGTAGGAACATCCTATGCTGTTTGGGATCAAGACCCGGATAACTTCAACATTACCCAACAAGATATTCAAGACCTACTCGATGATATAAACCAAGCATGGCCATCGGTTAAACTCAACCAAGCCGATGTCGCTTTCGTCCATGGTGGCTTGCTTCCTAGAACTGGCATCACTGAGACCGGAGAGCCACAACTGGCTAAAAACTATCAAATCTTCGATCATGCCAAAGAAGAATTTCCAGGATTGATCTCGGTGGCTGGTGTGAAATATACCACTGCCAGAGATGTGGCTGAGAAAGTCGTTGACCAGGTATTTCGGTCATGGGGCCAAAAGCCTTCCAAGTCCCTGTCATCAGTTACACCAATTTACGGTGGACAAATCGAACAATTTGAAGTGTTTTTGCAGACGGAAATCTTTAAGCAACCCTATGGATTGGGGGAGGAGGTAATGCGCCGCCTCGTTTATAACTACGGTAGTGCCTATCAAGATGTACTGCTGTATTTAGAGCGAGTATCAGATCACTCCTCTGCACCTACTGATGATTTAGCTGTACTCAAAGCTGAAGTCTTGTATGGGGTTGTTGAGGAAATGGCTCAAACATTAGGTGATGTGGTGTTCCGGCGGACAGAACTGGGTAGTGCTGGTCATCCCGGAAACGAGGCCCTCAGAATCTGTGCTGAGGTGATGGGGGCGCAATTAGGATGGAGTCGGTCACAAATAGAGCTAGAGTTAGACAAGGTTAATCACATTTTTAATATGGGAGGTGCATTAAGTCAGGATAAAAGTATTGGAATTGAAACCCTTAACAGTCCGGTTAGTTTAGCCGAGAATATCCTTTGAGGTTTTGGTGCAATATTTTAGCTGAATCTGCTGGAAATAGCAGCAGTTTATAGAAATCAGGGAGGTTGATTAACAAAAATCCATGGTAGCTACCCCTCAAAACCATCAAGTAATCCTAATTGATGGTCACGTTCACCTTCATGACTGTTTTGATATCGATCAACTGCTGACGTCAGCTTGGGGTAATTTTAAGCAATTTTCTGGTCAAGCAGGTGATGGAAAAAATTTTAATGCTGTATTATTGTTGACAGAAATAGAGCATCAAAAATGGTATAAAAGGTTAGCTGATTTAGCGGACAACAATAATCAGTCTAGGGTAAGCCAGGGAAAACCTTGGATGTTCCACCGTACCCAGGAAGATTTGTCCTTATATACCTGTAACGCCTTAGGGCAAGGAATGTTCTTAATTGCTGGTCGCCAAATTGTGACAGCGGAAAACCTGGAAGTATTAGCGTTGATTACTGACCAAAACCTTGAAGATGGTTTACCCTTAGACGTAACGATTAAAGCAATTCTGTCTGCGGAGGGAATCCCTATACTCCCCTGGGGAGTTGGTAAATGGATCGGAAATCGGGGAAAACTATTACATAAGCTCTTGGAAGACAATAATTTTCCCAAGCTTTTTCTAGGAGACAATGGTGGACGTCCTGTATTCTGGTCACGACCAATTTTGTTTGCACAAGCAGAGAAAAAAGGATGGCGGATATTACCAGGAAGCGATCCACTTCCTTTAGCTTCTGAATCTTGTCGTCCTGGAAGTTTTGGATTTACTATCCAGGGTTGCTTGAGTAATGAAAAACCAGGAAAAGATATCAAGGAAATGCTAATGAATCCTATGACACCTATTCAGGCCTATGGGTCTCTAGAAAACCCCTGGCGATTTATTCGTAACCAATTAGCAATTCGGTCTAGAAAACATAGCAATTAAAAATAAACAAATGACTAAAGGAATTTAACAGTGGTTTCTACAGGTGATTTTCCCGAAACAGCCGATATCGAAACATCTTCTGAGGATTATGCCTCCCGTTTTGCCGGGGAAATTGGGGCTTGGCTACTGAAAGTCCAGGAAGACGCTACCTTGAAAATGCTCACTCCTTATCCTAAAGCCACCATCCTTGATGTGGGAGGAGGACATGGTCAACTCACCAGGGCTCTGATTCAAAATGGTTATCAACTCACTGTGCTTGGTAGTGCGGATGTCTGTAAGGGGAGGATTCAGAATTTTATTGATGCTAATCTTTGTTCCTTCAAGGTGGGCAATGTTTTAGATCTCCCTTACCCAGACAAAGCGTTTGATGTTGTAATTAGCTATCGATTCCTGGCTCATGTAACTCAATGGCAGTCTTTTTTAACAGAACTAAATCGAGTAGCAAAGCAAGCTGTAATCCTAGACTATCCGACAGTGAGGAGCGTAAATGCTATTGCCCCTTATCTATTTAAGTTTAAGAAAGGGTTGGAAGGAAATACACGAGAGTTTGTCTGTTATCAGGAACATGAACTTCTAGAATTTTTCAAATCTATTGGTCTGAGCAAAGCTGAGCGCTATCCCCAATTTTTTGTGCCTATGGTACTGCATCGGGCTTTCAAATCTACTAGCTTCTCTTCATTTATGGAGAAGTTAGCTCGACTCTCAGGCTTGACTAATTTGTTTGGTTCACCAGTAATTTTAAAGCTTACCAAGAATTAATAAATATGCTGATTAATAAAATTAATTGTATAGACTTGGTTAAATTCAAATATTTTTTAGGTTAGCTAAGAAAGTAGAATATGGAAGATCCTCAATTCAAACTCCCAACTGGCAGTCGCGTCTTAGTGACTGGAGCTACAGGGTTTACAGGTTCAGTTCTTGTACATAAATTAGCGGCACAAGGTTTAGATATCGTCGCTATTGCACGTCCTAGTTCTAAAATTGAGCCTTTCAAAGACCTTAAAATTAAATGGATTAGAGGGGATGTTTTTGATGAAGAGTTAATCAAAAAAGCCATAAAAGGAGTCAACTATATATTTCATATTGTAACTCCTTTTCGAGAAGCTAAATCCGCTGATAATGTCTACTACAATGTCCACGTTTTAAGTACAAAACTTCTAGCCAAATACGCTTTAAAAGAACCAGATTTTAAGCGTTTTATTCACGTTTCAACAATTGGTGTTCATGGTCATGTCGAAAATCCTCCTGGTGATGAAAATTGTCCAATGAATCCTGGAGATATATATCAAGAAACCAAACTAGAGGGTGAACTGTGGATCGGAGATTTTGCTAAAAAGGAAGGCTTACCAGTCACTGTGGTACGACCCTCAGGAATCTACGGTCCTGGGGAGAAACGGTTTTTGAAAATTTTTAAAATGGTTTGCCGTAAGTGGATACCAATAATTGGAAATGGCAGTAACTTACTGCACTTAATTCATGTTGATGATTTGACCAATTTTTTTATGCTATCAGCAACCCATCCTAAAGCAGTGGGAGAAGTTTTTATTTGTGGCAGTAAGGAGGCGATTACCTTCCAAAAAATGGTCTCTATTATTAGTGAATACTATGGAATTTCCTTTAAATTTATTAGTTTGCCAGCTGCTCCACTGTTTGCCTTAGGGGATTTTTTGGAATTCATCTGTCGTCCCCTGGGGATAGAACCACCTATTTATAGAAGACGGCTAGCGTTTTATACGAAAGACCGCTCATTTAACACAGCAAAGATGATCAATTTACTGGGGTTTGTGCCTGTCCATTCCGATGAAGAAGGGTTAAAGGAATTAGCCCAATGGTATCTTGACCAAGGATGGATATCTCTTTGATTTGGGTTAATGGGGATTCAATCAGTGAAAACTGGCTGGTTATACTGAATGAGTAAGTTTAATCATTAAGTTCTGATTATTATTATTCCTAAATTTTGGTCACAACTATTGGGATAGTTAATCCCATGAAAACGTAAGAATTTGCTAGTGATTGATTAAAAAATGAAAAAAATTACAGTTCTCGGTAACTTTTCAGGTCGCAATGCAGGAGATGCTGCTATTTTAGGCAATCTGCTCGATGATATTGCTGCAGCACATCCTGATGCGTTGTTTATAGTACCAACTCTTAACCCAGGCTTTGTCAAACGCCATTTTGGCCACCACAATATCAAAGCACTTGGACTGATGCCTTGGAATGGTGCTGTTAAGATTTTTGGTTTGCCAACTTTCCGAGCAATGTTGCAAGCTGATCTGGTGCTAGTAACCGATAACATTCTGTTTGATCGCAAGTTACTCAATCCACTGTTTAACTATCTCTCCACAATTTCCTTAATTGCCCCAGCTTGTAAGGCACGCGGTATTCCGATCGCACTTTACAACGCCAGTCTAGGACCAATTACTACATCACTGGGCAAGTCTGCTTTGCAAAGAGTTCTTGATGCTAGCCCAATGCTGATCCTGCGAGATGAGCAATCAAAGCAACTGCTTGACCAACAGAAACTGAATTATCAGGACGTTTACATCAATGCGGATTGCGCCATCAACACTACCCCGCCACCAACAGAACGTATGGAGGAGATCATTGGCAAAGAGGGGCTTTTCAAAAATCCGAAAGGCACTCTTGGTTTCAATATCAATGCCTACATCGATAACTGGCGCAAGGATAACAAGACTTTTGGGCGCGAACCCTTTTTGCAGGCAATTGGGTCTACTCTCGACCGACTGATTGAGGAATTAGACATTGAGATTATGTATACCATCACCCAAGTAATGGATACTAAAATTACCAACGAGAGTTTGAAGTATGTCAAGCGACGCGATCGCATCCGGGTAATCAGTAATGCGACTTACACCTACCAGGAAATTGCTGGCTTGCTAAAGCGGGTAGAAGTCCATGTGGGGATGCGGACTCATTCCGTAATTCTGGCTTCAGGAGTTCTCACCCCTGTAGTGGCCATTAACTCCTACCCTAAAACAGCAGGCTTCATGAAAACCATTGGTCAGGACAACTGGTTGATCAACTTTGATGAACTAACCACCAATACCTTGACAAATTTAATTAAGTCTGCATGGGAACAGCGCCATCAAACGCGAGCGGCCATGACACCACTGGTGCAGCGGGAGCAAGCTAAAGCCCGCAGTAGCGTTGAACTGGTGAGCCAATTGTTGGCCCAGGGGCAGCAATCTGAGGTGCAAGTTACAGCTTGAGCCATTGTCTACTCATCCTTTGAGTACAGAGAGGTAATATTATTTGAAAAAATCGAAGGCAACAGAATTAAGCATGTCTGAAGATGGCTATTTGCCACTTCACAAACAGGAGCACACTGAGCCATTGTATGTGGTTCCCAAGGATCTGTGTACCCGCTGCGGTGCTTGCGATCCCATCTGCCCTGTAGACTGCATTTCCTTTGACGAACACCAATACCCAGTTATTGATACTAAAACCTGTGTTGACTGTGGACTCTGTGTAAAAGTTTGTCCGGGTATAGAGTTTGACTACACTGCTCAATATAAGAAAATGTTCGGCGTTGAGCAGCCACCAGAGGGGCTTGGTGGCATTTACGAGAGCGCCTTTTTGACTTTCGCTAATAATCCCCAAGTGCAAGCAGAAGGCAGTGGTGGTGGACTCGTTTCCCAACTGCTGATTGGTATGGTCAAAGAAGGGATAATTGATGCTGCTCTAACTGTGGGTTATGAGCCAGATGATCCCATCACACCCACACCCGTGATTTGCCGCACCGAGGCAGAAATTCGAGCCACTTCTGGCTCAAAGTATTGTGTTGTCCCCCATGCCAAAGTCATACGTGACGTCAAAAAACTGGAAGGCAAGTTTGCCTTTGTCGGTGTAGGCTGTCAGATTGAGGGTTTACGCAAATTGGAGAAGGTCTATAAGCGTTTGGTACGCCGGGAAATCTTCACCATTGGCTTAGCTTGCCACGGCACCCTAGAAAAAGAGGGTACTACTGAGTTGCTATCCCACCGTCGTCTTCCCCAAGAGAAGATCAAGCGCTTCTTCTATCGTGGTGGTAATTTCCCTGGCAAGTTTCAGATCGAAACCCTTGATGGTCAGCGCCTCGACCTGCACAGGTTTGATTACAAGGATGGTGCCTATAATTACCTCTACCATCTCTATACACCCCAGCGTTGTCTGATGTGTCCTGACTATAGTGCTGAGTTTGCCGATATTTCAGTTTCCGACTTTTGGGTGCGCGGTGAGGATGGCGAGTACCTACACCCGGAAGGTACAAGCA
>NZ_JAAHHS010000161.1 GCF_010692395.1 Moorena sp. SIO3H5
GTGATTTGCGCGGTCTTGGGGGTTTCCCCCATGAGCGACTGCATCAAGACAAGGCTCAACTGTCTTACGGTAACTTCTAACCATGAGCAACTGCCGTGGTTTCCCCCATGAGCGACTGCATCAAGACAGTCATTGCTCATTTTCGGGCGCGTTCGGGCAGCGTGACCATTCCCGTAGCGTGGCCCATTCCCGTAGCGTGGCCTTTTGGCCAAGGCCAAGGGCAATCCCATACTCTCAATAACTATAGTCTCACTCAATAACTATAGTCTGACTAACTAATCTGGTATCCTGGTCTTGCTCAGGGCATCATGATCCTGTTGAGTTTTGACTAGAGTTTCTAGATGAGGCAGATTCGCGGTGGGAGTATCGGCTAATGCTTCAGCAGTACTTTGATTCCCTTGTTGATCCCGTTCCAAGATTCTCAACCAATCCAAAAATTCACTGGTACCTGGTATTTTTTGCCAATTTCTCAATTCCCGCAGTTCCCAAAATTTTTGGATAGCTGCTTCGGATAGGGGGCTAATCTCAGTTTTAAAATGACTCTGGATAATCTGTTTTAGGGTAGCATTTTCTGGGAATTCAACGTAGTAAAATAAACAACGACGTAGGAAGGGTTTTGGCAATTCTTTTTCACTATTACTGGTGATAATAATTAACGGTAAAAAATATATTCGTTCTTCTTTGGTTTTACCTTTGAAAGCATCAAAACGAACATTTATTACTTCTTTAACTTGGAATTGTAATCGCTCCAGTTCTAAGAGCAAGTCATTAGGAAAATCCCGATCCGCTTTATCAATTTCATCAATGAGCACTACCGAAGGAATGTCATTTTGTGATTGCTGAATTGCCTCGCCCAAATCCCCTAAGGTAACATAATTTTTGCGGTACAAAGGTTGGCTGGGATTACCTGCAGTTTGACGTTCCTGAATGTCATACAACCGACTTATGGCATCATAATCATAAAGTAAGTCCTGGGCTCGACTGGTAGAGCGGATGTAGCAGCTGTAGAGGGGATAACCCAGTTCATAGGCAACCGCATAAGCTAATCGCGTTTTCCCGCAGCCTGGGTCACCTTCTAATAATAAAGGACGACGCAGGTAGAGAGCAGTATTAACTGCATCTGCCAAAGCCTTAGAAGCAATGTAAGGTTCTGGCTCTTGCCATGCACCAGGAAGCGGTTTGTAGCGACACTTACCGTCACCTGTGTACTTTCTTCTCCCTAAGTCATCCATAGCACCTTATACGAATTCACTAAAATAATTCTAGAAATAAGATAACAGGAATAAAAAGAAATAACTTGATCAATAATATGTTCGCGATCGCCTAAGGATTACAGTACTATACTTGTCGCTTAATCAGGTAATTGACATCTCCCCCGGCTAAAGCACGGGGGATTCTTAAAGGATGTTACGCGGTAGGGTGAACCCGTACCGCTTAACCCTTATATCGATATGATTTAGACAAGTGACTGAATAAATCGTATCGGTGCGGGAGTGTCAATGCTCCCCTAGCCACCTTAGCCAGGTCGAAGGGCTGTGTGGTTACTTTTCTGAGGATGTTACCAGCGCCGTTACAATCGGCGTTGATTAACATTCCTGAAGCAGTCTGATAAAGTCCGCGCCTAACTCTTTTGCCAGATGGTCTCCATCCTTTCGGCAAAGCCGACGCTACGCGAAGGGGTTTTGCACCTAATTTCGGTAAGGAGTCGTCATCCAAGAAAGACGCTTTACTAGTGTATGACTCTTCTGTGATTATGAGCTTTATTCCATATTCGAGACAAAGTTGCTTAAGCCTTTCTATTAGTCGTTTCGTGGGAATAACTACAAACTTTTGATTACCTTTTATCCCCATATTGGAACGGCTCTTTTGGCCTTCGTTCCAACCTATTACTATGTTTCCTATTCCGTCGTTTAAGCAGCGATTAATAATAAATCGGGCAGCTTTGTTAACTGCGTCCCTCATTTGATTGTTTCGCTTCAACTGGATTCTGTCTAGGGTTGAATTCCAGTATCTTTCTGGTTTTCCAGTTTTATGTTTCGCTACTAATCGGGAATACCCTTGATTCATAGCCTTGAGCTTCTTTCCATCTACAATGAAGCTCTTCCCTAAGGTCGAAACGCAGGTCAGCCAATTATCTCCACCATGATCTATACCCAAGGCTTGGGAGTAATTGAGATCTGGATTAGTAGCTAGTGGCTGCTTCCCATCCTCTATGATCCAGTCGAGCCACAGCTGTCCATAACAGGGGCGAACTGCGACCTGTTTAACCCAATCCGGATCTATAAAGTCCGGAGGATCTAAGGTTATTTGAGTTAGCAGTTCTGGCTTACTTTCTTTGCTAACTGAAGGATAAAACAAACCCTCCTTATAAGTGAGCGCCTGCCTAGGGAAAGTAACAGAAGCTAATCCACCGGATTTTCTGTAACGAGGAAATCTAGGTTTGTCAACTTCTCCTTTGTAATATAATCCAACTAACTGGTTATAGCTTGCGATCGCCTCTCCTACAGTTTTAAGAGTCTGCTGAGCAGATTGGGCGGCCATAGCTTTGTAGTGAGGCGACATTTTTAAAGCTTTATCTATCTCAGGGTATTTAACCCCACACTTGTAGGTCTTCCAACCTGCCTTTAGTTCGTCTTCTCGCCAATAAGTTGTATAAGCCTGCTGCTCTTCTAGCCATTTATAGTGTTTCTGTTTTGCGTAATAAATAGCGCAGTTAAATAAGCTATTAGCTTGCTGGCATTGAAATTCCCAAAACGCTTTTTCTTCATCTGAAAAAACAGCTTTTACTGGTATCGTCTTATACATTGATAACTTCGACCTCTTTTGTTACCATATATCTAGTCTATACGTAGGGTCTAAATATGTCAATTCAAAACCAGAAAAAGTCAAAGAAAAAGATGAGGGGAGTTCCTGTTTATTACGATGAACTCAAAAAACCACACACTATAATGTTCACTGACAGTGTGTGGAAGTGGTTACAACTTTCCGCCAAGGACTCGAACACCAGTGTTGGTGAATTTATAGAACGCTGGGCTAGAAGTCAAATAGAGGACACGACGCCGATATTTCCAGTCTCTGTTTTTCATCCCGGAGACGAAACCTGTTGATTAAGGCAGCCTTAATCATAAAGTTTTAACCCTGGGACGAGTAACCGATCAACCATAAAGGCTGCCCCAGCGAGGGATTGCTCGCTGGGGTAACTTCTGACCCCGGCTAAAAGCGCGGGGGTTCTCAAATTTCAGGAAGTTTTGATAGCACGTAAGGATTCAGCATTCAGCCTTGGCCAAAGGCCAACGGCTGATAGCTTACAATAGCACTAGGTAAGTCGTTAGTGTAAAACTGGCTCACTACTGACCGTGACCCGATTATTTAAGCGATCGCATTCCATCACTCCATACCTTACCCATCTTCTGATATTCCCGGCGAGTTCCCTGTAACAAATGTTCCATCATCACTGCACTACCTGCTTCAGCCGCTAGAAAAGCTGCGGCTAGGGCAATATTCTTGATATTCCCTCCACTCAATTTGAACTGCCGTGCCAAAAAATCAAAATCTACATCTGCTGACAAGGGGATTTCTTCAGTCCAAATTCCCTCCCAAATGCGCCGACGACTAGCTTCATCTGGTGAGGGAAAGTGTACTGTAAAGGCTAACCTACGCACAAATGCCTCGTCTAAATTTTGGCGCAAATTTGTTGTCAAAATTGATATCCCCTCATATTCCTCCATCTTCTGCAACAGATACCCAACTTCAATATTGGCGTAGCGGTCATGAGCATCTCGAACTTCAGACCGCTTGCCAAACAGAGCATCTGCTTCATCAAACAGGAGGATAGCGTTAGCTGTTTCCGCAGCCATAAAAATGCGGTTCAGATTTTTCTCAGTCTCGCCAATGTACTTACTGACAACTTGGGATAAATCAATTTTGTATAGCTCAAGCTGTAGTTCATTAGCAATCACTTCCGCCGCCATGGTCTTACCTGTGCCTGGTGGACCTGAAAATAGTACATTTAATCCTTTACCAATGGATAGCTTGCGGTGAAAGCCCCATTTCTCATAGACAATATGACGATACTTGGCTTGATTACAAATTTCTTTGAGCTGAGCAAGTTGATCGGGGGGTAAGATAATGTCTTGCCAACTATACTTAGGGTTAAGTTTCCGGGCTAATTCAGTTAAATTGCTACCAGATTGGTCACGAGCCGCTGCTAATAAGTCATTTAAGGTTGGCTTTATTGTACTGTTTAATGGCAATTCCTCAAATTCGGCAGCAGCACGCCACAAAGCCTGATTACAAGCAGTTGTCAATGCTCCTACTATTTGAGCTGAACTCAAGGTAAAACGATTGGCGAGGGTATCCAAGTCGCGATCGCTAAGTACAATTCCTTTAGTTTCTAAACTAGCTTGCCAGTAAACGCGCCGTTGATAAAAATCCGGGGTAGCAAAAGGTACAGTAATCACACCCTGGAGATTGGTAAACTTTGGTAGCAACGACTGTATTCCAGATAAGATTACCACACTTTTTGACTTAGTTAGTCTGTCAAGTACCCTTTTATATAACAGATGCTGCTCTTTGGTCTGTAGTGCATCTAAACTTTCCAGACTTTCTAGATAGAGGATAGCATCGTGAAAACAGGCTTCACGAAATAACAATTTTAGCAGTTGGTCAAACTCTTCCTTAATTGCTAGTTGAGCTAAATCCGCAATCAATAATGGCTTGTTCACTTGAGCGGCAAGGGCGATCGCTCCACGGCGTTTTTCAGTAGAATGTAAACCAGAGAAATACAGATGTAGAGACTGGCTGGTATTTTGAGCGTGTTTGACTAGCTTAGGAAGTATGTGTTTAATGTCATCCCTAATCGGTAAGTTGTCCTCAACCGCAGGAGTATCTATCAATTGACACCAAGATTCTAAACCCGGTTCAAGACTCTTTTGTTTTAACAGAGAATGGATAACCTGATCATCTAGCTTGAGATAATAGGATAATATTGGTGGTTTAACCTGATGAGGGTCAGGAATTAAGTGAAGTAAGCCATGTTTGATTAAGGGTGCGTCAGGAGCAAAATGAACTCGTTGTAAGAGCTTGGCTTCAGCAGAAGGACATAGTAAATTTAAGGCTAAATCAATACTAGGTCGCCTGCGAGTGACATCATCCTGGAGATAGGCATACAGACCCTCGTAAGCTAAATCAATTTCTGGAGCGAGGGCAATCAACATCACGTCTAAATCAAATTCAGACAAACCGAAAGTCTGTTTCAGCCAGTTTAATGGTGTATTGTTAGTCTGATCGGACTCAGTTTTTTCTGAATCTACTGCAAACAAAGGTATCCCTGGTTCACGATCTAGGAGTTGTTTGACTTGATCGCGATCAATACGAAGACCTCGATAAGGGTCAGTAGCTGCTTGAGAACCGTACACAGCTTGTGCTTTTATTACTGCTTGCTCTAGTAATTTATCTAGCCTTTGTAATGCTGAGATTAGATCGTCGAACATGGGGTATACCATTTTCATTTCAATCGGTATCGGGAATTGAGCCAAGTTTTCGCCTCGTTACGGCTAACTTCACAAGATGGGAGGGTGTTGGGGAAGTTGGTAATCTATGAGGAAGAAACGCGATTAGCCCTTTGGGCTACGCTACGCGAACGCTTTGGATTAGACCAAAGGGTTTGGGAAAAGTTAGTATTGATGGTTAATTCATTTTCTCGCGCAGCTCTCGAACGACTTCCAGACTCAATCCTGTTGTTGCGGCGATCGCTTCGTCATCTAGTACAGTGAGTAATTTTTCAGCAATAATCCGTTGTTCTTCTTTTTTACCTTCCAGACGACCTTCTTTTTTACCTTCCAGACGACCTTCTTGACGACCTTCTTGAAGACCTTGCTCCCTACCTTCTTCCCGACCAAGAGCAACTGCTCCCTGCTGATCGTAGATAAACATTTCTCGACGTTCCAAATCTTCAAGTTCAGTGGGAGTTAAGTTGGCTTGATTGGCAATTTCAAAGGCTCGTTGTAATTCAGGAATATTGTCCATATTTTCGGGGATGGAGGCAAGCGATCGCGCAGATTTAATAAAGTAAATCCATTTATCAGTAATTGTTTCGAGTTGTGGGAGTTCTTTGGTAAATTTTGGTAACTCAACGAACACTAGTTCGATATCGTTTTCGGGATAGACAGAGCCATCAGATACTTCTCGATAAACGAAGCGAGAGGTAAAATCATGGCGATTGGCGAACATTTCAAAATCGGTCAGGGTGAGAGCTATGACTGGTTTGAGCATGCGGTAGCCCTCTCCCTTTTGTAGTTGAAAGGCGTAGGTTTTAGCAGCGTTGAACAATACTCTTTTACCAAAGGATTGCACATTTAAAACTTGCATTTCGATGATGACTAGGGTGCCATCCTTCAGTTTAGCTTTAACATCAAGGTAAGTATCTTTTAAGCCCTCAACTTTCGGCGGTAAGTTGGGATTTATGATTTCTAAGTCTTCAATGGTAGGGTTACCGTCATAAATCAAGGCATTGAGAAAACTAATCAGAATGTCTTTGCTTTCGGCGGAACCAAAGATTTTTTTGAAGGCGTAGTCAGTTTTGGGATTGATAAATCTCATGGTTTTAGCTGTTATCGAGTTGGTCAATGTCTTCGTAAAGTAAGTTAATGGGAAATGCTAGCTCAATGCTGGTAAGTTCAACTTGACAATCCTCTGGGCGATCAGGACTAGTAGCATAATGGTACAGTTCCCATCTCTGGTTTTCGTTTAATCGATAGCATTCTACGCTCATTTTATCCGGGTCAATCAAAACATATTCTTGTAATGTTTCAATGTGGCGATAGTGTCTAAATTTTTGGCCACGGTCAAATGCTTCTGTGCTGCTAGAGAGCACTTCTACAATGAGACAGGGATAACGAATATAATCCCGGGCAGTGCGGTCTCTGTGATCACAGGTAACGGATACGTCTGGATAGTGAAAAGGACCTTGTTCTGTAATTCCAACTTTGGCATCCCTGCTCAAGGTTTTAGATTGTTTACTCCGCAGGTGGGGTTTGATTAAAGCGACTAGATTTACAGCAACTTGGTTATGGGGGATGGTGCCCCCAGTCATGGCATAGATCTGACCGTCAATATAGCCGTAGCGGGCAAGTTGCTCTGCTTCCCAAGCTAAATACTCTTGGGGGGACATTTGGGGAGTGCCAAGTTGAGCAATCATGAAATTTGTATCAAAAATAGGCTTATTTTTAATATATAACATTTATCAATACTTTATGAATAATATTGCTAATACTTAATACTGTTTACCGTTTATAGATATGCTGTTTTGTTTTCATATAAATCCTATGTTTATCTCTCAAATAAAAATGCTATATACTCAATCTGACGGAAGAGAGATCACTATAAATAGTATGCAAAAAAAATGTTACAAAAAGTTTCAAAATATGTTATAATTAAAGGCTATTTATATGTTAAAATAAAACCATGGACGTTAAAGGTTCCATGTTAAGAGCCAGCCTGATGATTTTCCAGACTCGAAGGCTGGCTCTAGTACCCCTATAAAAGGATATAGTTTGATTATGTCTTATTCTGAACGCCTTCATCCGTGGGTGATAGTCCGCCTATTGCCTAAAGCGATGCAGCGCGGTCTTGGGGAGGCAGTGCGGTCTTGGGGGTTCCCCCCATGAGCAACTGCCGTGGTTTCCCCCATGAGCGACTGCATCAAGACATGCAACGAGTAGTTGTTGCTCGGTTCCGCAAACGCTCGGATGCGGAAGGTCATTTAAAGGCCCTGAAACGGCTTATGCCTGATGCTCAATTTGTGATTATCTTTGTTCGCGTAGCGTGACCTTTGGTCAATTTAGGAAATCATCCTATGGGTAAAGAATCTTAGCGCTGCACCCAAGGGAGTAGGAAGTAAGGAGTAGCGATGCATTGCTTTTTTCCTACTTCCTGCAGAGGTTTTCACCACTTATAGCAAAGTAGCTTTCCCGTTGATTATCTATCAAGTTACCCTATGTGTTCCAGAAGAAACCGCACAGGCTTTAAATCTAACACCACACTAGGAGAAGAATTATGTTTAAGTGCTGCGATGAAACTTTATGAATTAGGTAAACTTTCCTCTGGTGCTGCTGCTCAACTAGCTGGTATTGAGCGAGTAGTTTTTTTATCTAAGTTGAGGGACTATGGTATCAACACTTTCAGATTAACAGAAGCAGAATTAACAGAGGATTTAGAAAATGCCTAATGTGATTGCTGATACCTCACCAATTCAATATCTCTATCAAACAAATTTACTAGATTTACTCCCACAACTTTATGGATCGGTTATTGTACCTCAAGCTGTGGCGAATGAATTAGCTGCTGGAATTGTAGCTCCAATTTTAGACAAATTAGATGCTCTGGGATTTCGTCTTGATTACTCCACACGAATGGCTGTTTTGAAACTTGCTGGTGAATTATCTGGGTAAGTCTATTTATAGCGTTTCTAGGACTCATGAAGTACACAGCATTGTTTGACTATTGACTCTTCCCTCTTCCCTGTTCCTTGCTCCCTGCTCCCTGCTCCCTGCATAAAAAGCTACAATATAAAAAACTACAATGAATAAATTCCATAGCAATCGCTCTGTATGAGTAGACTACTGGCAATCGAGAAAACGATTTCAAGCTTTCAAGTATTACATGAGCGCTTGGGGTTATCTCGCGCCACTGATGAATCGTTTTTTTCAGAATGGCAGGTATCCTCTATTGAGATATTAGATGATGATAAATCTTTTCTGGACCGTCTCCGGCAGCGATATTATTATTACTACAATGCTGGTCTCTTAACTGAAGGAACGGTGCTTTTATCTATTGTTGCACCACTACTGGAGAGGTTGGAATTTCATGAGCCTCCGTTTTTTGTACAATCTGAGGTTCCTATCAGTCTGGAGGTGGAAGAACATAATGAAGTTTATCGAGGTCGGATAGATGTATTGGTGATTCGCGGTCTTGTTTGGATACTGACTGTAGAAGCTAAACGATCTAAGTTTGCGGCGGATATTGCTTTACCACAGTGTTTAGCCTATATGAGTGCTGCACCACGACAACCAAGCTTTGGCATGGTAACAAATGGCAGCGATTTTATCTTCTGCAAGTTGAAGGATAAAGTATACGATTTTTCTGATGCGTTTTCATTATTGTCTCGGCAAAATAAGCTCTACGAGGTTGCGACTATTCTCAAGAAGTTAAAAACCAACAAATTTTCCGACAACTAGAGATTGCTCTCTCGGTTGCTTAGCGTTGCACTTTGTTTGGTGAGGGATAGGGAAGTTGTGGGAATGGTTAAGGGATTGGAGGAGTTGTTTAAGGTTAACTCTTTCTCTAAAGGTAAGTTTTAAAGATTATGATTACTCATAACAATTTACAATTCATAAAGTCAGATCAGGTTTTGGTTTCAATGAAAGCATCTGTTGCTTGATTTGGTATAAATGATATAATATATGTACGTAAATCTGTACATAAACTGATGTTTGATTACGAGATTACATCTCCAACGGATGCTAGAAATAACTTATTTAAGTTGTTGGATATAGTTGCACAAAATAATCAGGTATATATCATCAATCGTCGTGATGGTGAGAATGTTGCTTTGATTACAGAATCGGATTTGAGGAGTTTAGTAGAGACGGTTTATCTCTTAAGAAACCCTACTAATGCCATTCGCCTGCTGGATGCAATTGAGGAGTCTAAGACTGGAAAAATAAAACCTCAAACCATTGAAGAACTTTACTCTGAGTTGGGAATTGAGCAAGAAGAAGAAGAAAAAGGCTGAATCCGATCAAGTAAAGCCAGTTGTGGTTAATCGCAGTCCTGGTTTTAGTTCTAGGTTTAAGGAAGATTTGGCTTGGTGGTTCAAGCACGATTTTAAAGTGGCGTCGAAAATTTTGGATTTGGTTACTGCTGTAATGAACAATCCATTTGAGGGCATTGGTAAACCAGAACCATTAAAGTATATGGATGCAAATATTTGGTCACGGCGCATTGATTTGGAACATCGGCTGGTTTATCGGGTGGGAAGTAGTCAGATTGATTTTCTGGCTTGTCGGTATCATTATGAGTAGTGGTTTTGTTGGGTTTTATTTTTTAAGCCAATTTACTCTAATTCACTGCAAAGTCAGTATATTGACGTACAGCAGGTTCTTGAAATGCTAGTACAATATCAGTCTTTGGTACTCCCAATTTGACGAGTTCGTTAGCAAAACCAATTTCAGTTCCATCATGATGTATCCAAATTTTGGCATTTTTGATGCTGAAATGTAGAACACAACCATACATGGGTTGGCGATTCTTCCAGCCAGTATAGACAACTTGGTAATGGTCGTGGTCTGAGTCAAATATTAAGGCAGCTTCAACATCTTCATCAGATGGACTTTTACTGGCATAATCACTCAGAAGTTGTTTAATGTATTGGCGATACTGGATTATTTTTTCCATTCTAAAATCACCTCTTTAAAAAAGCCAAATTTTAATTGTGCCAAAGTTTATCGAAAACCACCAAAAGCAAAACCTAACATCAATTTCCTTAACTGAAAATTTTTCATTAAGCTATCCGACGAGAATCACTTTATCTTTTAGTTCGTAACATTTCGTGATATGTTTCAAAGTCTCTGGCAGTAAAAAGCTGACTAAGTTGATTTAACGTATTGTTTAGTTCGTTGAAGAGGCTCTCATACTTCGGTTGAGTCATGTCTACATCGCAAAAAAGGTACTGCCAGTTACTTACACCCAACAATCCTAGTAAGGCATCTAAATAACCTCCATAATCAAGGTTCATCTTCCAGTACTCACCCCGATCATAGAAATAAATATCTGGAAAGGCAGGTGGAGATACACCTGGTGTCAAGTGAAAAGCTGCAAGTTTAAAATCGCCGGAGTCAGGATGGTCATCAAAAACACGAAAATATTTTAGGAACTCAATTTCTTGTTGGGTCATCCCTTCATTCCAGAGTTCAGGATCTTGGGTTGAAATTACTGTATCGTAGATGGGCCTTAGGTGAAATTCACCTCCCCCGCAAACTTCTCTATTAATGTAATAGACAAATCGCAAATGTGTATAAAGAGATACATCAATAAACTTTTCATAACCTTGAGAAATATCAAAACCAAATCTTGTTTTCAGCTTATTTACTGAAAATTTAGCCAAGCCATCCTCATATTTTGTAACAATTTCTTCTGTAATAATTTCAAAAGCCGTATGTTGCCTCAGCTCATCCATTAAACTTCTAAAATCTCTTAAATAATCTCGTGTCATTTCTCTACTTTAATTTTAATTTTCCCGCTCTAATAGCTCCCAAGACTTTCTCCAGGCGGTTATCAAAGTCTTTAACTCCAAATTTGAATTGTCTGTTGCCTTGATGGTTTGTTACATACTTATCCTCCATTTTTGATTGAACTAATGCTTCTGTAGTTCCTAAAGATTCACCATTTTCTTTCCTAACATTTAATAGAAGCAAAACAAAACCACGATCTACATCAGTAACTCTAGTTATATCGCCTGCCGTCACGTCTGGATCATTTAGATTGGGAGTAACAGGAGTCAATTCTGGTTTCTCTGGGCTTTGTGAAAATGACTTTACTAATGGCCCACGTTTGAGTTGACCACCAGTACTTTCATAAAATCCCCATTCTGCTTTCAAATATTTGGGGAAAGGACTAGCTTTACCAGAATAATAGTTAATAAGGAAACGATACCAAATAGGCTTGTTATCTTTGATGTTACCCTCCACTGCAGCCTTGATAGCAGGTTGCTCTACTGCACTTGAAAATCGAGTATTGTGAGATCCCCGCGCGGGAGTTAAGTTAGAATCAACTGCATTACCACCCAATTTATGTGGCAACAAGTGCATCCGAACCCATTGGGCTTGGTGAGTAAGTTTTGACTCTTGAAGTTGAGACCATCCATCGAGGTTCCCTACATGCTTACCTGACTCCGTCCCGGTTGTAATTTTGTGCTTTTCACCCCTAACAATATAATCAGCAGTGAAGCTAGATGCTTTTTTATTGTCAGCCATCACTGGAAGCTTAGGTGGGGGATAGTCTTCGACAGTTGCTCCAAATAACTTCTTAAGATGTTGATTACTTAATTCCGATAAAGCTCGTTCAAGCTCTTGTACAAGCTGCTTATTGGCGTTAATGTCTTTTGCTTTCTTCTCTGCTGAGAGTTTAGATCCACCTGAACCTCCTTGATAAACCTTGTCAATTTCTCTCAGTCTAATTTCCAGAGGGCGGACTTTTTTATCGTAATATTCCTTGGCAACTTCTACATCACTTTTTGTGAAACTTGTCTGCCCTTCTGCTTCTTTTAGCTTCTCATCAAAGAACTTGTCGAGCATCTTAGGATCAAAACTGGCTACATAGAGTTTCGCATTCGCTAAGCTACCCTTGTAATATAGTTCATGAGAGTGCCCAGTCTTATCCTTAAAGCTTTTCTTTTTAGTCCACCATTTAATGAGGTTGAGTACAGTTTCCTTTACTTTATTTGCTCCTTTTTTGGCTTTCCCCAACAACCCCCTCGCCTTCAACAACACCTTATCAATCGCCTGATCAATCCGCTCGCGAATCTTACCAATAATATTCTCAACCTTCTTCGCCAAACCACCAATACCCAACAAGGAAGCCAAGAACCCTATTACCACTGGTACAGCTTTCGCTAAAGCATTCTCTACCAACTTGGCTGCACCACCAACTGCACCAGATGCGATCGCACTCACGGCATCTACCACAGCATTTACCAATTCCAGCACCTGACTACCGCGATTGACAAAGAACATGATGATGTCATAGATTGCCATGGCGGCTTTGACAAAGGCTGATGCGGGATTCAACAAGCTCAGAACCCACTTCACCCCGGCGCTGATCACCTCGGTAACTACCATGCTCTTGATTTGTTCGATGACTGTTTGTTTCAGGTCGTTGAACTGTTCCTTAACATGTTCCCACAGTCCCATGGGTCCGCGATCGCGTAATACCTGGAATATTTCGACGCTTTTCTCCATGCCAGCTACTACTGGTTCCCCAAAGAGTTTGACTGATTTACCACGAATGTAGGTAAATGTCAATCCCAACACTTGAGTTACTAAGCTGAATATTCCCGGTAAGCTAAAGATGTCATCGGGTAGTTGAATACCCATCGGTCCCAGGCTTCCAGTTAACCAGCCAATTAAACCGGCTTGTAGATGTTGCCCAATATTAGCGACAAAATTCTCAAAGCCTTGTTTAATACCACTAATTAAATTTCCTAGGAAGCCGATGGGGTCTTTAATAATGTTACCAATCAAACTAGCCGCTTTACTCAAGACACTAAGCAACAGGTCTTTGAGTTTATTAATGGTATCGATGACTCCAGTTATGGCATTGGCTGCTTTATCAACTAAACCTTGGTTAGCAGCCTTCATCTCATCGATGCGGGCATCAACGGCTTGCAGCTTTTCGTTATATTTCTGCGCCAGAGTATTAATTAGCTGATCTTGTTTGCTGTCAACGTTTTGTTCTAACTCGTTGAATTGACTTTGAATATCCGTAGCGGCTTGTTGACCTACAGTTTTCAGGTTTTCGGGTAATTGAGCTACATATTCCTTAATTTCCTGCCTACCCTTGGCGATTTCTGCTTTAGCATCGGTTAAGGCAGTGCCAATAATGTTGACAATTTTATCGAGGACAACATCCATTTTTTCCAGGTAAAGTTGTCGTCCCTGTTGATAAAAAGCATTAACCTCTGAGGGTAAACCTAGTAATTTATCCTTACCCCAAAGATACCAACCAAAATCGCCACTATAGCGTTTTGCTTTGTAAGCCCTCATTTTTTTATCAACGTAATTCTCGAAGGCTTTGGTGGCTTGATTGGCACCAGCGTCAAATTCTTGATTAACCTTACCATCTAAGCCCTTGATAGTGTCCTCAACCTTAGTTTTAGTTTGGTTGTAAATCTTTTGAATATCCCCAGCAACCTTAGCTCGTTCTTGCTCATCCTTACCCTTAGCTTTAATTTGCTGATTGGTAACCTGAGCTAATAACTGAGCGCGGGAGCCATGCATTCCTTGCAGTTGTTTTCCTGCTGTGGTTGCAGCTTCCCCTTGGGCTTGGGCTAACTGGTCTTGTTCAAACTGACGATAGCCTTGGGGTGCTTGGCTGGCATTAGTTTGAGCCTCTTGTTTCGCTGCTAAAGCAGTTTGGAATTGGGGTTCATTGGATTTAGCTAACTGTTCCGTGGTCACATCAGCCTCAGCCATCTGTTGGTCAAGTTTTTGGCTACTTTCTTGTAGGGGTGCCTTCACTTCACCTTGTCCCTTGGCTTTAGGAATCGCTTTATCAGCACCAATATTTTTGGTTACTGCTCCGGCTTGATTGGCAGGTAGGGGAGTTACTGATTTGGGTTTAATACTGCTGGTATCGGGTGCTTGTTTCGCCTTCTGTTCTAAGGGTGCTTGAGATGCAGTTTGCTCTTGCTTAACGGTATCTTGCATCTGGCTCTTGACAGAAGCCAGTTTGTTACTCTCCTTAAACTGATCCGCTTCTTCAAGAGTTTCCGGAGCTGCTGACTTGATGCGCTCCATTAATTTAGCCTTGAAAGCAGCAGCATTAAAACCAGGAGTGGGAGCTTGTGCCATCTCACCCACTTGATTGGCCTGGGCTTTGCTTTCTATTTCCTTGTCTGGACTTACTGCTGCAGCTTGGGCTTCTTTCGCTTTTGTACTAGCTGGGGCGTGTTGTTTTTGCTTATTGGCAACTCCCTTAGCTTTAGCAACCACTGCTTGAAAATCTGGATCTGACTCTGGGGAAGCAGGAGTAGTTTCTTGGGGTGTTGCTTCAGCAGGTGTTGCGGTGGTTTCTTGATTTACCTCAGCTTTAATCCCTTGATTAGCTGCTTCTGGAGCCATTGCCTCCTGGTTTTTCTCTGGAGAAACTCTAGAACTAACCGATGTTGCATTTGTTTCCAGCTTTGGCGCTGTTTCAGCCTTAGGAGCAGCAGTTTCTTCAGGTGCAACTACCTCTGTGTTAACTGTATTTTCCCCCTCGACTTCTGGTTTTATATCAGTATCCTTGACAAGGGTGTGAGATTCTGGATTGACCCCATTCCCCTGTTGATCAATTACCTTCGCCTCAATTCCCCCGGTCTGCTGGATTGTATGGGTCAACTCATGGGCCGTCAAACTATTTTTACCAGGAGACTTCCCCGCACCATAGAAAATATCCCTACCATGGGTAAAGGCTTGGGCTCCCAACTCCTTATTCATCTGTACCGCAGTAGAGTCTGTATGCACCCGCACCCCACTAAAGTCAGCCCCAAATCTGGGTTCCATGAAAGCACGGGTAGAGTCTGGCAGAGGTTGACCCGTACCCCGTCGGGATTGGATTTTGGTTTCTAAATTAGGGGATACTGCTGGGGTTTGACCAGGATTTGCTTTGGTTTGTATTTCCTCTTCGTCGGATTGTAATTGTAGGGCTATGGGCTTAGTTTGTATTTCTTCTTCCTCAGTTTGATTTTGGACTGGTGGTGCTGGCATGCGCATTACTTGGGCTGCAACACTGTCTGCTTCCTTTTCGTACACATCATCTGGTTCCCCCACTTGCATTTTTGTCTGGATGAGACGATTTACGGCTTGGTTACCGATGGTGCTTTGTAGTTTCAGGAGGGGGTGAACCGGACTATGGGTAGCCAATGGGGTTGGCTTGGCTTGAACAGTTTTTCCCTTTGGGGTGGTTTGGTTGTTTTTGGTTTGGCTTGCCCGTTGATATCCCATGTGGTTCACCTTTTCCTTTTAGTTAATTAGTGAGGATACTTACAGCATCTTTGTCAAGACTTTGAGCTTGGTTTTCCCCTGCCATATTAGTTTTTGCTAGCAATTATTCGATTACCTGAATAGCACCACTGATACGCAAGAGTGTAT